>DATJHO010000016.1:0-143174 GCA_035493835.1 Devosiaceae bacterium
GGCCCGGACCCTCGGGACGCAGTACGCGCTCGCCAAGGCCATCGCCGAGGCTTATTTCCTCGAGCACCGGTTGATCAATGACGACGAGGTGCTAGCCGATCTCGCGGTGGCGCATGGGTTCGAGCGCGCCGAGGCCGTACGGCTGATCACCGATCCGCGGGAATTGGCGATCACCGAACAATTGGCCCGCGATGCCTCCGGCCAGGGCATCAGCGGCGTGCCGTTCTTCATTTTCGGCGAAAAATACGCCATGTCGGGCGCCCAACCCGAGGAAGTATTCGCGATGGCAATCGAGAAGACGCTGAGCGAGCTGTAGCCCCCTTGCTTGATCGATCCTGATCGGGTTGACTTCCGCTCCCCGATCAGGAGCAGTCATGAGGATCTTGCGGCGTCTCGTTCTCCTGCTGGTTGCGGCAGTGGTTGTCATCTACTTCGCCGCAATGGGCGTCCTCTATTTCAAGCAGCGCGACTTTGAATACGATCCCGGGCACGTGGTGGTTGCGCTCGCGGATACGGCGCTGAGCCGGGCACAGGCGGTGAGCATTCCGACTTCGGATAATGCCGCGGTCAATGGCTGGTACCAGCCGCCCGGGGCCGGCAAGCCAGTGATCCTCTACTACAAAGGCAACGCCGACAGCTTTTCGACGGAGCACCCGCGCTTCGAGGCCTGGGTCAATGACGACTATGGCTTTCTCGCCTTCGACTATCGCGGCTTTCCGGCATCGCCGGGGACGATCACCCAGCAGCATGTCCTCGATGATGCGCTGGCCGCCTACGACTGGCTTAAAGGCAAGGGGTTTCCCATCGTTGTCTGGGGCCGTTCGCTCGGCTCGGGGCCCGCGACTTATGTGGCGAGCCGGCGCGAACCAGAGGCGCTGCTGCTCGAAACCCCGTTTCTTTCCGCGGTAGACGTCGCATTCGACCGATACCCCTATATGCCCGTCCATTGGCTGATGCAGGACCAGTTCCCGGTCAAGGATTGGATCGGGGCGGTCAAGGCGCCGGTCTATGTGGCGCATGGCGACGACGACCACACCATCGACGTGCATCACGGCCGGGCGGTCTATGACCTTGTGCCCAACAAGTATGGCCTGTGGATCGTGCCCGGCGCCGACCATGACGATTTGTGGAAAGACGGCATCTGGGACAAGGCCAAGACGTTCTTCACCGATGTCGAGAACGGAGTGGGCGGCACCGCAGCGAAAGCCGCGCCCGTTCCGGGGACGGCGACAAAAAGCTGACCGAAGTTGCGGGGTCCACCCCCCCCGGACGCTACCGCGCTCACCCGCCCCGCAAGGGGAGGGAGCGGTGGAACGCAAGCCGTGCAACAAGAAAACCCCGCCCGTTTCGGGCGGGGTAGGTGAGGTGCAAAAACCTCAGCGCAGCGCCAGGCTCGAGAAGGCGACCGACAGGTTGAGGCCGGCCTGGGCCTGTACGCTCACCGGCTGCAGCGCGAAGCTGCGATGTGAACCGCCGACCAGCCAATTGGCGCCGAGGCCGACCCCGAACGTCGCTTCGCCCGAGGCGCCGGCATAATTGCCCGCGAGCGCATGGGGGGTGTAGCGCGTGTGGGTGGCGGCAAAGACCAGCCACTCGATATGGGTCAGGGCGGTGAAGCCGACATCGAGGCCAAGCTTGTTGATGTCGCCGTGATAGGTCTCGGTGCGATGCCCGTCGCGATAGAAGTAGCAGACCAGCGGCTTGGAAGACCCGATAATGAAGCCGATGCCGGGCGCCACATTGCAGGCGAGCCGCCCCACCTGAACGCGGCCCTGTGCTGCCTCGGCATGGCCAATCCCAACCATCATGGCGGCGGCTGCCAGCGATGCGAGAATCAAACGCTTAACCATCGTCCCTGTCCCCTCTGGTTTGTTTATGGTTCCTTAAATCGACACGTTGTCGGGCCGGCCGCAAGAGCAACCATGTCACACATGGTCGGGCTCTGACCGTCATCTACGCCGAGCCAATGCCACTCCAGCCACCGGCATGGCAGCATGGGCCCCAGGGGCAAGCCCCGGGGATGACGATGTGGCAAGGGATGCGACCGAACGCCGACGCCACGCCGGCAGCACCGAAAACAAAAATGCCGCCCCGAAGGACGGCATTTTTTTTATCAGTAGAGAGACGCTCTCACGCGCGCGGCTGCGGCCGGGCGGCGGCGGCGGGCGCGGGCACACCGCTCTCGCGCTGGGCACGCTTGCGGGCCAGCTTGCGGGCGCGGCGAACGGCCTCGGCCTTCTGGCGAGCCTTCTTTTCAGAGGGCTTCTCGTAATAGTTGCGGAGCTTCATCTCGCGAAAAACGCCTTCGCGCTGGAGCTTCTTCTTCAGCGCGCGAAGCGCCTGATCCACATTGTTATCGCGAACGACTACTTGCAAGCGCCAACCGCCCTTTCGAACCGCATCATCAGTGTTGGAGTGGAGCGTCGAGCCCAAAATGTCTCAACGCCGACCGGCAGGGCCGATCACCGTGGTGCGCGTCAATAGCAGAAGCCTCTGCCAGTGTCCATGGGATTGCGGCAGAAGAATGCAGCTATTTCGCCGCAGGCATGCGGCCGACGTGATTGAGGTGCCCCATCTTCCGGCCGGGCCGCGCTTCGTGCTTGCCGTAGAGGTGCGGGCGGATGCCGGGGCCCAGCCGCGCCGGGAACTCGAGGCCGTCGTCGCCGACGAGGTTTTCCATCACCACGTCCGCGAGGCGTTTCGGATCGCCGAGCGGCCAGCCGCAAATCGCCCTGATATGCTGCTCGAACTGGTCGGTGATGCAAACGGCCTCGGTCCAGTGGCCGGAATTGTGGACACGCGGGGCGATCTCATTGACCAGGAGATCGTCGCCGGTGACGAAGAACTCCACCCCGAGCACCCCGACATAGCCGAGGGCGTCGACAATCGCGGCGGCGGCTTCTCGCGCCGCGATGCCGAGGTCGGCGGAGATCGCGGCCGGTACCGTGCTCGTCGCGAGAATGTGATGCCGGTGGATGTTCTCGGCGGGCTCGAAGGCGCGCACTTCGCCCGAAATGCCACGGGCCACCACCACCGAGACTTCCTTCTCGAACGGGATGAAGGCTTCGAGCACCAGCGGTTTTGGCGCAAGTGCCGCGAAGGCCGCCTCAAGCTCGGCGGGCACGCTGATGATGCGCTGGCCCTTGCCGTCATAACCAAGGCGTGTGGTCTTGAGCACAGCGGGCGCGCCGAGCGCGGTGAGCGCGTGGTGCAACTCTGCGAGGGTTTCCACCGCGTGATAAGAGGCAACCGGAATGTTCAATCCGGCGATAAACGCCTTTTCCTTCAGCCGGTCCTGCGCGATTTCGAGCGCATCGGCGCCGGGGAATAGCGGCTTGCGCCTGGCGAGAAAGCGGGCGGTCGCGACCGGCACGTTCTCGAATTCATAGGTCACGACGTCCACGGCATCGGCAAAGGCGGCGAGCGCCGCCTCGTCGTCATAGGCGGCGACGGTTTTCCGTGGCGTTACGTCGAAGGCCGGGCTCTCGGGATCCGGGCAGAAGATATGCGTTCGCATCCCCAGCCGGGCGGCGGCGAGCGCCAGCATGCGCCCGAGTTGGCCGCCGCCAAGAATGCCGATGGTGCTCATCGGCGGCAGTGGCGCATTATTCGGCATCATCGCTCGGGAATTCCGGCACGCTGGCGGTCAAATTCAGGCGGAACTGCGCCAGCGAGGCTTCGACTTCGGGGTCGCTCAGCGCCAGCACGGCGGCGGCGAGCAGGGCCGCATTGGTCGCGCCCGCTTCCCCGATGGCGAGGGTGCCCACGGGGATGCCGGCCGGCATCTGCACGATCGACAAGAGGCTGTCCTGCCCGGAGAGGGCCTTGGAACGAACCGGCACGCCGAAGACGGGGAGGGGAGTGATCGAGGCGATCATGCCGGGCAAATGCGCTGCCCCGCCGGCCCCGGCGATGATCACCTTGAAACCCTCCTGCTTGGCGCTCGCGGAGAATTCGTAGAGGCGGCGTGGGGTGCGATGGGCCGAAACGATCCGCGCCTCGTATTCGATCTTGAGCGTATCGAGGGTTTCGGCGGCATGGCGCATTGTCGGCCAGTCAGACTGGCTGCCCATGATGATGGCAACGGGAGGCGAAGTCAGCATGGCCGGTTCCGCTTGCTGGCGCAAAGCCGCGCTGTAGCCGAAATGGTCCGGGGCGGCAAGCCTCGATGCCGACCGCCTACTCGGCGGCGACCGCCGCACCGTGCCAGCTCTCCGAAAAGGCACAGACCGATTCCTGATCCGTCAATTCGATGCTGCCCTCGGGAATGCCGAGGATGCGGTCGATGACGGTGCCGAGATAGCGCATCCGCTCCACCAGCCGGCTGAGGCGCGCCTCGAACTGGTCCGGCGTCCTGGCTGCATAGAGAGCGGCGATCATGGGGCGGTTGGACGTCATCAGATGCAGGATGATGTCCGTGGCCCCTTCCGGATCGCTGGTGTCGAAGGTCCGCTCGGCCACGCCCTCGGTAATGATCCGAGCAAGCATCGGCCGGATGATTGCGTTCGCGGCAGACTGGGTCCGCTCGTAGAGCCGAATGTTTTCCGGTCGGAAGATCGGGGCGAAAGCGGCGAAAAGCTCAGGCGCAACCTCGGCCTTCTGGTTGCGCAGGCGGCTGAGGAAGCTGCTGAGGCGCTCGAAAGCGTCGAGGGTCTCGTCCTCCAGCAGCGATTGGGCACGGCCAGCGGACTCGGCGGCGTAGCGCTCCGCCAGCGCCTCGATCAGCCCCTCCTTGGAATCGAAGTGATGGTAGAAGGCGCCCTTTGAAATGCCGACCTCGGCGATGACGTCGCTGACCGAGGTCTCATCGTATCCCTTGGCGGCGATCAGGCGCATCGCTGCGTCGAGCAACTCCTGCTTGCGTATGATTGCCGACTTCACCACTCGCATTCGGATCCTCCTCGCTGCGGGTCGTAACTGACCGACGGTCGGTCGCTTCTAGCATGCGACCAACTGACGCAGGGAGCGCTGCGCCGCATGGCAGGGTTGCGATTTTCGAATGGCCGGGTGGTCCTGGGCGGTCAGGCAATGATATCGGGCAGCAGGATCTGTTCGAGCTGCAGGATGCGGTCCTTGAGCAGCAGCTTGCGCTTTTTCAGCCGCTGCACCAGCATCTGGTCAGCGACGCCCGTGGCGATCAGGGTGGATATGGCAGCGTCGAGATCGGCATGTTCCTGCCGCTTGGCGGCAAGCTCCAGCCCGAGGGCCGCTTCCTGTTCCTTGGTCAGAGGCAGCATCGATCGACCCAACTTGCTGGATACGCGATCATCAAATTGCGCTTGGCCTACCGTAAAGGCAAAAGATTTGCATCCTGTTTTCAACTGACCCGATCGGTCATCGACAAGCCATTAAGTTTTTGTGACGATCGGTGCGTCCGAAAGCTGGAAAGGAGTTGTCAATGACAACTGAAGGCCACATCGCCGCGCTCGAGCGGCGTCATCAGGAACTCGACCGCCAGATCCAGGAGGAGATGACGCATTTGACGCGCGATGATCTGCTCATCGCTGCGCTCAAGCGCAAGAAACTCGAGCTCAAGGACGAATTGAACAAGCAGCAACGTCACACCGCCGCTTAGTAAGCTATTTTTCGTCAGCCTCGAAAGGCCGAGGGAAATCCTCCGGCCTTTTTTGTTGTCTGGCTGAAGGGGAGCGTTGTTCGGACATCTGTCGCGTTACCCCCCCCTCATCCTGAGCTTGTCGAAGGACGAGGATGCTGCACGCGGTGCCAACGACCTCTTGGTTCGACAGGCTCGCCATGAGGTCGGGAGAGGCTGAATTGCGCCGCAAAAGGCCGCGAGATCGGATGAGCCCCGGAGCCCCTCATCCGGCGCTACGCGCCACCTTCTCCCGCGAGGGGAGAAGTAAGAAGGAGGCAAGGCCGTGCCACAAATTCCCTCTCCCCTTGCGGGAGAGGGTGCCGGCAGGCGGGTGAGGGTGGGCCCTAGCCCCCCTTCAATACTTACTGATCGTCGTCGTCGCGCTTCAGCGACTTCAGCTTGGCGAACACGGAGTCGGCGTGCAGCTCTTCCTCGTGCTCGGTCCGCTGGTGGTCCTGGTCTTCCGGCGAGGAGCCATGGCCGCGGCTGCCGGCCGAAGCCATCGCCTCTTCGGCGGTGAGGAGCATGGTGCCCTGCTGGGCCTCCTCGGGGCCGGCAACGCCGCCCTTGCTGGCGCGCGAAACCTCAAGATCAAGGTCGATCTGCGAGCAGAGCCCGAGCGTCACCGGGTCCATCATGGCAAGGTTTGCCGAATTCCAGTGCGTGCCCTCGCGCACCGACTCGATGGTCGATTTGGTGGTGCCCACCAGGCGCATTATCTGCGCGTCCTTGAGCTCGGGGTGGCTGCGCAACAGCCACTTGATGGCGTTGGGACGCTCGTTGCGGCGCGAAATGGGGGTGTAGCGCGGGCCCTTGCGCTTGGCCTGCGCCACGCGCACCTTGGGCTCGCTCATCTTCATGCGATAGTTCGGATCGGCCTCGGCGGCAGCGATCTCCTCGCGCGTCAGCTGGCCGTTCTGAACGGGGTTGACGCCCATGATGCCGCCGGCGACGTCGCCATCGGCAATGCCCTGCACTTCCAGAGGGTGCAGTCCACAAAACGCGGCGATCTGCTCGAAGCTCAGCGATGTGTTGTCGACCAGCCAAACAGCGGTCGCCTTGGGCATGAGAAGGGGTGTGGCCATAGCTTAAAACTCTCTCTCAGGGGCGGCCGGCTATCATCCGGACCGCTCCGCCTCGTTGCGTCATGCTGAGGGGGATGCACACAATATAGGCGCTTGGCCGGATTGCTGCAATGGCGTTGTGGTTACCAAGGACTTACGCTGCCCCGCCCAAGATCAGCGAAAGCTTTCGCCGAACCGGGTCACAAGCACGATCTTGCCGAAGTGCTCACGTTTTTCCATCTCCTCATGGGCAGCAACGGCCTCTTCGAGCGAAAAATATTTCAGCCGGGGAGGGACGAGCCGCCCCTCGTTCAAGGCGGGCCAGACTTTTGCCAGGAGGCTGTCGGCGATCGCAGCCTTGACCTCGCGTGGCTGTGGCCGAAGCGTCGAGCCGAGGATCGACAACCGCTTGGCGACGATTTTTCCGGCGTTGATCTCGGCCAGCCCGCCGCCCAGCGTCGCCAACTGGAGGATCACTCCTTCGAGGGCCACCGCCTCGAGGTTCTGCTCGAGGTTCTGCCCGCCCACGATATCGACGATGCGATCGGCGCCCCGTCCGTCGGTCAATTCCCTGACCCGCTCCAGCACGTTCTCCCGCCGGTGGTCGATGGTTGCAGCGGCGTGGAGGCTCTCGGCGTAGGCGGCCTTTTCCGGCGAGGAGACAATGGCAATGGGTCTTGCGCCATAAACTCGAGAGATCGAAATGGCGGCGCCTCCAAGCCCTCCCGCGGCGCCATAGATCAGCACGTTCATGCCGGCCGAGAGACCCGCACGCAGCACCAGCGTCTGCTGGATGGTGAAAAACGTTTCCGGCAAGGCGGCGCCGGCAAGCAGGCCCCAGCCTGTCGGCAATGGCAGCACCTGGCCCTCGGGGACGGCGACAAATTCGGCATAGCCCCCGCCATTGCACAGCGCCACGACCTGCTCGCCCAGCGCGTAACGGCTCGCCCCTTCGCCAAGGGCCACAACCACGCCGCCGACTTCGAGGCCGAGGATCGGGGACGCGCCCGGCGGCGGATCGTAGCGGCCGCGCCGCTGCTGTACGTCTGGCGAATTGACGCCGGCGCCCGCCACCCGGATCAGTATCTCGCCCGGCCCCGGCTGTGGCACGGCAATGGTGCGCGGACGCAGCACTTCCGGGCCGCCCGGCGTAGTGATGTCGATGCTCAGCATTTCGGTCGGCAGCATGTGGTCTCCGTCAAGTTCAGGAACCTTCAAGGTAAGTCACTGTGGGATGGCTGGACCTTGCCCGGCAACTCCCAGGGAGTGCAATATGGCGAAAAAGACGGAAAGGATGCCCCCATGGACGATGACGATGTTGTGCGCAGACCGAAGGCACACGAAGTCGGCATGCCGCTCGATGCGATGTCGGTCGATGAACTCACCATGCGGATCGAGTTGCTCGAGACCGAGATCGAACGGCTGAAGCATGCGGTCGAGGCGCGAAAGAAGACGCGGTCGGCGGCGGACTCGCTCTTCAGGTTGTGAGGGAAGGATCAGAGCAGCGGAAAAATTCGGTAGGGTTAAGAAACCTCGCTCTGTTAACTCACAATTAATTGCACTGCGTTAACTTTGAACCTGTCCAGTTTCTGGACTTACAGAGTGGTTTTTCCCTCTGTTTGACGCCTCCCTGTCAACTCTCGAGAGCCGTTTTTACGGCTCTTTTTCTTTTCCGGCAGGGGAGGGGCAGCGCTCGGTTAAGCGCGCCGCAACGGTTCGGGCATGATATCGATGACGACCGCCGCCAATGCGCGTAGCATGGCTGGGCATATTTTCTATCGAGGTGGACCGTGGGCGACGGCAACAATAATGGCCAGGCGATCGCAATCGGGCCCCGTATCGTGGCATCGGGCGGCTTCAACCTGCTCTATCGCGAGGGTATGGGGCTGATCGAGGAGGTTGCTGCCTACCTCGATGGCAGCGGTCGGGAAGAGACCCGCGGGCTGCCGCGCGAGGTGGCATTCGCCTACGCGACCGAATCGATGCGGCTGACCACAAGGCTAATGCAGATTGCATCGTGGCTGCTGCTGCAGCGGGCCGTCAACGAGGGTGAGATCACTGCCGAAAATGCCCGGATCGAAAAGGAAAAGGTCAAGTTTTCGGAGACACCGGCCGAACGCGGCGGCCCTGGCTTTACCGGCCTGCCCGAGGCGCTCAAGACGTTCATGGACCGCGGCGATCGCCTGTTCGAAAAGGTGATGCAGTTCGACAAGCTCGAGCGCGGCATCGCCGAGCCGCCGGCCGAGGCGGCTGAGAACGGCGTCGCCGACCAGCTGGCGCGGCTGCGCGCCGCCTATGTCAGGCTGAAGCAATAGGGCCCTAAACGACCCCACCCTGACCCTCGGTGCCTTGGGGCGCGCTCAAGGGCCGCCACGAGCCAAATAACAAAAGCCCGGCTTCATGGCCGGGCTTCTGCAAAACTGAATTTTGACAAGCTGCAATCAGCTGCCGAGAATGCCCTTGAAGCGCTCCTTGAAGCGCGAGACGCGGCCGCCGCGGTCCATCAGCTGGCCCGTGCCGCCGGTCCAGGCGGGGTGCGTCTTGGGGTCGATGTCGAGCTGCAGCGTGTCGCCTTCCTTGCCCCAGGTCGAGCGCGTCTGATAGGTGCTGCCGTCCGTCGTCGCCACAGTGATCATGTGGTAGTCCGGATGGATATCTTTCTTCATGGGGAACCCCGAAATCAAACGGGCGCCGCAGCGCCCGGAGCCAACTCTTTGACCGTTGCGCGGCTTTTACAGAAGATGTTGCCCGGAGGCAAGGGGAACTCGCAACTGTTCGGTTTCGCGCCAAACGAGTTGCGGCAAATGTGGTTCTTCCCTATTTAGGGGGCGCTTTGAGAACGCCCCGCACCATGCGCGAGCGGGTTCGGCAGGCCACTGGCAAAGCAGGGGCGGCAGGATCCAGATCGACCAGCTACACGATGCAGCCGCTGCGTCGGCTATTGCCTTTCCTGCTGCGCTATCCATGGCGGCTGGGGTTGATGCTGGTGTTCCTGCTGACCAGCGCCATCTCGCAGCTCATCATCCCGAGTTATGCCGGCAAGGTGATCGATGGCGGCTTTTCGGCCGGCAACATCAATGCGGTCACCCATTACGGCTGGGCCATTGTAGGCGCTGCGGCCGTCATGGCCATCGCCAGTTCGGCGCGCTTTTATTTCGTCTCGGTGCTGGGCGAGCGGGTGCTGACCGACATCAGGCGCAGCGTTTTCGACCATTTGCTGACGCTCGATTCCACCTTTTACGACACCCACCGGGTCGGCGAGCTGACCTCGCGGCTGACAGGCGACGTCGCAACCATCCGTTCGGCGGTGGGCTTCAGCCTCTCTTCGCTGCTACGCAACATCGTCACCCTGGCGGGCGCGGTGGTGCTGATGTTCCTGACCAGCTTCTATCTGGCGCTGGCCGTGGTGGTGATCACGCCCATCGTTTCTATCCCGATGCTCGTCATCGGGCGGCGCCTGCGCCGGATGTCGCGCAAGGCGCAGGATGCCCTTGCCGAGATGTCGGCTATGGCGACCGAAGCGCTGGGCGCCAGCAAAACCATCAAATCCTTCGTGCAGGAGCCCGAGCAATCGCGCCAATATGGCGCGCGCGCCGAGGAAAGCTACAACGCCGAGACCACTCGGCTGATCGCGCGCTCGGCCATGGTCGGCGTGATGATGTTCGTTGCAACCGCCGGGCTCGTGATCCTGGTCTGGTGGGGCGCGCATCTGGTGATTGCCGGCCAGGCCACGGGCGGCCAGCTCGCCCAGTTCATGATCTACGCCGTCATGGCGTCCAATTCGATCTCGGCACTCGCCGATCTCGCCGGCACGGTCCAGTCGGTCGCGGGGGCCACCGAAAGGCTGGTCGAGATTCTCGAAACCAAGCCGCGGCTGACATCGCCGGCAAGGCCGAAGCCGTTCCCAAAGCCGCCGCAGGGCACCGTAGCCTTCGAGGCCGTCGATTTCGCCTATCTGGTGCGCGACAATATTCCGGTGCTTCGCGACGTGAGCTTTGCCGTCCGCCCGGGCGAAAAGGTGGCGCTGGTGGGCCCGTCGGGGGCTGGCAAATCGACCATCTTCGGCATGGTGCAGCGCTTTTACGATGTTACCGCTGGCACCGTGAAGGTCGATGGCCTTGATGTGCGTGAAGTCGACCAGGCGGAGCTCAGAAGCCGGTTCGCCTATGTCGAGCAGGAGCCCACGATCTTTGCCGGTACCATCGCGGACAATATCCGGTTTGGAAAACTGGAGGCGACGGATGAGGAAGTGCGCGCCGCGGCCAAGGCGGCGCTGGTCGACGATTATGTGGCAGAGCTCGAGAACGGCTACGACACCATGGTGGGTGAGCGTGGCATCATGCTTTCGGGCGGCCAGAAGCAGCGGTTGGCGATTGCCCGCGCGCTGATCAAGGACGCACCGATCCTGCTGCTCGACGAGGCGACGAGCGCCCTCGATGCGCAGAGCGAACGGCTGGTGCAGATCGCACTGGAGCGGCTGATGGAGGGGCGCACCTCACTGGTGATCGCCCATCGGCTCGCCACCATTCGTGATGCCGACCGCATCCTGGTGCTCGACCACGGGCAGCTGATCGATGAGGGCACGCACGACCAGCTGGTCAAGAAGGGCGGCCGCTACGCCGAATTGGCCAAGCTGCAATTTCGCCACGAAGCCACGGCGGCTGAATAGGGGCCGGGCGCTTTTTTGCACTGGCGGTGGAACCACTCGCGGACGCCGGACGGCGCCCTCAGGACGCCGCGTTTCGAGCGAGCTCGACAAAAGCCTGCAGTGCATTTTCGGCGACAAGGTAGACGCCAAAAACAATTGCCAGGCTGACAATGGCGATGCCTACAAGCGTGAAGAGCCCTTTCTCACCGAAGTGAAACAGGCCCGGATGGTTGGCTTTGAATGCGTGTGGATCGATGGTCGAGTGCATGATGGCTACTACATGCGTTGCCGGGATTGTGGTTTCAAGGGGGCAGTCAAGGTCACTGCCGACATGCTTTCGTCGCGACCACCGCGATGCAGCGAATTTTAGAAGATGCGGTAAGCAGGGCTTAACCGACCCCACGCCTGTTCCGCTCACGCATGAGCGATGGGGCCAACATCCCGCCGGCGGGAGACCTCGCCCTTCGACGGGTCAGGGTGAGGTCTTGAGAATGTGGCCCGCGCGAAAAACAGCAACCCAAAACAGCTTGGCCAGCCTGCCAACAATACCCCACCTCATGGTGAGCTTGTCGAACCATGGGCCGCAAGCGCAAGACCTCGCTCCTTCGACTCGGGCGCTGGCGCAGCCAGCCGTGAAGGTCTCCGCCGCCCGTCTATCCGTCGGTCAGCCTGAACTCGATGCGGCGGTTTTTGGCGTAGGCCTCTTCGGTGTCGCCGGTGTCGATCGGACGATTGTCGCCAAAGCCCGCCGGCACCAAACGCTTGGGATCGATGCCCTGCGCGACGAGGAATTTTGCCACCGCGATCGCACGGGCGGCCGACAATTCCCAGTTGGAGGGGAATTGCGCCGTCGAGATCGGCCGCTTGTCGGTGTGCCCGTCGATGCGCAGCACCCAGTTGATGTCGGGGGGGATTTCCTTGGCGATGGCGCTGAAGGCGGCGGCCAGCTGCGTCAGCTCCTGCTTGCCTTGGTCGGAGATGGTGGCCTGGCCGGCCGGGAACAGCACTTCGGACTGGAACACGAAGCGGTCGCCGACCACCTGGATGTCGGCGCGTCCCTCTAGCACCTGCCTGAGCCGCCCAAAGAAATCCGAGCGATAGCGCGACAAATCCTGGACGCGCTGCGCCAGGGCCAGGTTGAGGCGGCGGCCGAGATCGGCGATGGCGGTTTTGGACTCGGCGTCCTTGGATTCAGACGCATCGAGCGCGGTTTCGAGCGCCGCGATCTGGGTGCGGAGGGCGGCAAGCTGCTGGTTAAGCAGCGCCACCTGGGCGTTTTCCTGGTCGGTAAGCTGCTTTTGGCTGTCCAGCTGCGAATTCAGCCCGGCGATCTGGGCATCCTTGTCGCCGCTGCCGTTCCCGAGCGCCGTGATCTGGGCGGTAAGCTTGTCCTTGCTCGCCTCGGTCGAGGCAAGGGTTGCGGAAAGGGTTGCGACTTGCGACTGCAGGTCCGAGGAGTTGGATCGCTCCAGCTGCAGCATGTTGGTGAGCTGGGCGATCTGCGAATTGAGACGGGTGAGGGCGGTATCCTTGCCCTTGATCTGCTGGCCGAGGAAGAACTGGGCGAGCATGAACAGCGAGAGCAGGAAGATGATGACGAGAAGCAGGCTCGATAACGCATCGACAAAGCCGGGCCAGTAATTGGTGACCTGGCTACGCCGCATCCGGGAGGAAGGCATGGTGCTCTCCGTCGCCGCGGGCTAGCCGCCGCGCCTTTCGTTCTCGCGCGCGTTCTGATCCTCGCGCAGCATCGCCTCGATCAGTTCGCGCAGCTTGCGGTTGGTTTGGTTCTGCTCGCTGATATGGGTCCTGAGATCGTCCTGCTCGGCGCGGATGTGCTTGACCAGCCCGTCGATGCCGCGCGCCAGTTCGGCCATGGCGCGAATGGCGTTCTGCTGCGAATCCGAGCGTTGCATGGTCGAGCCCAATTGCTCGAACAGCGCCTGCATCTCGTCGCCCGATACGCCCAGGCCCGTCGCCTGCATGGCGGTGACCGGATGGTCGAGCTCGGTCATCGAGGTCATCCAGTCTTCGAGGTCGGTATAGAAGGCGTTCTGCGCCTGGCTGGTCTGCAGGTCCAAAAAGCCCAGGATCAGCGAGGCGGAGAGCCCGAACAGGGACGCCGAGAACGCGGTGCCCATGCCGCCCAGCGGCGCCACCAGGCCCTCCTTGAGGTTGTTGAACAGCGTCGTGCTGTCGGCGGAAGTGGCATTTAGCGCCTGTATCACGGTTGCCACCGACGTCACCGTCTGGAGCAGGCCGTAAAAGGTGCCCAACAGGCCCAGAAAGACCAGTAGGCCGGTGAGATAGCGCGAGGTGTCCTTGGCTTCATCGAGCCGGTTACCTACCGAGTCTAGAATGGTGCGCATGCTGGCCGGCGTAATCACGGACTCCCCGAGCCTGTCGCGCAGCAGCCCGGCGACCGGCGCCAGCAAAACCGGCGGGCGCCCATCGTTGAGGCCGCCATCCTGGAGCGAGTTCAGCCACTTGATCTCCGGAAAAAGCCGGATGATCTGGCGAAAACTCAGGAAAATGCCGCTCGCCGCGACGAGGAGAATCAGCGAGTTGATGAATGGATTGGCCCAATAGAAGGTGATGATCTGGCCGCTGATGATGAGCCCGACCAAAGCAACAATAATCAAGAAAATCAGGATCTTGACCAGATAAACGACCGGACTTGCCAGATGGTATGGGTCGTAAGCTTGCGCCATGGGCCTAAAATGGTTCGGACGGGTCAGGGGAAGATAGTCACAACATAAAGACGTGACAATGGCTTAGCGCCGACACGGGCCGGGCAATTATTCGCTACCAACCGGTTTTTCGATAGCGGTCAAATACGGCGGGGGTAGGGCGAGGGGCGCCGCCGGTGTTGGTCGCCCGAACTCGTCCTTCGACAAGCTCAGGATGAGGTCCTCCGGGTACTGCATCCGAGGCCTTCAGGGTGAGCCTGTCGAACCACGAGAGCCGGGCACCGCGGCCTACTGCACCGACTTGATGATTTTTTGCAGCTGGCGCTGGATGTCTTCGTTGCCGGCGATGACCTGGCCGTTCCAGATGCTGCCGGGGGTGCCGGCGTAGTCGGTCATGGTGCCGCCGGCCTCGCGCAGCATCAGCCAGCCGGGGGCGACGTCCCAGGGGGCGAGGCGGGCTTCCCAATAGCCGTCAAAGCGCCCGGCGGCGAGCCAGGCAAGGTCAGTGGAGGCCGAGCCGGTGCGCCGGAGGCCGGCGGTGGCGGGCGCGATCTGGGAGATCTGGCGTAGCGTAAGGGCGTCGTCGGGGGTGCCGGTCACCTTGATGCCGGTGGCCACGACGCTATCGGCCAGATGCTTGCGGGCCGCGACGCGCAGGCGCTTGCGGTCGCCTAGCCAGGCGCCGCCGCCCCGCTCGGCGGTGAAGAGCTCATCCATCACCGGGTTGTAGATCACCGAGGCGACGATGTCCTGGCCGCGCTCGAGCGCGATGGCGACGGCAAACATCGGAATGCCGTGCATGAAATTGGTGGTGCCATCGAGCGGATCGACGATCCAGCGGTGCTGGCCGTCGGTGCCCGCCACTTCGCCGCCTTCCTCCATCAGAAAGGCATAGGTCGGGCGAGCCTTTTGCAGTTCTTCGAAGACGATTTGCTCGGCCCGCTTGTCGGCATTGGTAACGAAATCGGCCGGTCCCTTGCGGGAAACCTGGAGATTTTCGATCTCGCCAAAATCGCGGGTCAGCGAGCGGCCGGCCTTGATCGCGGCATTGACCATGACGTTGAGTAGGGCGGAGCGCATCGAAACAGCCTGACAGAGGGAGGAAAGCGGCCCAGTCGGCCGAACCGCTTCTTGCCGCAGAAGCAGCCGCGGTTCAAGGGTCTTGCGATGGCGCCGGGGTTGCAGCCGCACTTGCCGCGGTTGCAGAGCTCTCGGGCGGCACCTGTTCCGCCGGGGTCGGCAGAGTATGGCCAGTGCTGGGCGGAGCGGGGCGGCTGGCCTCGGCGACATTGGTCGGCGGCGTCGAGGGCCAGAAACGGGCCAATTCCTCGGCCTTGGCCAACTCATCGGACGGGATGGAGACCAGAAGCTTGTCGAGCACGGGGTCGGACAAGCCCTGCCGGCGAGCCAAAGCGCGCCACATGGCCGCCTGCTCGAGATCGAGATCGACGCCCTCGCCGACCGCCAGCAATTTGGCATAGCGGTTCTGCGCCACGGCGTTGCCCGCATCGGCGGCCTGCTTGTACCAGCGCACGGCGCCAGCGAGGTCGCGCGGCGCCCCCTGGCCGAGATAAAGGATGGTCGCATAATCCACCTGGGCGGCAATATTTCCTGCCGCGGCCGCGAGGCCGATCTCGTGGGCGCCCTGCTTGGCGTCGGGAACGACGCCGCCGCCCTCCATCAGCATGGTGCCGTAGTCGTATTGCGCCTCGGCCAGGCCAGAGTCTGCGGCCTCCTTCATCAACCCAGCCGCCTTCATCATGTTCGGCGGGACATAGAGCCCATCCATGTAGAGCAGGGCGAGGTTGTATTTGGCCGGCATGTAGCCGGAATTGGCGGCCTGGGTGAATAGTTCGGCCGCGCGCTTGCCGTCCTGGGGAACGCCACGGCCGTTCTGGTAGAGCATCGCCAATTCAAAGGCGGCGAGCATATCGCCATGGCGGCTGGCGATGTTGAACCAGGCGGCGGCCTTGCCGTCGTCTTCGGCGACGCCGAGGCCGTTACCGTAGATTTCGCCGATCAGCGTCTGGGCGGCAGCATCGTTCATCTGGGCGCGCGGCAGGGCGAGGGCGAGGGCGGTGAGGTAAGCGCCGCGCTGATAGGCGCCATAGGCCTCGTCGACTTTGATCCGCGGCCCGAACACCTGGTTGCTGATATCCTGGGCGTCCTGCTGCTGGCCGCCGTCGGCCGAGGCCGACGCGGCGGAAGCGGGGGTTGCCGCGGGAGCCACCGCCGGCCTGTCGCGAAGCGGTGCCGGCAGCGGAAACGGCGCCCTGCTCGTCGCCGCAAAAGCCGGCGGGACGAGGAGAAGCGGAAGAACGGCGAGCGCGGCGGCCGCGGGACGCGTCACGAGAGGCTCTCCAACCGCGCCGCAAGGGCGGCAATGGCGGACACCGGATCGGCCGACCGCCAGAAGCTGTCGCCGATGGCCAGGAACTCGCAGCCGCCCGCATCGGCGGCCTCGGCCGCAGTCTCGGGATCGCAAAGAATGCTCGAAATTTCCATGGTCTCAGCCCACCAACCCGCCCAATCGCGGACCTCGGGCGTGACAGCACCCGACAAAAGCGGCCCAAACATGATGTAGTCGACGCCCAGTTCGCCTTTTGCCATGGCATCATGGCGCGACACGATGCCGCCGGCGCCGACGATCAGGTTCGGTTTCAGGGCGGCGACCGCGGCCTTGACCGCCGCAAGCGGGCCCTCGACGTGGAGACCGTCGACGCCGAGATCGATCGCTTGCTTCGGCTCGCCTTCGATCAGCACCGCGCTGCCGGCCGCCTGGGCGATTGGGCGGGCCGCTGCGACGAAGCTCTCATAGTCGGCATCGGACCGGCCGCCGCGCGGCAGCAGCAGCGCGGCGACGCTGGTTCTCGCCAGGACCGCCTTGAGGGTTTCTGCGAAGGCATTGGCCCCGGCGTCCGCCGGGGCTACGAGGTAGAGTTCTGTCATGGAGCCGACTTATACTCGCCACGCCGGGCCTGTGGAGAGGCAATCGTGCGGGATCGTTGACGGGTTTTTGGTAACCGCCAAGCCCCCCCTCCCCAACCCTCCCCGCAAGGGGGAGGGTGCTGGTCTGTGCTGGTTACCGGTCACCGCCCCTTACCAAAAACTCAGCCGAACACCCTCCCCCTTGCGGGGGGCTGGGGAGGGGGCTTTGCGGCGCGGCCAGGGCTACGCTGCGACGCGATCGATGTCCGGATTCCAGCGGCCGAGCGAGGCGAGGCTGTTCATTTCGGCGCGGTGGGCGAAGGCGGCTTGGGCCATAGGTACGTTTTCCGATCGCCCGCGCCAGAGGCGGAGCGCTGCATTCTGCAGGGCGCGGCCGTAGGAGAAGGTGAGCCGCCAGGGCAGCTCGCCCATGCTGTTCATGGCATTGAGATGGGCCGTCGCTTCCTCGTCCGACTGCCCGCCGGAAAGGAAGGCGATGCCGGGGACCGCGGCCGGCACCGTCGCCAGCAGGCACTCAAGCGTCTTGCGCGCCACCTCGTCTATGCTCGCCCGCTCGTTTGCGTAAATGCCCGGGGTTACCATGTTGGGCTTGAGTAGCATGCCGGAGAGATCGACGCCGGCGAGGCGCAATTCCTTGAACACGGTCTCGAGAGTTTCGAGGGTCACCTCAAAGCAGCGTTCGATCGAATGGGTGCCCGGCTCGCCGTCGCCCACCACCTCCGGCTCAACTACTGGAACGATGCCGGCCTCCTGGCAGAGCATGGCGTAGCGGGCAAGCACATGCGCGTTGGCGCGGATGGCGTTGCGGGAGGGCGACTGCTCGTTGATGGTGATGACGGCGCGCCACTTGGCAAAGCCTGCGCCCAGCCGCTGATAATTGGTCAGGCGCTGGCGAAGCCCATCAAGGCCCTCGGTGATTTTTTCGCCATTGGTGCCCGGCATGGGAAAGGTGCCCCTATCGACCTTGATGCCGGGGATGATGTCGGCCTCGCCGAGAATCGCCCGAAAGGGGGTGCCGTCCTGGGTCGATTGCTCGAGCGTTTCCTCGGTGAGGATGGCGCCGGAAATGAATGATTTCATCGCCGGGCTGCGGAACAGCAGTTCGCGGTAGTCGCGCCGGAGCTCGGGAGTGGAGGTGAGCCCGACGGAAGCAAAGCGCTTCAGGATGGTGGGTTCCGATTCGTCGGCGGCAAGAATGCCTTTGCCAGGGCCCACCAGCTTCTGTGCGACGGCGTTAAGCGAGGCCATTTTTGCTATCCCCTGAATGTCATGCCGGAGGATAGTAGCTGGGCCGGGTCGGCGCCTCGATTAGACATTGGAATAGTGGTGCGGCGTTTGGGCCCACCCCTCACCGCCTGCCGGCACCCTCTCCCACAAAGGGAGAGGGGAGTGGTGGCGCGGCCTCGGCCCTTTCTTCCTTCTCCCCTGGTGGGAGAAGGTGGCGCGAAGCGCCGGATGAGGGGGAGGCCCGGAGCGCAGGTGCCCGAAGTTACTGCTGCACCAGCGCCGCAACGCCCGGCAAAGTCTTGCCTTCCATCCATTCGAGGAAAGCGCCACCGGCGGTCGAGACATAGCTGAACTCGTCCTTGACGCCGGCATGGGCGAGAGCGGCGACCGTGTCGCCGCCGCCGGCAACCGATACCAGCTTGCCAGCCTTGGTGCGGGCCGCGGCGTGCTTGGCGACGGCAGTGGTGCCGGCATCAAAAGGCTCGTACTCGAAGGCGCCGAGGGGGCCGTTCCAGACCAGGGTCGCGGCCTCGTCGATCGCGCCCTTGATGCGCTCGATCGACTGCGGGCCGACATCGAGGATCATGCCCTCGGGGTCCATGGCGTCCAGGCCGTAGCTGCGGTGCGGGGCGTGGGCGGCGAATTTGTGCGCAACGACCGCATCGACCGGCAGGATGATGCTGCAGCCGGACTTTTCCGCAGTTGCCATGATGCGGTTGGCGGTGTCGGAGAGGTCCTTTTCGCACAGCGACTTGCCCACCTCCAGCCCGAGGGCGAAGAGGAAGGTGTTGGCCATGCCGCCGCCGATCACCAGCGCCTCGACCTTGCCGACCAGATTTTCCAGCAGGTCTATCTTGGAGGAAACCTTGGCACCCCCGACCAGCGCGATCACCGGCTTTTTCGGCTTGCCGAGGCCCCGTTCCAGCGCTTCGAGCTCGGCCTGCATGGCGCGGCCGGCGGCGGCGGGGAGCAGGTGCGCCACCCCCTCGGTGGAGGCGTGGGCGCGGTGCGCGGCCGAAAACGCATCGTTGACATAGACATCGCCGAGCGAAGCCATGCGCTTGGCGAGCTCGGGGTCGTTCTTTTCCTCGCCCGGGTGGAAGCGGGTGTTTTCGAGCACGAGAATGCTGCCGGCCGGGGCTTCATCGATCGCCTGGCTGGCCTTGCTCACGTCGTTCCAGTCGGTCGCAATGAAACCCACCGGGTGGCCGGTCGCCTCGACGATGGCCGGGACCACCTGCTCGAGCGAGAATTCTTCCTCGGGGCCGTTCTTGGGCCGGCCGAAATGCGACAGGAGGATAGCCTTGCCGTCGGCCTTGATGATGTCGCGGATAGTGGCGACGATGCGCTCGATGCGGGTGGCGTCGGTCACGTTACCGTCGGCGACCGGCACGTTGAGGTCAGCGCGCAGCAACACGCGCTTGCCCTTGAGATCGAGGTCGTCGAGGGTTTTGAAACCGGCCATTCTTGCCATCCGAAAAGCTAAAAGATCACGGGGCGAGCTATAGCCAAATATCTGGCCGGGCGAAACAGCCTGAGTTGCGCGCCCGCCTTTTGGCGATCAGCTCCAGAACGAGGCGGCGCTGGCCGAAGCCAGAAAGATCGCGGCACTGACGAGGCTGTTGCGCAGCGCGCGGTAGAGGTTGGTATTGAGAAGGAAGCGGGCATAGGCCTCGCTGGGCCACGTGCGATAGCCGATCCGGTGACGGACCGCCCGATCCTGGGCGATGGTGAAGCCGCCAAAGCACAGGGGCGTGACCAGTAGCCAATGCGTCACATGTTCGGCGCCGGCAATCAGGCTGCCGCCAAAGCACAGGGTAGCGAGAAGTCGTTCGGTATTGCGCATCGAATGCTCCATGCAAGGAAGAGCACTTAACCGAACGCTAATCTACTCCCGATTTGCAAAGGCTAGACGACAATGGCGGCACTTCTGGGGCTGCGCCGTCCTCGAACTACTTGTCGTCGACGGGTTCCGTCACCAGGCGCCGTTCGATCCGCCGGTCGGGCACCAGCCAAATCAGGGCGACCGCGACGTAGAGGATTTGAGAGATCACCGCGTTTACGAACGCCAAGCCGATGCCGGCAGCGTAAAGCCACGGTGAAATCTTGCCCTTCCAATCGGGCCCGAGCGCCGCGGCAAGGGTTGAATTCTTACCATGCCGGATGATCAAGCGCTCCAGCAGAAAGTAGGCGAGGGCCGCCAGCAGCAGGACCAGCCCGTAAAAGGCAACCGGCAGCCCTTCAAAATGATTCTCGCCCATCCATTGGGTGGCGAACGGTATCAGCGACAGGCAGAACAGCAGCAGATTGTTGCCCCACAGAATGCTGCCGTCGACGCTCGTGACGGTCTGGAACATGTGGTGGTGATTGTTCCAGTAGATGGCAACATAGGTGAAGCTGAGAATGTAGCTGAGGAGGGGTGGGGCGACCTGCAACAGCGAGGCGAGGTCGGGCGAGTGGGGAGGATGGAGTTCCAGCACCATGATGGTGATGATGATGGCGAGCACGCCATCGCTGAATGCTTCTAGCCGGCCGCTGCCCATGTGGAACCCCTCTGCTGGTGCGCGCCCATCAGGGCATCTGGAACCGACACTGATGGGGAAATGCGCAGGCAGCCTGCCGGCTCCCACCAGCAGGCTGGCGGCCCCCTTCTCGCAATTCGGCGGAGAAGGTGGCACGAAGCCCCGGACGAGGGGAAGCTCGGCTCAGGCCTCGAGCTTGGCCATGTCCTCGTCGCTCATTTCGAAGTTGGCGTAGACGTTCTGCACGTCGTCGTCGTCTTCGAGCACGCCGATGAGCTTCATCAGCGTTGCGCCCTTTTCGGCATCGACCGGGATCGTGTTCTGCGGCTTCCAGATCGCCTTGACCGACTCCGGTTCGCCAAGCGCTTTTTCGAGCGCGCCTGCGACGTCCGTCATGCTCTCGAAGCTGGTATAGATCCAGTGGCCTTCCTCGTCGCTCTCGACGTCGTCGGCCCCGGCTTCGATGGCGGCTTCCATCACCTTGTCGGCGGTGCCGGCCGCGGCCTTGTATTCAATCTCGCCGACGCGATCGAACATGAAGCCGACGGAATTGGTTTCGCCCAGGGCGCCGCCGTTCTTGGAAAAGAACGAGCGGACATTGGAGGCGGTGCGGTTGCGGTTGTCGGTCAGCGCTTCGACGATGACGGCGACGCCGCCCGGGCCATAGCCCTCGTAGCGGATTTCCTCGTAGTTTTCGCCTTCGCTGCCGGAGGCCTTCTTGATGGCGCGTTCGATATTGTCGCGCGGCATCGACAAGGCGCGAGCGTTCGCCACGGCGAGACGCAGGCGCGAATTGAAGGCTGGATCCGGAGCGCCGAGCTTGGCGGCAACGGTGATTTCGCGCGCCAGCTTGGAAAAGACCTTGGAGCGCGCCGCGTCGCTCTTGCCCTTGCGGTGCATGATGTTTTTGGCATGCGAATGGCCGGCCATCGGGGAGAACCTCGGCAGTGATTGGATTTGGACCGGCCTTATAGGCAAGCCGACGTGAAAAGTGAAGATGTCCGCCGGTTTAGAACTGCGGCAGCGCCTGGGCCAGCACGCCGCCGATTCTTACGGGGCTGAGCTTTGTGACCAGCCCGGTCTTCGGATCGGTTTCGAGGGCGACGCCGCAGAGCGTGGCTTCGCCCTCGGATGGGGTGAAGCGGCCCTGCGAAATGCCGGTAAGGAAGCGGTTGAGCGGTTCGTCCGGCTCGACCCCGATGATGGAATCGAAATCACCACACATGCCGGCATCGGCCATCAGCCCCGTGCCGGCACGCAGGACGCGATAGTCAGCAGTGGGGATATGGGTATGGGTGCCAACGACAAGGCTCACCTTGCCATCGAGGAAAAATCCCATGCCCTGGATCTCGGAGGTGGCCTCGGTGTGGAAATCGACGATGATGGCATCAGCCTGCTCGACCAAGGGGCACGCCGCGACCGCGGCTTCGACGGCGCGGAACGGATCGTCGATCGGCCCCATGAACACCCGGCCGAGCGCATTGATGACCAGCACGCGATAACCGCCGCGCGTTTCGATCAGCGCCGCGCCGCGGCCGGGGGCCTCGGGCGCCATGTTGATGGGCCGCAGCAGCGTTGGCTCGCGGCCGATATAGGTCAGCGTGTCGCGCTGGTCGAAGGCGTGGTCGCCCAGCGTCACCACATCGGCGCCGGCGTCCCTGAGTCCCTGGAAGTGTTGTTCGGTAAGGCCCCGACCGTGGCTGGCGTTCTCGCCGTTGACGACGACGCAGTCGAAGCCGTACTCAGCGATGAGCCCGGGCAGGCGGTCGGTTACGGCATCGCGCCCGGCACGCCCCACCACATCGCCGAGGAACAGCAGCCTCATGCGGCGCTGTCCGCGGGCGCAAAGCGGCGGATGCCCTTTTCCGTCACCACCGCATCGAGCGGCAAGTCATGCGCCTGGCGGGGAATGGCGGGCATCTCCTGCGCTGAATAGGCATAGCCGATGATGCGCGGGCGCTTTTCCAGCATCGCCAGGGTGCGGTCATAATAGCCGCCGCCATAGCCGAGCCGGGTGCCAGTCGCATCAAAGCCGAGGAGTGGTAAAAGGACCACGTCGGGATAGACGCGGGGCGCCTGTTCCGACGGCGCCAAGGTTCCGAGGCCCGAGGGATGGAGCGGCTCGCCCCGCTCCCAGAGCCGCATTTCCAGCGGCTCGTCTTCCGCGCGAACAACCGGCAGGCAAATCGGCTGCAGCTTATCCATCAGGCGCGCCAGCAGCGGCTTGCAGTCGATTTCTTCGTGAATCGGCCAGTAGAAGGCGACGATGTCGGACGGCACGAGCGTTATGCCCTCGATGAAGGCGTCGGCGGCAGCCTGGGCCGCGTCGGCCCGCACTATTGCGGAAATCTCGGCGCGCTGCGTCCGGGCGCGGACGCGCAGTCTCGCCTTGGCTTCCTCGACAGTGGTATCCACCATGGCGACCGGCACCGCAACTTGGCCGCCTCGGGCGCGAAAGCGCCGGCGACAATTGGAATCAGGTGCCACCCTGGCCGTGGGACATGCGATCCCGGGAACCTACTCACGTAGGTGGGCGCCGTATGTCCGGACCCACGGGTCCGGTCAGGGACAGCTCCCTTCAGGATCGATAAGGCCCCGGGGATATTGAAGTCCTCACGCACCGGGCAGCATGATTGATATAGGGCGATTGGCCGTCCGACGCAAACCGGGGATGGCCTGCGGGCACATTTCCGAACAGCAGATTTCATGAGCCCAACACGACTGAGCCACGCTGGTGTCGAACTTGGCGGTAATGTTGCGGCAAGATTGAGCGCCTGAAGGGCAGGGGCCGTAATGGTCCCTTAACCAGCGGCAGCAGACCCGCGACGGGAATGCCGGGAATCGCGCAGGCGTTCAGATCGCGTTCAGTCTTTTGTATGCAAGGAACAGGGCGTGGCCCGTTCCAAGGATTTCCGAAAATGCGCAGCTTTTTCTGTTCCGCCCTGCTCATCGCCGGCGTGCTGATCGGCCAGCAATGGATCGCCAAGTCAAGCGTGGCGGCAAGTGCGCAGCCTGTCGTACTGTCCCGGCCAGCGGTGCGCTAAGCCGGCGCGATGTCGCGCTGGCTCGCACATGGCACCGCAATTAGCGGTCGCTGTCTCGTGACGCGGGTTTACGCGCCGCGCAGGGCAAAAAAGTTGCGCTGCAGCAGGATGCCGACGGCAGTGTTGTTATTGATGTCCCACGGCTTGTAGTTGCCGATCTTTTCGTAACAACCCTCGTGCAAGGCAATGGGCACGAGCATACCCGGCCTCGATGGATCGCGGACGAGGTACAGTCCGGCCGAGTTGCCCGCGGCGTTGTCGCAGTCGGAATAGATCTGCCCCGGACCACCATTTAGCTTCAGGGCCATGATGTGACAGGCCTCGATGACCGGAGCCCGCATGGCGGGCGGCGCGACCGAAACCAGGAACAGCTGCTGGCCGACCGCGAGTCCGAGCCGGTTCAGATCCGGCAGGGGCAGTGCCCTCGATCCGGTGATCGCCACCGCCAGGCGCAGACGGGCGCGATCCTGGTTGGGCGGCGCGCTCTGGGGCGAAAAGGTCGCCATCTCGAGCAGCCTGCGATTTTGCGGCACCGCGAGCGTATAGGCAGTGGCCCGGCCGCCTCGATCGATCAGGTCGCGATAGGAGTGGACGGTGCACTTGTCCAGCGGCTCGATGAAATTGGCCTGCCTGTCGGAGAGGCCGATATCCACGACGCCATGGGCGTTCGTATAAAAGCTTTTGGACCCGGTTCCCAGGAACCAGCCATTGAGCATGCCGCCATTGCTGTAAACCGTGCCCGGACAGGTCAGTTCGACGCCGGCAGCCAGGATCCGCCCGACCATGTCGTCGCTGATGCCGAGTTGGCGGGCGCCCGAGCGCAGCGGCTTCCAGTCGTCAGTCGGGCCAATGACAGCGGCATTGGCCAAGTTTGGCGCCAGCGTGAGCATTGCAGCAAGCGCAAGAGACAATATTTTGTGCAACCGTTACTCCCCCCGAATGGGCCGCGCCAGGTACCGTACCATTGTGTACAGTAGACGACGCCAGGGGAGCCTGCTCGACGGTACGCTCCGCGTCAAAGCAGATAATTAAATTTCGTTAATCCTAAAGGCGTATTTTTGGCCTTGCACGCCTCGGTATTGCCGGGTTTTGGCCCGGACGGGCGGCAATAAGTCCAGAAAAGGGCTGAACCTAGTCCTTTGGAGCTAGCTGGAAGCCGCGCCGGTCTCGTCGATGGCGGTGGCGATGGATTCCAGCTTGCGGGCGGCCTCGGCGAGCTGGCGCGCGTACTTCTGCTCGATATCCTCGGCTTCGGCCGCCAGGGCCGCGCCGGCGCGCGACAGTTCCGCCACGTCCTGCGTCAGCTTGATGATCTGCCGCTGTGCCTCCTCGAGCTCATCGAGGGTCGCGATGCCGGCCATAACGGTGAGCCGGGTGTCGCCGATTTCGCCGAAACTGCCCTTCAGTGCTTCGATCTTTCCATTGAATGTCTCGGCCAGCGCCTGAAGGTGGGGCTCCTGACCCTCCTCGCAGGCCATCCGGTACTTGCGGCCATTAATCTCGACATTGACCTCGGGCATCCACGCGCCTCCTACTTGGCCAGAACCTGCCGAACCGTTTCCATCGCGTCGACCAGGCGCCGCGAGACTTCGTGCGCACTGTCGTCGAGCCGCCGCACCTTGGCGTTGGCCCGGTCGAGGTCGGCCGCGAGCTTGGCGCGTTCACCCATGAGCTTCCTGGTGTCCATCTCAATACGGGCGTGGGCGCGCACTCGTCCGTTAAGCGCTCGCACGCTTGTTTCGAGGCGCACCAGCGCCTTATCGAACCGCGCCGTGGCGCCCGCAAAACTTTCGTCTTCCACCGAGTCTGCCAAACTGCCCGCCTGGCTTGATGCATTCGAATCCCGCGCGCGGATTCGCCCGGGTATGTCGCACTGTAGCTTGCCCGCCCTGACTCTGCGCAACAATTCTCAGCAAACCCACATTATCCGGAGATCGCAAGAGGCTTGGCCGCTTCGCCCGGGCCCCTTTGCTGCGGTGGAGGGACAGGGATGAATCAGGTCGATCTGCTGACAAGGCTCGCCGTCGCGCTGGCCATAGGCTTGCTCGCCGGGCTCGAGCGCGGCTGGCAGAAGCGCGAAGAGGAACCCGGCCAGCGGGTGGCTGGCCTGCGGACGTTTGCGATTTCCGGCCTGCTCGGCGGCGTTGCCGCTGCCGTGGCCCAGAAAACCGATAGCGTGGTGCTCGGCCTGGTCTTTCTCGGCTATGCGGTGGCGATGACCGCATTCTACTGGCTGGAGGCCGCCGCAACCCGGACGTTCAGCATCACCTCGCTCATTGCGGGCCTGCTGACGATGACGCTGGGCGCCTACGCGGTGCTGGGCGAATTGCCGGTGGCCATCGCGGCTGCGGTGGCCATGGTGCTGCTGCTGGCGCTGCGGGAGCCGCTGCATCGCTGGCTCGCCTCCCTGTCCTGGGAGGAGATCCGCGCCGTGCTGATCCTCCTGGCAATGACTTTCCTGCTGCTGCCGGTGCTGCCCAACCGGCCGGTCGACCCCTGGGGTGCGCTTAACCCGCACGATATCTGGCTGTTCGCGATCCTGATCGCTGCCGTTTCCTTTGCCGGCTATATCGCCGTCAGGCTATTCGGCGATCAACTGGGGGTGATCGCGGCTGCCTTTGCGGGCGGGCTCGCCTCCTCGACCGCGACCACCCTGACCCTGGCGCGGCTGGGGCGCGATCGCCCGCGATCGGCGATGCTGATCGCGGGCGGGATCTTGATCGCCGGGCTGGTGATGGTCGCCCGCGCGGGGATCGTCGCTGGGGCGCTCAATCCAGCGCTCGTGCCGCGGCTGGCGCTGCCGCTCGCAAGCGGCGTGGTGGTGCTGGCCGGTGCCGCTGGCCTTTTCCTGATTCGTCGGCCCAAGGATGAACAACTCGACCTCGAGATCGACAATCCCCTGCAGCTCGGCACGGCGATCAAGTTCGCAGCCCTCATCGCCGTGCTGACGCTGGCGACCAAGATCGTGGGCAATGCCGCGCGCGGCGCCGGTGCGCTTGCCATTGCGGCCGTCTCCGGTGTCGCCGACGTCGATGCCGTCACCATCTCGATGGCGCGGAGCAATTCGATCCCGATCGAGACGGCGACGCTCGCCATTCTCACAGTCGTTGCCGTCAACACGCTCGCCAAGGCGGTGATTGCCGGCTGGGTGGGCGGCGCGCGCGTGGGGTTCTATGTCGGTGGGGCAAGCCTTGTGGCGGTGCTGGCCGGCGGCGCCGCCGCGCTTCTGGCGCGCTAGCCCCCGTGCGATGGAACCGAGCGCGCCCTTGGTGCTTCTTTTTGTTGCGCGCGCCTTGCCGCCAGCGCGGGCCGGCCGGTGTCATTGACAGGCCACACCAACCTGTTATGGCTCGGAACCGCCTTGCGAGCCGCTTTCAAGGCGCTTTTTGCGGCCGTCTCGACCGTCCCAAGAACAACAAGACCCGAGGCCTTCAATGACAGAACAGCTCACTGCTGACGATATGGCCAATGCCATTCGCGCCCTTTCAATGGATGCGGTCGAAAAGGCCAATTCCGGCCATCCCGGCCTGCCGATGGGCGCGGCCGACATCGCCGTGGCGCTGTTCACCCGGGTGATGAAGTTTGATCCCGCAGATCCGCATTGGCCGGATCGCGATCGCTTCGTGCTGTCGGCCGGCCACGGCTCGATGCTGCTCTACTCGGCGCTTTACCTCCTGGGCTACCAGGACATGACGATCGATGAGATCAAGAATTTCCGCCAGTGGGACTCCAAGACCCCGGGCCATCCCGAGCACGGCTTTGCCGATGGCGTGGAGTCGACGACCGGCCCGCTGGGGCAGGGCATTGCCAATGCCGTCGGCATGGCGATCGCCGAAACCCACCTCGCCGCCGAGTTCGGCAGCGACCTCGTCGACCACCATACCTGGGTGTTGTCGGGCGATGGCTGCCTGATGGAAGGGATCTCGCAGGAGGCGATTGCGCTCGCCGGGCACCTGCGCCTGAACAAACTGACGGTCATCTGGGACGATAACCACGTCACCCTCGACGGCAAGCTCGAGGACGAGGATTCGACCGACCAGCACGCCCGCTTCCGCGCTGTCGGCTGGCACACCATTGCCGTCGACGGCCACGATCAGGATGCGGTCGAAAGGGCGCTGCTCGAGGCCAGGGCCTCCGACAAGCCGACCATGATCGCCGCCCGGACCACCATCGGCTTTGGCGCGCCGACCAAGGCGGGCACCGCCAAGGTGCACGGCTCCCCGCTCGGGGCCGAAGAACTGGCCGGCGCCAAGAAAAATCTCGGCATCACCTATCCGGCCTTCGAGGTTCCCAACCAGATCATCGACGCCTGGCGGGCCGCCGGCGAACGCGGTGCGCCGGCACGCACCGCCTGGGCGGACCGGCTTGCCGGCTCCGACAAGCGCGCCGAATTCGAGCGTCGCCAGAAGGCCGAGTTGCCGGCCGCTTATGCCGGCGCGGTCGATGCGCTGAAGCAGAAGATCGCGGCCGACAAGCCGAAGATCGCCTCGCGCAAGGCCTCGCAGAATGCCCTCGAAGTGATCAACGGCGTGCTGCCGGAGACTTTTGGGGGCTCGGCCGACCTCACCAGTTCAAATTTTACCAACACCTCGCAGACGCTGCCCTTTACCGCGACCGACCGCAGCGGCCGCTACATGCGTTATGGCGTGCGCGAGCACGGGATGGCGGCGATGATGAACGGCATCGCCCTGCACGGGGGCCTGCTGCCCTACGGCGGCACCTTCCTTACCTTCACCGATTACGCCCGCCCGGCGATCCGGCTTTCGGCGCTGATGCGGCAGCGCGTCGTCTATGTGATGACGCACGATTCCATCGGCCTGGGCGAAGACGGGCCGACGCACCAGCCGGTCGAGCATGTTTCCGCGCTGCGTACCATTCCGGACCTTCTGGTGCTGCGGCCGGCCGATGCGACCGAGACGCTGGAATGCTGGGAGATCGCCATCGCCCACAAGGAGAACCCTTCCATTCTCGCCCTCAGCCGTCAGAACCTGCCGGCGCTGCGCACCGACTATGTGAAGGAGAACCTTTCGGCCAAGGGCGCCTATGTCATCGCCGGCGACAAGAACGCTGACGTGGTGATCTTCGCCACCGGTTCCGAGGTTTCGATCGCCGTCGATGCACTCAAGGCGCTGGCCGGGGAGGGGATCGCCGCCAAGGTTGTCTCGGTGCCCTCGATGGAGCTGTTCTACCAGCAGCCTGACGCCTATCGCGCCGAGGTGATCGGCCGCCCACGGGCGCGGGTTGCGATCGAAGCCGGTGTGCAGCAGAGCTGGGACCGGCTGCTCGGGGAGACCGGACGCTTCGTGGGTATGCATTCGTTCGGAGCCTCGGCCCCGATCGATGCCCTTTACGAGCACTTCGGCATCACCGCCAACGCCGTTGTTGAAGCCGTCAAGGCGCAGTTGTAGAAGCCTGCCGGTGTTGCCCTAATCCTTTCTTCCGCCCCAAGGAGCTTTCCATGGCCGTTCGCGTCGCAATCAATGGCTTTGGCCGCATCGGCCGCAACATCTTGCGCGCCATCATCGAGTCCGGTCGCACGGACATGGAAGTGGTGGCCGTCAACGACCTCGGCCCGGTCGAGACCAATGCGCACCTGCTGCGCTTCGACTCGGTGCACGGGCGGTTCCCGCATACGGTGACCGTCGACGGCGATACCATCGATGCCGGCCGCGGGCCGATCAAGGTGACCGCGGTCCGCAATCCGGCCGAGCTCCCGCACGGCGATATGGGCATCGACATCGTACTCGAATGCACCGGCATCTTCACCTCCCGCGAGAAGGCGGCGGCGCACCTGACGGCCGGCGCCAAAAAGGTGATCGTTTCGGCCCCGGCCGACGGTGCCGACTATACGGTGGTGATGGGCGTCAACGACGGCGGCCTCGGCAAGGACCACATCGTCATCTCGAACGGCTCGTGCACGACGAACTGCCTTGCCCCGGTTGCCAAGGTGCTGAACGAACTCGTCGGCATCGAGCACGGCTTCATGACGACGGTCCACTCCTATACCGGCGACCAGCCGACGCTCGACACCATGCACAAGGACCTTTACCGCGGGCGCGCCGCAGCGCTCAGCTCGATCCCGACCACGACCGGCGCCGCCAAGGCGATCGGCCTCGTCATTCCCGAGCTGAAGGGCAAGCTCGATGGCTCGTCCATCCGCGTGCCGACGCCGAACGTGTCGCTGATCGACCTCAAGATCGTCACCAAGCGGGCGACGAGCAAGGAAGAGATCAACGAGGCCTTCGTGAAGGCGGCGGCCGAGGGCCCGCTCAAGGGCATCCTCAACGTTACCGACCAGCCGAACGTTTCGACCGACTTCAACCACGACCCGCACTCGGCGACCTTCCACCTCGACCAGACCAAGGTGATCGACGGCACGTTCGTGCGCGTGCTCGCCTGGTACGACAATGAGTGGGGTTTTTCCAACCGCATGGCCGACACCACGGTGGCGTTCGCCAAGACGCTGTAGGCGGGAGTTTGATGGGGGAGGCCGCGCTTTGCGCTCCACCCCTCATCCGGCGCTTCGCGCTACCTTCTCCCGCAAGGGGAAGGACGTTCGTGGCACCGCCGCGACAAATCTCCCCTCTCCCCTTGCGGGAGAGGGTGCCGGCGGGTGAGGGGTGGGCCACACACGCCATCCTTCGTGTTTCCGTTTCGTTCACATTGCGCTTGGTAAGCTTGGCCGCAAACCATTAGGGTCGGGCGCATGGGGCATGTACGAATCATCGGTATCGATCCGGGGCTCAGGCGCTGCGGCTGGGGGATCATCGAGAGCGAGGGCAACCGGCTGCGCTTCGTCGCGGCGGGAACCATCACCCCAGCGGTGGATGCTGCGATGCCCGCGCGGTTGACGGAATTGTTCGAGGGCCTCACCAACCTGATCCGGCGCTTTGCCCCCGATGAGGCAGCAGTGGAGGAAACCTTCGTTTCGGCCGGTGCACGGTCGGCGCTGCAATTGGGGCAGGCGCGCGGCGTGGCACTGATGACCCCGGCGGCGCTCGGCCTGCCGGTCGGCGAATACGCCGCGAACCTTGTAAAAAAATCCATCGTCGGGGCGGGGCATGCCGACAAGACGCAGATCCAGATGATGGTGAAAATCCTGTTGCCGACGGCCGAGTTCAAGGGCGCGGATGCGGCCGATGCGCTGGCGATCGCCATCTGCCACGCCCATCACCGCAGCGCGCCGGGATTGAGGGCCGTGGGATGATTTCCAAGCTAAAGGGGTTGATCGACGGTTTTGGGGACGACTTCGTTGAGATCGATGTTGGCGGCGTCGTCTACGAAGCGTTCTGCTCCTCGAAAACCCTGGCGAGCCTGCCACGGGTCGGCGAGGCGACCGTGGTCTTCATCGAGATGATCGTGCGCGAGGACATGATCCGGCTCTATGGTTTTGCGACCGATGCGGAGCGGGCGTGGTTCCGGCTGTTGATGACCGTGCAGGGGGTTGGCGCCCGCGTAGCGCTGAGCATCCTTTCAGCGCTGGCGCCAGGCGAACTGTCGAGCGCGATCGCGCTGCAGGACAAGGCGATGGTCGGCCGCGCCAACGGCGTAGGGCCAAAGCTTGCGGTGCGGCTCGTCACGGAACTCAAGGGCAAGGTGCCCGATCTAGGCGCCGTCGATGCCGGCGTGCTCGGCCTGCAGGCGGCGCTGGGCGAAGGAGTTGCCGGCGGCAACGTCGCCGATGCGGTCTCGGCGCTCTCCAACCTGGGCTATTCGGCCGCGCAGGCGTCCGCCGCGATCGCGCGGGTGGTGGCCAAGGAGGGCGACGGAGTGGCGACGGAAAAGCTGATCCGGCTGGGGCTGCGGGAATTGAGCAACTAGCGGGATTGACCCGCTCTAGCGTCGCCCTTACTTTCTTGCCAGGGTAAGGAGAATGGGAAAAGTAAGATGCACATCGCGAAAATTACCAGTAAGGGGCAGATTACAATTCCAAAGGACGTGCGGGACGCCTTGCACCTCGAAAAGGGATCTTCGGTCTTCATCCTGTTGCAGGACGGCCAAGCCACGCTGAGACCTCGAACCGGCAGGGCGGTCGACCTGGCGGGCATTCTTGGCAAGCCTCCCGCTGGCACCGGATTGAAGGTCGAAGACATGGACGACGCAATTGGCGACGCGGTCGTCGAAGAATTCGAAAATTCCGTCAGGTGATTGGCGCAGACTCCAACCTGCTGCTCCGGCTATTCGTCGACGACGATGCCGAACAGCATAGGCGCGCCGTCGAATTCTTCGCCGATCGTCCGGCCGACGATCCGGTCTATGTCAATGTGCTGGTTCTGGCGGAGCTTGTTTGGTTGCTTTCACGTCGATACCGCTACCCCAACGCCACGATCATCGACACGCTCGAAGCGCTGCTCACAAATGCCGGCTTCATGATGGAAAGAGCCGACCTGATCATGTCCGCCATTCAACAAGCCCGAACTCTTCATACCGGATTTGCCGACACGCTCATTCAGCTTCTCAATCTTGATGCCGGCTGCCGGTTCACGGTCACGTTTGACAAGCAGGTTGGCGACCGACTGCCCGGCATGGAACTGCTGAAGTGACAGACCTCACCTCCGCCGCCGCCGGGCGCGACGATCCGCTCGATGTATCGCTACGCCCCTCCGGCTTTGACGATTTCGTCGGGCAGGCGGCGGCGCGAGCCAATTTGCAGGTCTTCATCGAGGCGGCGCGGCGGCGCAAGTCGGCGCTCGACCATGTGTTGTTCGTGGGCCCCCCCGGCTTGGGCAAGACCACGCTCGCACAGATTGTGGCGCGCGAACTGGGCGTTGGCTTCCGCTCGACCTCCGGGCCGGTGATCGCCAAGGCAGGGGATCTCGCCGCGTTGCTCACCAATTTGGAAGAGCGCGACGTGCTCTTCATCGACGAGATTCACCGGCTCAATCCCGCGGTGGAGGAAATCCTCTATCCGGCGATGGAGGATTTTCAACTCGACCTCATCATCGGCGAGGGGCCGGCGGCGCGGTCGGTAAAGATCGACCTGGCCAAATTCACCCTGGTCGGAGCGACGACCCGCGCCGGCCTTTTGACCACCCCGCTGCGCGACCGCTTCGGCATTCCGGTGCGGCTCAATTTCTATACGCCCGAAGAGCTGGTGCTGATCGTCGAGCGCGGGGCGCGCCTGCTCGGGGTCGGCATGGCGCCGGATGGCGCGATGGAGATCGCCCGCCGCTCGCGCGGCACGCCGCGCATCGCTGGCCGGTTGCTCCGCCGCGTCACCGATTTTGCGCTGGTCGACGGCGCGCGGGAAGTGACCCGGAGCGTTGCCGACAAGGCGCTGCTCCGGCTCGATGTCGATGCGCGGGGGCTCGACCAGCTCGATCGGCGCTATCTCAGCACGATTGTCGAGCATTATGGCGGCGGGCCGGTGGGCATCGACACCATGGCAGCAGCATTGAGCGAGCCGCGCGATGCGCTCGAGGAAATCGTCGAGCCCTACCTGATCCAGCAAGGCTTCATTCAGCGGACACCTCGTGGGCGTCTACTTACGGCACTGGCTTTCCAGCACCTGGGCTTTGCCGTGCCGCAGGGTTTTGTCGGGATGCAGGCAAGTTTGTTCGAGGAGCCCGAGGCAGAGTGAACAACGAACGGGTGATGCTGAGCTTTACCGTTGGCGCCGCGCGGTTCAACTACCGGGTGGCCGCGATCGCCCTGCGCGACGGCCATGTGCTGGTCTGCCGCCAGGATGACGACGACTACGTCATGCTGCCCGGTGGTCGGGTGGAAATGGGCGAGCCCAGCCAGGTGGCTCTGGAACGGGAAATCGCCGAGGAATTGCAGTCGACCGCCGAGATCAAGCGGCTCGCGTTCACGGTTGAGAATTTCTTCGAACGGCACGGACAGCGATTTCACGAATTGGCAGCCTACTACCTCATCGAACTGCCAGACGGCTTTCCGTTCCGCAGCAACGGCGTGGTGCTCGAAACCCGGGATGAAGGGCACGATCTTCGGTTCGAATGGGTTCCGGTCGAGGGCGGAGGCCTGCGGGAGCGCAATCTTCTGCCGCGCTGGATGATCGAAAGCCTGCGGGAACTTCCTGAAGGCACGCAGCACCTCGTCATGCACGAGGTGCCATGATGGCGCTGCCCGATCGCTTTGAGGTCCGCGTCTACTACGAGGACACGGATTTTTCCGGCAATGTCTACCACGCGGCCTATCTCAAATTCCTCGAGCGGGCGCGCACCGAGTTTTTGCGGGCGCATGGGGTGCATCATTTCGAGCTCGCGCGCGAAGGATTGGCCTTCGCGGTTCGCTCGATGCAGATCGACTTCGAGGCGGCGGCGCATATCGATGACATGCTGATGGTCCAAACGGTGGTGATCGGCGCCACCGGCGCGCGGTTGATGCTGGAGCAGACGGTTTTTCGCGACGAAACGCGCCTGGTAGAGGCGCGGCTGGTGGTGGTCGCCATCAATCGTGACGGACGGGCGGCGCGGCTGCCCAAGCCCGTGCTGGCGCTGGCCGCAGGCGTGCGGCCGAGGTGAGCATGGCTGCCATGCCCGCTTGTGGGTTGCGTGTCGCGAGCTGCCGCTGCAGACAGCATCAGCCGTCTTGCCTCGACATAAGTAATCGCAAGAAGTGCTTTGTTAACTAATTCTTGACCATAAATTAGGCTCACAGGAATGCCCCGCCGCAAGGTCCGGGAATGCGGGGCATTTCTCTTAAAATTGACAAAGTTTGACCCCATCGGACCGCGCTGGGCCCGACGACTCGGGCGGGGCGAAAGGACTTTTCAATGGACACAACGACTGCCGCTGCGACTCTCGCTCCGGTCGCCCCGCAGGTTGTCGACTTTTCCCTCATCGCGCTGTTCATGAGCGCGAGCTGGGTCGTGAAGATCGTCATGCTGGGCTTACTGGCCGCTTCCATCTGGTGCTGGGCGATCATCATCGACCGTGCGGTGCTGTTCAACCGCGCCGGGCGCGAGATGGACCGCTTCGAGCGGGTTTTCTGGTCCGGGCAGTCGCTCGAGGAACTCTATCAGTCGATGGCCGAACGGCCGGCCTACGGACTGGGCTCGATCTTCGTTGCGGCCATGAAGGAATGGAAGCGCAGCCACGAGCAGAACGCCGCTTCGTTCCTCGGCGTGCAGCAGCGGCTGGAAAAGGTGCTCGACGTCGCGATCTCGCGTGAAAGCGACGGACTGGAAAAGGGCCTGAGATTTTTAGCGACCGTTGGTTCGGCCGCGCCATTTGTCGGCCTTTTTGGTACGGTATGGGGCATTATGAGCTCGTTCCAGTCGATCGCTGCATCAAAGAGTACAAATCTCGCCGTGGTGGCGCCGGGCATCGCCGAAGCGCTGTTCGCGACGGCCCTGGGCCTGCTCGCGGCCATTCCGGCGGTTATCGCCTACAACAAGCTTTCGGGTGACGCGAACAAGTTCATCGGCCGCCTGGAAGGCTTTGCCGACGAGTTCTCGACCATCCTTTCCCGCCAGCTCGAAGCCCGGGGCAAGAATTAAATGGCAATGTCGGTAGCCGGCGGTGGGGGCAGGGGCGGCGGCCGGCGTGGGCGCCGCCGCGGCGGCAGTTCCCCGATGAGCGACATCAACGTGACCCCAATGGTCGACGTGATGCTGGTGCTGCTGATCGTGTTCATGGTCGCGGCGCCGATGTTGACCGTGGGCGTGCCCATCGACCTGCCCAAGACGGATGCCAAGGAACTCAATACTGACAGCAAGCCGGTGACCGTGACCATCAAGCCGGACGGCACCATCTATCTCGCTGGCGGCGACAGCAACGCGGTTGATCCCAACGCGGCGGTCGATATCAGCGCGCTTGCGGCCGATATCCAGCCGCTGCTCCCCCCGGGCGGCGACAATCGGATCTATTTGCGCGGCGACGTGGCGGCCAATTACGGCGCGGTGATGAAGGTCATGGGTGTCCTCTCCAAGGCCGGCTATTCCAAGATCGGCCTGATCACGGACCAGGCGCAGGCGCAATAGAACCATGCGCACCGGCGTCACGGCTTCGGTCACTGCCCACATCGCCGTGATCCTGATCGCCATCATCGGGCTCAACCACGCGCAGCAATTGACGCCGGACGCCGAGCAGTCGATCGCTGTCGATCTGGTGCCGGTCACCGATACCGCCAGCACACGCATGGGCTCGGAGCAGAGCAAGGTCATCGACACCAAGACGCCGGCCATGGTTGCAACCAACCAGCCGGCCGACCCGGCCAAGCCTACCGGCAACACGCAGCAGGATCAGCCAAAGCCGACGCCGGCGCCCACCCCGGCGCCGGTGCCGGTCCACAACACGGCTCCGGCCCCAGCCCCGCCGCCGCCCGCCCCTCAGCCGCAACCGGCGCCGCAGCCTTTACCCCCGCCGCCGACGCCTCAACCTGCGCCCCAGCCGCAACCTGCGCCCCAGCCGCAGCCTGCACCCCAGCCGGAGCCCGCCCCGGCGCCGCAGCCAGTGGCGCAGCCGAAATCCGCCGACACCCCCATGCAGCAGCTTTCGGCCGACGACACCAAGGCCGATGCCAGCGCGCCGGTCACTCCGGCCCCGGCGCCGGAATCGGCGAGCGTTGAGGCAAAGCGCGATCAGGTGCGGAAGCAGCAGCAGCAGGAAGAGGCGCAGGCGGCGGCCGAGGCCAAGAGGCAGCAGGCCGAGCAGGCCAAGGCGGCGCAGGCGCAGATCGCCAAGGCGATCGCCGACGCGGACGCACAGGCGAAGGCCGACCAGGCAAAGGCCCAGGCTGCAGCCGAGGCGGCCAAGGCGGCTCAAGCCGCGGAAGCGGCGCAGGCAAAGAAGGCGGCCGCGGCTGCCAAGGCCCAAGCCGCGGCCAAGCAACTCGCCGAGGCGCAGCAGGCGGCCAAGGCGGCCAAGGCGGCCGATGAGATTTCGAGCCTGATCAACGACCAGAAAGCCACCGGCGGCAAGACCGGCCAGGGCGGTTCGCCCACCGCCGGCAAGCCTACGGGCACTGCCGCCCGGCTGACCCAAAGCGAACTCGGCGCGCTGGTCGGGCAAATCAAGAAATGCTGGACTCTGTTGCCCAATGAAATGGAGTCGGGCCTTAGCGTCGAAGTGTTGTTCAACCTCGATGCCGACGGGAGCGTCAACGGCACGCCGCAGGTGGTGAAGTCCGATTCCACGGAAATGGGCGGCACCATCGCTCGCGCCGCGCAGCGCGCCATCATGGAGTGCGGGCCCTATACCTTGCCGGCCCAGAAATATGACGAATGGAAGCAGGTCGACGTGACCCTCTTCACCAGCGATCAATAGCGGTGTATCCGCGCCAGACGAACGGAGACGAAACATGATCACTCTCAACCGGCGCCATGCGCTGAAACTGGGACTGGCAGGTGGCGCGATGCTCGCGGCGGCGCGGCCGGCAAGCGCGCTGGTCAAGATCGTGGTTTCGGGCGCCGACTTTCAGCCGCTGCCGATCGCCATCCCGGATTTCGCTGGCTCCGACCCGGCATTCGGCAAGGCGGTCGCTGACATCGTCCGCAACAATCTCTCGCGCTCGGGCCTGTTCGCGGTAATCGACCAGGCTACGCTGCCGCAGCAGGTGGGCAGCATTTCCACCGAGCCGGACTTCAATGCCTGGCGCGGCATCAACGCCCATGCCGTGGTCATGGGGCAGGTAGAAAATAGCGGCCAGATCCAGGCGGCCGTGCGCGTCTGGGACGTGCAGGCCGGCGAGCAGCAGGTCGGAAAATCCTACTCCACCGACCCCGCCAATTTGCGGCGCATCGGCCACATCATCTCGGACGCCATCTACACGGCGCTCACCGGGGAAAGCGGCTATTTCGATACCCGCATCGCCTTCATCGCCGAGAGCGGGCCGAAGGCCAACCGCCTCAAGCGTCTTGCTATCATGGATCAGGACGGGGCCAACGTGCAGTACATCACTCAGGGCAATCCCGAGACGATGACGCCGCGCTTTTCGCCCACCCAGCAGATGCTGACCTATATCGCACTCGACGGCGGCGACCCGCAGATCTACCTGCTCGACCTTGCCACCGGGCGGCCGCAGCCGCTGGGCAATTTCAACTCAATGACTTTTTCGCCGCGGTTTTCCCCCGATGGGCGCAACATTGCGTTCTCCGTCGAGGGTGGGGGCACTACCAACATCTATGCGATGCCGATCGGGGGGCAGCCGCAGCAATTGACCAGCGGCGCCTCCATTGACACCTCGCCATCCTATTCGCCGGACGGCGCCAATATCGCCTTCGAATCCGATCGTGGCGGCACCAGCCAGATCTACATCATGGCGTCCAGCGGCGGTCCGGCCCAGCGAATCAGTTTTGCCGAGGGCACCTACAATACGCCCGTGTGGTCGCCCAAGGGCGATTACATCGCCTTCACCAAGCAGGGCGGCGGCCAGTTTTCGATCGGCATCATGAAGCCGGACGGCTCGGGCGAAAAGCTCCTCTACAGCGGCTTCCACGCCGAGGGCCCGACCTGGGCGCCCAATGGCCGCGTGATCATGTATTTTTCGGACCCGGGCGGGGATTCCGGCCCCTCACTCTATACGGTGGACGTATGGGGCCGCGCCAACAACAAGGTCCCCACCAAGACTTTTGCTTCGGACCCGGCCTGGTCGCCGCTGCGGGGGTAGGGTGTCCGACCAAGTGCGGGTCAGTCCTGAATATTGGCGGTTGCTCCATCGTCTCCCTCCCCCTTGCTCCCCTCAAGGGGGAGGGGGAGCTGTTGCACGGCCTCGCGTCTCCGCTCCCTTGGAGGAGAAGGTAGGGTCCCGGTGGGACCGAGTGAGGGGCCGTGCGAGCCCTTCCTGTGGCGCCAGCGCATCCTGCTGCGTCAATTCGGCAACATCGCGGACGGGGTTGTGGGAAGCCGGATTCCAGCCACATTCCGGCCAAGATAACCCGGGATTAACCACTTCCGACAACCCGAGCTTAAGATAACGCGCGGTAAATACTCATCTTAAATACCTATCCTCCAGGAGTGAAATTCCGATGCGTTCTCTGGCGCCCACCCTCGGCATTTTGCGCGGTTTCGCGCTTGTGGCCCTCGTCGTCGTACTTGCGGCCTGTTCGCGCAACCCCTCCACGGGTGTCGGCAATCTCGGCCCCAATGGCGGCCCGCCGGGCAGCCAGCAGGAATTCTTGGTGAGCGTGGGCGACCGCGTGTTTTTCGACACCGACCAGTCTGGCCTTTCGCCGACCGCCATCGCGACGCTCGACAAGCAGGCCGCCTGGCTTAACCGCTACACGAATTACCAGCACATCCTGATCGAGGGCCATTCCGACGAGCGCGGCACCCGCGAGTACAATATTGCGCTGGGTGCGCGGCGCGCCAACACGGTGATGAACTACCTGATCAGCAAGGGGGTCGCCTCCAGCCGACTCACCATGAAGTCGTTCGGCAAGGAACGCCCGGTGGCCCTCTGCGACGATATTTCGTGCTGGTCGCAGAACCGCCGCGCGGTCACCGTCGTGCAATAACAAGTTCAGGCCGGTGGGAATGGAAACGGGGGCGTTTCCATTCCGGCAGGAGCCGGCGGCATGAACTGGAGGCATGGGTGCCGGGCGTCAGCGAAAGTTGGCGCCCGGCATTTCTTTGACGAAGGCGGCGATGTAAGCCGTTCGGATTGGGCCAAGCCCCTCGCTTATGCTAGGGTCCTTGGTGGTTGCGTGTTCAAGGCGGGAAGGTGAGCCAATCCACCCGCAAGCGCTTTAGACGGAGAATGCAATTGTCCTTCAGCCTTTTCGGCCGTTCGGGGCGAGGCTTGCGCCTGGCGGTTCCCCTTGCGATTGGCCTCGCAACGTCAATGACGGCACTGCCGGTTCTCGCCGACTCCGCCTCGGCGCCTGTGATCTTGGTCGCGCAGAACGACGCCAACGCCGCCCAGCTGACGCTCAGGATCCAGGCCCTCGAGCAGCAAATGCGCGACCTCACCGGCCAGGTGCAGGGGCTGCAGTTTCAGGTCACGCAACTGCAGACGCTGATCGACCGGTCCAATCAGGACGATGATTTCCGCTTCAAGCAGCTCGAGAACGCCAAAGGCGGTGGGCCGGGAAAAAATAGTGCGGCGGGTCTATCCGGCAGCGTGACGCAGCCGGAGATCGCGCCGCAGAACCCCAGCATGAATTCGCAATCTTCCGACGGTCGCCAGCTGGCGAGCAGCGACGCTGGCCAAGGTGGGGGCGACGATCTCGGTGCTTCCATGGATCCCCTGGTCGGCAAGGGTGGACCCGACACTTCGCGGCAGGCCGAGGAAGTGCCGCTCGGGCCGTCGCGCGGCGCTGGCGTTGCCGCCAACCCGGCGGCAAGAGCCCGCACGCCGGAGCAGCCGACGATGCTCGCCTCGACCGGCGGGGCTGCAGCCGATCCGGCCGCGGCTGCGCTCTACAAGCGTGGCTACGACGCCATCGTGAAGGGCGACTACACTACGGCCACCGACCAGTTCCGCGCCTTCCTCAAGCGCTACCCGGATGATGCGCAGGCTGCCGACGCCACCAACTGGCTGGGCGAGGCGCTGTTGCAGCAGCAGAACTATGTCGATGCCGCCGATGTGCTGGTCACCGGCTACAAGAGCTATCCCAATTCGCTCCGTGCGCCCGACATGCTGCTGAAGCTCGGAATCGCGCTCGCCGGCGCCAAGCAGCCGGATGCCGCCTGCAAGACCTTTGGCCTGCTGGCGACGAAATATCCGAACACCACGACGGCCTTCAAAACCCGCCTGCGTCAGGAAATGGCGCGCGGCAAGTGTTCCGCCTGACCCTCACCGAGCTGCGTGCCGGGCTCGCCAGGCGGCTGGCGCCGGCCGCAAGTCTTGACGCCGTGGGCCTCGCCGTCTCGGGCGGGGCCGACAGCCTCGCGCTGTTGCTGCTCGCGGCCGAATGGGCGAGGCAAATCGCCACGCCCCCCAAACTTATCGTCTATAGCGTCGATCATGGCCTGCGCCCCGAGGCGGCGGCAGAGGCGGCGTTCGTCGCCGAAATCGCCACCCGGCTCGGGTTTGCGGCGCGTGCCCTGCGGTGGGCCGGCGACAAGCCGCTGGTGGGCGTTCAGGCCGCGGCGCGGACCGCACGTTATCGGCTGATGGGCGAGGCGATGCGCGCCGACGGCGCAAAACTGCTGCTGACGGCCCATCATCTGGGCGACCAGGCGGAGACGGTGCTGATGCGGCTTGCGCATGGCAGCGGCCTCGAGGGGCTGCGCGGCATGGATGCCGTCGCCGAGGTCGAGGGCGTGCCGGTGTTTCGTCCCTTGCTCGACGTGGCGCCGGAACTGCTTCGCGAACTGGTGGCGGAGGCCGGGCTGGTGCCGGTGAGCGATCCCAGCAATTTCGACGGCCACTACGAGCGCGTGCGTTGGCGGCAGGCGCTGCCGCAACTAGTGGCCTTGGGGGTGACGCCCGAGCGGCTGTTCGACTTCGCGCAACGGGCGGGCGACGCCGACGAGGCGCTTGCCCAATGGGCGGATGAGCGGTTCGAGGCGCTGGTGCGGCTCGACCGCTTGGGCGCCGCGCAGCTCTCCCATCCCGAGCTGGCCCGCCTGCCGCGGGCGGTGGCGACAAGGCTTCTCGCACGACTTCTTGATGTGGCGGGCGGCGGACAGAAGCCTCGTGCCCTGGGCGCGGTCGAGCGCCTCCACGCAAGAATTCTGGGCGAAAACATCTTCACCGGGGTAACGACACTGGGCACGAAAGTCGCAAGGCGGGGAGAAACGCTGTGGTTCGCCCGCGAGCCCGGCCGGCAACCGATCGGTCCTGCAACGATCGCTCCGGCCGAGACGCTGCTGTGGGACGGGCGTTTTCGCATCGCCAACCGCTCGCCGCGGCTTGCCATTCAAGTCCACATGGCGGAAGGGTTTTCGCGGGCTCGCGTCGAGCAACTGGTCGGAGGCAGTGTTGCAGCACCGGCAGCGGCGATCCGCAGCGCGCCCCTGGTCACCCGGGCGGATGGCGCCGTGCTCGCATTTGGCTGTTACCGGCTTGACGATGACATCGAGGTAGAACTATCCCGCTCGCATAATGCCGGTAACGTGACGGCAAATTAACGCGTTTCCGACATAGCTCTTGGTTCCTGCCATAAAAGGGCGTCTCGTCTCGCCCTTGTAACGCCCCAAAGCGGGGCTTAAATTAGCGTTACCTGCTCGCGGCCAATCCGCGGGCCCCCTGGGACACTCCGAATGAACGCAAATTTCCGGAACTTCGCCATCTGGCTTGTCATACTGTTCATGCTGATGGGCCTGTTCCAGGTATTCCAGTCTTCGACTCATTCGATTTCGGTGGCCGATAAAAGCTACAGTCAGTTCGTGAGCGACGTGGACGCGGGTAGCGTCACGGCGGTGACCATCACCGACAACGTCGTCAACGGCACCGAGCGCGATGGATCGCGGTTCGAAACCATCATCCCGCAGGGCGCCGATATCATCAACCGGCTCGAAGCCCGGGGCGTCCAGATCACGGCGCGTGCGCCGGAGCAGAGCCCGTTCTGGGCGATCCTGCTCTCCTCGTGGCTGCCGTTCATCGTCATCATCGGCGTTTGGTTCTTCTTCATCCGGCAGATGCAGGGTGGCGGCCGTGGCGGCGCGATGGGCTTTGGCAAGTCGCGCGCAAAGCTTTTGACCGAGACGCACGGCAAGATCACCTTTGAAGATGTCGCCGGCGTTGATGAGGCCAAGCAGGACCTCGAGGAGATCGTCGAGTTCCTGCGCGATCCGGGCAAATTCCAGCGCCTGGGCGGCAAGATCCCGCGCGGCGTGCTGCTGGTCGGCCCGCCGGGTACCGGTAAAACGCTGCTTGCCCGCTCGGTTGCGGGTGAGGCGAGCGTGCCGTTCTTCACCATCTCGGGCTCCGACTTCGTCGAGATGTTCGTGGGCGTCGGCGCCAGCCGCGTGCGCGACATGTTCGAGCAGGCCAAGAAGAATGCGCCGTGCATCATCTTCATCGACGAAATCGACGCCGTCGGCCGGCACCGTGGTGCGGGCCTTGGCGGAGGCAATGACGAGCGCGAGCAGACCCTCAACCAGCTGCTGGTCGAGATGGACGGCTTTGAGGCGAACGAGGGCATCATCCTGATCGCCGCCACCAACCGTCCCGACGTGCTCGACCCGGCGCTGTTGCGTCCCGGCCGCTTCGACCGGCAGGTGGTCGTGCCCAATCCGGACGTCTCCGGCCGCGAAAAGATCCTCAAGGTGCATGTGCGCAAGGTGCCGCTGGCCCCCGACGTGGACCTCAAGGTTTTGGCTCGTGGTACGCCGGGTTTCTCGGGTGCCGACCTGATGAACCTCGTCAACGAAGGTGCGCTCCTGGCGGCGCGGCGCAACAAGCGCTTCGTCACCATGGCCGAGTTCGAAGACGCCAAGGACAAGCTGATGATGGGCGCCGAGCGCCGGACATTGGCCTTGACCGAAGAGGACAAGAAGCTCACCGCCTATCACGAGGCTGGCCATGCGTTGCTCGCCGTCAAGATGGTGGGGTCCGACCCGATCCATAAGGCGACGATCATCCCGCGCGGCCGTGCCCTGGGCATGGTGATGCGGCTGCCCGAGCGCGACGCGGTGTCGCTTACGCGCCAGAAGTGCTACGCGGACCTTGCGGTTGCCATGGGTGGACGCGTCGCCGAGGAAGAGATCTTCGGCTACGAGAAGGTGACCTCCGGCGCCTCGGCCGACATCAAGATGGCGACCGGTCTCGCCCGGGCGATGGCCACCGAGTTCGGCATGTCCGACAAGCTCGGGCCGCTGCTCTATGGCGACAACCAGGACGAGCTGTTCCTCGGCCGTTCGATGATGCAGCGTTCAGTCCACCTTTCGGATGAGACGCAGCAGTTGGTTGATGCGGAAGTGAAGCGCTTCGTTGAAGAGGGCTACGCCACCGCCAAGCGGGTGATCCTCGAGAATATCGACGATCTGCACCGCATCGCGGGCGCCCTGCTCGAATATGAGACCCTTACCGGCGACGAGATCCGCGACCTGATGGACGGCAAGCCGCCCTACCGGGCCGACACCGAGATCACCAGCGTCAAGGGTACCGGCGTTCCCAAGGCCGGCCGTCCGGCGCCGAAGAAGCCGACCCCGGATACTGGCGGCCTCGAGCCGCAGCCCGAAACCTGAGTTTTGCTCAGATCATCAATTCGAAAGGCCGCCTCCGGGCGGCCTTTTTGCTTTGTTCCTGTCATTTGCGGCGGAGGCCCGCCTGCCGGCACCCTCTCCCACAAAGGGGGAGAGGGGAACTGGTGGCCCGGCGGTGCGCAGGAACGGGACCCTTTCCCTTCTTCCTTCTCCCCCTGTGGGCGAAGGTGGCGCGTAGTGCCGGATGAGGGGTTCCTTGGCCGCGCCATCCGGAGGACATCGCGCATTCTCGCTTTATACCGACGAAGGTCGGTGACTCGGGGGACTAGCCATTGAAGCTGAGCAAACTGGATCCAGGATCAAGTCCGGGATGACGCCGCGCTTGTGGGCCGTCCGGGGAAGGCCACACCCACTCAAACGGCCCGGCCTACCTCAAGCGGACAAGGTGGCATCGGAAAAGTCACCCTGACGATGGCAATTAATCAGTCTTTCGGTTCATATTTCCGACCCAGTCTCCGATGAGGTATGTTGCTGTCGCATTCGGTTCGGGGCAGGGCTTGGAAATCATGGCTAGAAAATTTTTCGGTACCGACGGCATTCGCGGCCTGGCCAATGGCGACAAGCTGACGCCCGATCTGGCGCTCAAGGTAGGCATGGCCGCCGGGCTCATGTTCGATCGCGGCGAGGGCCGCAATCGCGTGGTGATCGGCAAGGACACCCGCCGCTCCGGCTACATGATCGAAACTGCGCTGACCGCCGGATTCACCGCGGTGGGGATGGATGTCTACCTCCTGGGGCCGATGCCGACGCCGGCCGTCGCCATGCTGACCCGCTCGCTGCGAGCAGATCTGGGCGTGATGATCTCCGCCTCGCACAATCCGTTCGACGACAACGGCATCAAGCTATTCCAGCCGGACGGCTACAAGCTTTCCGATGCCACCGAATCGCGGATCGAAGACCTGATGGAAAGCGATCTCTCGGCCAAGGTCGCGCGCGGCCGCCAGATCGGCAGGGCCTATCGCGACGAGGAAGCGCGCACCCGCTATATCGAATTTGCCAAGAGCACATTGCCGCGCGGCACCGATTTCGAGGGGATGAGGGTGGTCCTCGATTGCGCCAATGGCGCCGCCTACAAGGTCGCCCCGATTGCGCTCTGGGAGCTCGGGGCGGACGTCGTCACCATCGGCGTCGAACCGGATGGCTTCAACATCAATGAAAAGGTGGGTTCCACCGCCCCCGAGGCGCTGCGGGCCAAGGTCAAGGAAGTGCGGGCCGATATCGGCATCGCGCTCGATGGCGATGCCGATCGGCTCATCATCGTCGATGAGCATGGCGAGATCGTCGACGGCGACCAACTGATGGCGGTAATCGCGCAGAGCTGGGCCGCGCGCGGCCGGCTGATCGGCGGCGGACTGGTCGCAACCATCATGTCCAATCTAGGCCTGGAGCGCTATCTGGGCTCGATCGGTCTCAGCCTCGAGCGGACGCAGGTCGGCGACCGCTACGTGCTCGAGGCGATGCGCGGCAAAGGGTTCAATGTCGGTGGCGAGCAGAGCGGCCACATCATTCTTTCCGACTTCACCACCACGGGCGATGGCCTGGTTGCAGCGCTGCAATTGCTGGCGGTGGCCAAGGAGCAGGGCAAACCCGTGTCGGAGATCTGCCGTCGGTTCGAAAAAGTGCCGCAGCTGTTGCAGAGCGTCCGCTTCAAACAGGGCAAGCCGCTCGACCACAAGAACGTAGTGCAGGTCATCGCCGAGAGCCGGGCGCGGCTCGGCGACGGCGGCCGATTGGTGATCCGCGAATCCGGCACCGAGCCGGTGATCCGGGTCATGGCCGAGAGTGACGACGAAGGCCTGGTCAAGGCCGTGGTCAGCGAGATCACCGAGGCTATCCGACAGGTCGCCTAGAGCACGATCCAGTTCAGTTGAGGCATCCACGGCAGCATCGCCATGGCCGGGCTTGACCGGCCACCGTGAACCTCGCCAGATCCCCCATGCGACCCAAATGCCGACGCCGCGATAGCCGCACCTCGCCCAGGCGTTCGCGACCTGCGTCAACTCGCCTGAAAAGAGGCAACGCGCGTTCGTCCACGGCCGAACGCCAAAAGCAGGCGCCCAAGCGCTGGGCGTCGGGCAATGGCGCGCGCCACTCGCGGCGTCACGGATTAACAATTTCTCAAGCGTTTCAGTGCGTTAGGGTTAAGGCACTAGGTTAAGCGGCCTTTAAGGAAGAACGCGCATATTGCCGACAATCGACTGGTGTCGAGGCAATCCAAGGAACGAGAAGAATGCGATTTATCGCTGGGGTATTAGTTACAGTTGCCGCCCTCGTCGCCGGTCCTGCACTGGCGGCCGACCTGCCGCAGTATGCGCCGCCGAGCCCGCCGCCGGTCGATACCGGTCTTGGCGGCAATTTCTACTTGCGCGGCAGCGCGGGCCTGAACGGACTCTGGACTTCCGGCGTCGACTATCACTGCGGCTGCTTGAGCGATGGGACGGCGGGCCAGACCCAGGCCGGTTTCGGCTATAGCCTCGGCGTCGGCGTTGGCTATGAAACCGGCACTGGCCTCCGCGCTGACCTGACCGTCGACTATCTGTCGAACGATCACCTTACCGCCCACGCGGGCTCAGGCGGCACGCAGTACAACCTCGATGCGTCGCTGCGCTCGACCCTCGTGCTCGCCAACGCCTATTACGATTTCGGCCTTGGCAGCCTCGGTCTCGACAATGGCGGGCTTGGCGCCTATGTCGGCGCGGGCATCGGCGGCGCGTTCAATCAGGTTTCAGACAACACCGCCTCCCCCGCGCCCTCGGGCACTTCGGCGACGCCGGCGGCTGCCGTCATGGCTGGTCTGACCTACGACATGGGCGCGGTGGTTGCCGATGTCGGCTATCGCGGCATCTACATGCCCTCGATTTCGAACGAGAGCCTCGACGAGCCGTTCTACATCCGGAACGCCTGGATCAACGAAGTCCGCACCACGCTGCGCTACCGCTTCAACTAAGCGGTTCGGCTCCGACATTCAGTGGATCATTCATGCGTAAACGGCGCCCCCTTCCGGGGGCGCCGTTTCGCCAGGCCTGCCCGCTTTCAAAGCGGGGCGGCCGACAGGTCCCTCCCCGAACCTGTTTCGCCTAGGGTCAACGGCCGGGTGAATTCGATCGTCAACCCGCTCCGGATGCACAGCGCGCAGAGCGTATCGAGCACATCCTCGAACATTTCTGGATCACTGTGCGTCTCGGCGATAATCGAGCGGGCGACCTCTCGAACCGGCACAGCACAATGCTGAGCAACGGCCGTCCGCATGGCGCGCTGAATGGCTCCGGAAACCCGTTCCCGTTCCTCCTTTGCAGCTGCCACTGACCTCTCCTCCTCTGATCGTCACTGACACTCACCGATCCGAAGAACTATATTCGGAGCGCTGCCCTGGGTCGTTAACCTTTGTTAACGAGAGCCCTAGCCTGATTTGCTGAATCGTATGGTGCTGCCCCTAATCGCTTTCGCCTCGCCCGGCGGCGCGGCGTTCCCCGGTCGGGGAGAGCCTGCCCCAAACGGCAGCGGACTGGAACTGTCGGCCCGCGTTTTCGTTAAGGCAGCGCTCGTCGTTGGTCTGCTTCCCAAGCAGCGGCGAGGGGCCGCCGGTGAGCTTTCCAGTACCGGCGAAGGCCAACTTAACACACGTTAATGATCGCCCAGCCGGCAGAGCCTAACCCTGCCGCTCCGAATGTTGCGGAAATGGTGACATGTTGGATGAAAGCAAGCGACGGCGGGCAGTTCGCCCCGAAGTAAGAGTTTCCCAACAGGCATTGGGGATCGTGCAACCGATCAACCGGCGGATTGGCGGTTGGCAGCTCAATGTTGCCCGGCTGATCGCCCTCGGCCGGAAGGCGCACTCAAACGGCACCTCCGCCGAGCGCCTGCGAGCCGAGACCGAGGCGCTCTTTGCCGAGGTTCACGCCGAGCGCCGCGCGCTGAGCGAGCGCCAGCGGAATCTGCCGGCCGCCGTGGCCAATAGCAGCCGCATGATCGATACGGCCCGGGCGCTGCGCAGCCTCTCCAAGGGGCTCGAACAAGCCCTGGAGATGCTGCCGCCTCAGCCGCGGGATCGTGGGGGAGAGAGGCGGCCTTGAGGGGGTAGCCGGCTGCTTCCGTATCAGCGCCAAGTCGGCATTTGATCGTCCTCCTCGCCCATCGTTATCCCCGGGCTTGATCTGGGGACCCATACGGCCTTGCCCGTAACTGGGTGGGCAAGGCGGGGCATGATGGGTAGCCGGGTCAAGCCCGGTTATGCGCTAGAGCCGCGTGTAGCGGGTTTCGATCGAATACGACTTACGGGGGCCCTGGACGTGGTGGACGGTATGGAACCCATCGTGGTCGAGCGCGTACCGCGAGCGATAGCGATCATGGCCGCAGGGATGAAAGCCGGTGCCCTGCCAATTGGCGGCATCGCCCGAGAGGGCGATTTCTTCAAACAGGCGCGGTGTGGGCTCGTCGAATAGGATCGTCAGGGCAGCGCCGGCGAACCGGTAGAAATAACCGCGGGAAAAGTGCAGCGGTGGGCCGCTGCGGTCGCGGAGGGTCAGCAGGCCCTCCTCGCGATAGCGCAAAGTGCCGTCCGACTCCGGCTCGAAGCGCGCTGTGCCGGACATGGCGTTTCCGTCGGTCACGGTTCGCTCGAAGCGCCACCCGCCAATCAGGGCCTGTCCGAAGTCGCTCATCACTCGTTCACCGTCTGCCGTCCGACTCTGCAGTAACACAAACACGCGCCCCGTTGCGTACGGGAGCCCTTCCGCCCTAGCTTCAGCACATGGCGACCAGGCTCAGCTCCTATCGCGCCAAGCGCGACTTTTCCAGAACCTCGGAACCGGCGGGCGGTGGCCCGGCGGCGGTGGGGAACCGGTTCGTCGTCCACAAGCACTCGGCGACCGCCGAGCACTATGATCTCAGGCTCGAGGTCGATGGCGTGCTCAAGAGCTGGGCGGTGCCAAAAGGCCCGTCGCTCGATCCCGGCGAGAAGCGCCTTGCGGTCGAGACCGAGGATCACCCGCTCGAATACATCGACTTCGAGGGCGTGATCCCCCAAGGCGAATATGGCGGCGGGCCGATGCTCGTCTGGGATACCGGCACCTGGGCGCCGATGGAGGACATCGAAAAGAGCCTTGCGGCCGGTGCGTTCAAGTTCCGGCTGGCCGGTAAAAAACTAAAGGGCGGCTGGATGCTCGCCCGGCTAAAACCCAAGCGGGGCGAGGCCAAGGTCAACTGGCTGCTGTTCAAGGAGGATGATCCGGCTGCCGACCCCACGATGGATATTCTTGCGGCGCGGCCGGAGAGCGTCAAAAGCGGGCGGCGCATCGAGGAGCTGGTGGAGATCCCCAAGCCGGCGCGCAAGGCGGCGTCGCCCAGGCCGCAGCGGCTGGAGGGCGCGGTGAAGGTCCCATTGCCAGCCCGGATCGAGCCGCAACTCGCCAGCCCCGCCAGCGCTCCGCCCAAGGGCAAGGACTGGCTGCACGAGATTAAATTCGACGGCTATCGCACCATGGCCCGGATCGAGGCGGGCAAGGTGGAACTCATCACGCGCGCCGGGCTCGACTGGACGAAGCGCTACGGCAACCTTTCGGCTGCCTTCACCGAGCTTCCCTGCAAGGCGGCGATCCTCGACGGCGAGATCGTGGCGCTCGATGAAAAGGGCATCAGCCGGTTTGAAAGGCTACAGGATGCGCTCGCGACCGGCAGGACGCAGGACTTGGTGTTCTATGCTTTCGACCTGATCCATCTCGACGGTTTTGATCTTTCGGCTGTGGAACTCAAGCGGCGCAAGGAACTGCTCCGGCAATTGCTGGAAGGGCATACCGGCAGCCGCTCGTCGATCCAGTTCAGCGATCATCTCGAAGGGGAGGGCCAGCCGCTTTACGACCGCGCGGCGGAACTAGGGCTGGAGGGGATCGTCTCCAAGCAGGCGAAGGCGAAATACCACCCAGGCCGCTCTTCGAGCTGGATCAAGAGCAAGGCGCTAAAGTCCGGGGACTTCATCATTGCCGGCTACACCGTTTCCGAGGCGGCCGAGGGGCTTGCGGCGCTGGCGCTCGGCGAGTGGGTGGAGGGGGAGCTTGTCTATCGCGGCAAGGTCGGCACGGGCTTTGATGCCGACGAGCTGAAAATGCTGCTCGACAGGCTCCAGATGCTGGCGGGCGAAGGCGAAAAGCTCGACGGCGCGCCCAAGGACGTCATCTGGGTGCGTCCGGTGCTCTCGGCGCATATCCACTATTCCAACCGCACTACCGAGGGTCTGCTGCGCCATGCCGTCTACAAGGGGCTGCGCGAGGCCGAGCTTTCCGCCGGCCCGGCGGTCGAGCGCAAGCGGCTGATTTCGGATGCCGATCTCGCCTCGGTCTGGGTGACCAATCCGACCCGGCGGATGTTCGGCAGGTCTGGCCCGACTAAGCTCGATATCGCGGTCTATTACGCGCTGGTCGGCGATTTCATGCTGCCGCATCTCATCGACCGGCCGGTGTCGCTGGTGCGCTGCCCCTCCGCCAAGGTGGCCGATTGCTTCTTCCAGCGCCACGCCTTCAACGGCATGCCGCCCTCGGTCAAAACCTTCGAAATGAAGAATTCGGAGGAGGAGGACAAGACCTACCTCCTTGTCGAGGACGCCAAGGGGTATCTGGCGCTGGCGCAGTTCGGCGTGGTCGAGTTCCACAGCTGGGGCACGACGCACGCGCATATCGACAAGCCCGACCGGATCGTTTTCGACCTCGATCCCGGCGAGGGGATCGAATGGCGCGAAGTGGTCGAGGCGGCTGTCCACATTCGCGGCCAGCTGGAAGCAATGGACCTGGTGCCCTATGTGAAGACCTCCGGGGGTAGGGGCCTGCACTTGGTGGTACCGATCAAACCAAAACTCGGCTGGAAGCAGATCCATCCGGCGACCAGCGCCATTTCGACCCAGCTGGCGGCGACGGCGCCCGAAATCTTCACCACCACCATGGGCAAGGACAATCGCAAACGTAAGATCTTCATCGACTTCCATCGCAACGCAAGAAGCGCCACGGCGGCGGCGCCCTATTCGCTGCGCACCCGCACCAACCTTCCGGCTTCGACGCCGCTGAGCTGGGATGATCTCGAGTCAATCGACTCTCCGGAAGACCTGAACTATTCTTCCCTTCCCGGACTATTAACCACCTCCGGCGATCCATGGGCCGATATTAATGAATTTGCTCGGGAATTGCCGTCACAATTGCGCACCCGCAAATAGTACTGTCGCGTAGGAGACGATCATGGCGCCGAGAGCAAGCTGGAAGGGATACCTCAAGCTGAGCCTGGTGAGCTGTCCGGTCCGGCTCTATCCGGCCACCAGTTCCAGCGAACGCATCAGCTTCAACCAGCTCCACAAGACCACCCACAACCGCATCAACATGAAGCCGGTCGATCCGGAGCTGGGGCTGGTCGATCGCGCCGATCTGGTCAAGGGCTACGAATACGAGTCCAAGCAATACGTCATCATCGACGAGGAGGACCTCGATAGCGTCCGCATCGAATCCAGCCACACGATGAACATCGAGGCCTTCGTTGATGCCGGCGAGGTCGACGCGGTCTATCAGGACGCGCCCTATTACCTTGCCCCGGACGGAGCGATGGCGGAGGAAACCTTCGTCGTCCTGCGCGAAGCCATGCGCAAATCGGGAAAACTGGCGATTGCCCGGCTGGTGCTGTCGAGCCGCGAGCGGGTGGTGGCGATCGGGGCGCGCGAGAACGGCATGTTCGTCTCGACGCTGCGCAACCCCAATGAGGTGCGCGGCACCGCGGAATATTTCAGCGCCATTCCCACCGGCAAGCCGGAGCCAGAAATGCTGCAGCTGGCCGAAAAGCTTATCGAGCAGAAGGTCACAAAATTCGACCCCAAGAACTACGAGGATCGCTACGAGGCGGCGCTGATGACGATGATCCGCGAGAAGCTGAAGGGCCACAAGCCGATCGTGGCCACTGCACCCGAGCGCGGCAACGTCATCAATCTGATGGACGCGCTGAAGGCGAGCCTCTCGCAATCCAAACCGCCCGCCAAGAGCAAGGGCAAGGTGGAACCGGCAACGCCGATGCCGAAGCCGGCCGGCAAGACGGTCGGCGTGATCGAGCAACCCAAGGCGAAGACGCCGCGAAGCAAGGCGGCGGTGCCCAAGGCGGCCGAGGCCGCGCCAGAGCCGGTGACCATCGAGAGCGCCAAGGCCGCCAAAGCGGCGCCGAAAGCCCGAAAGGGGGAGGCTGCCTCTCTGATCGAGGCGGTGAAGGCATCGATCAAGCCGCCGGCCAAGGCGCCGGCGCGGAAGAAGGCCTGAGCCCGGAATGCAACTCGCGGGAACGACGTTTGGGCTAGTGGGCGCGCTTGCCGCTTTTCCGCGACGGCTGGCCGCGCGGGAGGTTTTACGGCAGGGCGGGCAGTTGCGGCGCGGCGCGACGCGGCAGACCTCGCAGGTGGTCTTCGGGCGCAAGCTGCTGGAGATTTCCGACGACGCCGAGATCGAGGCGAAGCGCCGGACCGTCATCGCCGCCGGGGTCGAGCCGATCAGCGAGAACGGCTTTCTCCGCGCGCTGGGCATCATGAAGCGCGCCGAAACCGCGACGCTCACACGGCAGTCGCTGCTGGAGCAGTCCGGTCTTTCGGCGGAGACATTCGATCTGCTGGCGCTATTCGATGCCTTCGAGCACGACGGCGAGCCGTTTTCCTTCCGCGACCTGATCCTTGCCAAGAAATATGCTGGCCTCCTCGCTGGCGGGGCAGGGTGGGGGCCGATCGCCCGCTCCGTCCACCGCTCGGGACCGGTGACCTCGCTCACGGCGCTGTCGCTGCACACAGACGGAGCCGATGGGATCTTTGCCAGGCATGGCGAATGCTTTGCGGAACTCGATGGCCAGCATTTGCTGCCCCTCGAAGAAGTGGATGATGCGGCCGCGGAAGAGTTTTTCGAGGCGGCCGAGGATGCCGAGAGCGAGGGGCGGTTCGCCGATGCGGTGCTCTATTACGGGCGCTGTCTTGCGCTTGATGCGAGCGACTCCGTTGCCGCCTACAATCGCGCCAATTGCCTACGCGAGTTGGGCAATCTGGATGAAGCGGCGCATGGGTATGCGCAGGCGCTAAAACTCGATCCCGGCTTTGTCGAGGCCTGGTTCAACTACGCCGCCCTGCTGAAGGCGCGCGGGCAGGCCGGGGCAGCGCGCATGCACCTCGAGCGGGCGATCGGGCTCGATCCCGACTATGCCGACGCCGTCTACAATCTCGCCACGCTGGCCTATGACGAAGGCGACTTGGTCGAGGCGCGGCGATGGTGGTCGCGCTATCTCGAACTCGACGATAAATCGGAATGGGCGGTTCTTGCGGCACGCGGCATCCAGTATGCCGACCTCGAGTTGCGGAAATCGGCAGGCTGATGGCGACAAATTTCATCTTCGATGGTTCTGAGGACGCGCGCTTCACGATCCTTCTGGCGCATGGCGCCGGCGCGCCGATGGATTCCGTTTCGATGAACGCGGCGGCCAAAGCGCTGGCGGAGGCTGAATTCCGCGTGGCGCGGTTCGAGTTCAGCTACATGGCGGCCCGCCGCACCACGGGCGAGCGCAAACCCCCGCCACGGGCGGAAACGCTCAATCCCGAATATGTGGAGGCGGTGGACGATCTCGGTCCGACCGCCGGGCCGCTGATCATCGGCGGCAAGTCCATGGGCGGGCGCGTTGCAAGCATGGTCGCCGATCCCCTCCATGGGGCGGGGCGGATCGCTGGGCTCATGTGCCTCGGCTATCCCTTCCATCCGCCCGACAATCTTGACCAGTTGCGGACGAAGCATCTTCAGGCCCTCAAAACGCCGGCGCTGATCGTCCAGGGTACGCGGGATGAGTTCGGCACGAGGGAGCAGGTAGCCGGCTATACGCTGTCGGAAAAGATCGAGCTCTTCTGGCTCGAAGACGGCGACCACGACCTGAAGCCGCGCAAGGCGATCTCGGGCTTTACGGCCGCAGGGCATCTCAAGACCATGGCTAACGCCGTGTCGGACTGGGCCAAGCGCATCGCGCCGTGAAGATCGCGACATTCAACATCAACAACGTCAATCGGCGGCTGCCCAACCTTCTCGCCTGGCTTCAAGAGGCTGAGCCGGACGTCGTCTGCCTGCAGGAACTGAAAGCGACCGATAGACAGTTTCCGCGCGCCGCCATCGAGGCGGCGGGCTATGGCGCGGTGTGGAAGGGGCAATCGGCGTGGAACGGGGTGGCCATCCTCGCCCGCGGCGCAACCCCGGTGCTGACGCGCGACCGTTTGCCCGGCGACGAAGCCGATACGCAGAGCCGCTACATAGAGGCGGCGGTTTCGGGCATCCTGATCGCTTCGCTCTATGCGCCCAACGGCAATCCGCGGCCCGGGCCGAAGTTCGACTACAAACTCGCCTGGACGGAGCGGCTGCTGCGCCATGCCGCGGACCTGCTGGCCACGGGCGTGCCGGTGATCCTCGCCGGCGACTACAACATCGTGCCCGAGCCGCGGGACGTTTACGAAACCCGCTCTTACGACGAAAACGCGCTGGTGCAGCCCGAGAGCCGCGAACTCTTCGCGAGGCTCGTGGCGCAGGGCTGGACCGATGCCTTGCGCAAAAAACATCCTGACGAGACGATCTATACCTTCTGGGACTACATGCGGAACCGCTGGGCGCGCGACGCCGGTCTGAGGCTCGATCATCTGCTCCTGAGCAAGAAGCTCGCCCGACGGCTGGCCGAGGCGCATGTCGACCGTCACGTCAGGGGGCAGCCGGACGCAAGCGACCACGCCCCGGTGGTGGTGACCATCCGGGGCTTGGCCGTGAGCTGACGACGTCGTTGCCTTGGCTATCGGGCTGGGGTTGCCAGTTCGTGCCAGCCCCTGAGACGCATGGCCAGCGCGATATGACTGATGCCGATGACGATGGCAAAGCCGCCGATCAGCCAAACGAGGCCAAGTGCGCCGGCAGCCGGCTGGAAGAGTATCGCTAGACCGAACAGGATGCTCAACACGCCGGTAAGCGCCAGCAACCATTCTCCCTCGATCTCCCGGCGCAGCCAGATGGCGCCCCAGATCTCCATTGCGCCGACGACGATCGCCCAGACGCCGATGTAGATCAGCAGTGCCTGCACCACGACGCCCGGCCAAGCGAAGGCGAGAATGCCGGCGATGATGCCGATGACGCCAATTATGCCAAGCCACCATCGCGGCGTTGCCCGTGCGGTTTGGCCGGTAATTGCGGCCCAAAGTGAAACCACGCCATCCACGATGGCATAGGCGCCCCAAAGGAAGGTGAGGGTAAGCAGGGTCACGCCCGGCCAGACAAAGGCCAATATGCCAAAGACGATGGCCGCAATGCCGCGCAGCAGCACCAGCCACCAGCCATCCGCCAAAGATTGCACGCCCGCGTGAAGGCGTGAGGCGAAATCGGAATCCATATGCGTGTGGGTCATCACTGTACTCCCGAAACCTTGTTTCACTCGGCGCTGGGCAATTTGCCAGCAGGCCGTGAAGCCACATTGATCGCGAGGCCGTCGTTTTGACCCAAGGCGCACCCGGGTCTGCTGCGGCGTGGTTCCAGCCTTCGCGCAGAACGCCTGAGTTTAGCTTTACTGAGCGTTCCCGACGCTAAGCATGTTGGCTTAGCTCGCCCGGCCCAATGCGGCGGGCGAGCCGGCCGGTGCAGGAACAAACCGTATGAAGGAGCACATTAATTTCGGCGAGGCGCGAAACGGGGGGCACGGCGCGGGGCGATAATCTCGCGCGCTGCGTGCCGGGGCGTCTCCCCGTCCATCCTCTGGTCCAGCATGGACCTAGAACTGTGCGTGATGAGTCAGATGAAGTAGCCAGCACTGCCATGAGGCCGCGGGCGATCACGCCCGCGGCCAAGTCGTTCCAGGCGGGGTCGCCGTCAGGCGGCGTTTTCGCGCTTCGGCAGCACCCAGTTGGGGCGGATGAAATGGCAGGTATATCCCTCGGGATAGCGCTCGAGGTAGTCTTGGTGCTCGGGCTCGGCTTCCCAGAACTCCCGGGCGGGCGCCACTTCGGTCACCGCCTTGCCCGGCCAAAGGCCGGAGGCATCGACGTCGGCGATGGTATCCTCGGCCGTGCGCTTTTGCTCTTCATTGGTGTAAAAGATCGCCGAGCGGTAGCTCGTGCCCAAATCGTTGCCCTGCCGGTTGCGGGTGGTGGGGTCGTGGATCTGGAAGAAGAATTCCAGCAGCCGGCGATAGCTGATCTTGTTCGGATCAAAGATGATCTCGATCGCTTCGGCGTGCCCCTCGTGATTGCGGTAGGTGGCATTGGCGACATTGCCGCCGGTATAGCCGACGCGGGTGGATTTCACGCCCGGGTAGCGGCGCAGCAGGTCCTGCATGCCCCAAAAACATCCCCCGGCAAGGACGGCTCGTTCGGTGGAGACTTCCATGCTCATGCCTTTCGTTGAGGTCTAACGGCTCGCGCACATATATCGAGCTTCGGTCGGCAATTTCCTATACCCGCGAGCCGGCTAAGCGCTAGCTGAGCGCGGAGGCCGCCTGGTACGCCGGGGTCGCAGCCGCCTTCAGCAATTGCTCGAATGCCTCGGCGAAGGCAAGCAGGCGGGCGCGTTCCTCGGGCCCGAGCTGGCGCGGGTTGGCGTCCATGATCGACAGCACGCCCGTCACCCCCGTATCGGGGTCGCTGAGCGGCACGCCGGCAAAGAAGTGGACGCCGTTTTCAAGCAGGAACGGATCCTCGGCGAACTCCTCGGCCTTGGATGCGTCCGGGATGACCAATATCGTCCCGGCCTCCAGCACGTGGGACGCAAGGTTTTGGGAGTCGCTGGCACGCTCGGCGGGCGCCGTCTGAAGCGTCTTGCCGGATGCAGCGCTTTCGATGCCGGCGATGGTCGCGATGGCGACTTCGACGCCCATTTCATCGGCTACCCCCTGCAAGAATTCACCGATCCGGGGATCGGTGCGAATCCGCGACTGCAGTTGCGCCAGCCGGTGCTCGCTCTCCGCGGGCATCGCTTCGGCCGCCTCGGGGCCGGCCTCGCCCTCCGAGCGCCAGTCGAACAACTGGCGAACCGCCGCATCCACGCTGGTTGCGACCGCGTCGGCATTGAGGGCCCCGGCAAGGTCCGGCGGAGGCGCGGGGCCTTCGTTCAGCAACACCACAAGGATGCGCAGATCCGGATGCATCTGCCGGAGCCTTCGGATCACGAGGCGCGCATGGCTGCGCACGCGCTCGCCCAGATAGACCAGCGAAATGGCGGCGGCATCGCGCACATCCAATTGGCTCAGTGCTTCGCGGCGGATTGCGATTGGCGGCAAGACCCGCGCGGCAGCTCCCGCCCGGACCAGCAGGCTGCCGAGGATGCGGCCTGTCGCGGCATCCAGCTCCGTCTTTGCGCCGATGACAACAACCTCCGGACCGTCATCGGGGGCTTTGGCATCCTGCTCCAACTCGTCGACGAGCAATTCGAGGCTGTCGATTACTTGCCGGCGTTGCAGCATGTCTGCCGGGTCGGCCGAGAGGTCACGTTCCGCCAGCCGCAGCGCGGGGATCAGCACCTGCTCGTAGAACGGGCCCGGATCGTGATCCTCGATGAACTCTTCGGCGAGTTCCATCGCTTCCTCGACATTGCCCGCAACCAGCCGCTGATAGAGCCGCTCCTCCGGCTGCAATACCGGTTCGCTGCCGAACAGGATGTTGAGAAATTGGAGTTGCGGGACGTAGCGGCCGACCACCACCAGGCAAACGGTGAGCGGGGTCGCAAGTATAAGGCCGATCGGGCCCCAGAGGGTCGCCCAGAACATGGCCGCGACCAGAACCGCCAATGGCGACAGGCCGGTGCTCGAGCCATAAAGCCGGGGCTCGATGGCGTTGGTGGTCACCAGTTCAAGGGTCACGTACAGCGCCACCGATTTGAGCAGCATCGACCAGCCAGGATCGATGGCGAAGGCAAGGGTAAACGGGATCGTGGCGATCAGCAGCGTGCCGACATAGGGGATATAGCGGAAGAGCGTTGCAAGCAGGCCCCAGAGGATACCGTTGGGTACCCCGATCACGGTCAGTCCGGCGCCGAAGACCAGACCATAGACGAGGTTGACGCTGAACTGCGCGAGGAGATAGCGGCCGACGCGGGTGGCGGCTTCGTTCATGACCTTTGTGCTGGTCCTGAGGTCGCCGCGGCTGACGAGCTTCAGGAAGCGGTCGCGCAAATCGGCACGCTCGAGCAGCAGGAATACCAAAAACACCACGACGATGGCGGCGGTTGCCATCGGCCCGAGCACCGAGCCGAGGATGGATTGGACCATGCCCAGGGGATTGTCCGGCGTATTGGCGATGGTCACCGGCACGGGGCGGCTGTTGACCGAGCCCATCGGTGACGGCGTCGGCCCGAGCTGGGCGCGGATCTGCTCGACCGCCGAGCCGAGGCGTTCGAGGAAATTGGCCCCGCCGAGAGACGTCTGCACGCCGCGGAGCTTGTTGGCGACCGTGCTTTGATAGCTGGGAAGCTGGGCGGCGAGGCTCACCAGTTGCGTTGCGACAATATAGCCGATGGCGATCACGACAGCTGCCGCCAGGATCACGGTAAGGATGGCCGCAAGGATATGCGGCACCTTCATGCGGCGGAGCCAATTGACCAGCGGTCCGAGTGCAAATGCCAACAGCACCGCAAGAACCAGCGGCACGAAAATGCCGGCGCCAACGTAGAGCGAAACGATGGCGGCGATTACCAGACCGACGGTAACCAGCGGATGGGACCGGCCAGTCGCCATTGGGAACTCCGTTCCAGCGCTGGGATTACAGCGGGATTTGCAGCGTAACGGCGGCTGCGGGCCTGCGGTTCCGGCGCTTGAGGTTACCGCGATGGGCGGGCGATCCGAACCCGATCGGGGACGCCCCAGCATCTTGGCAAGAAACTTGCCACTATACTTAAGTATTTGTTCCCCCATACCCCCGTATTCCGCGGCCCCCCTTGAATATAATGGATAAATAACCGGGGAAAGGGCAAAAAAAAGGGGCGATGGGGCCTACTTACCGCGTCGCCTCTAGCCCTAGAACCCGGGCGCCCAAGCGCGGTGCCGCCCAAGCCCTTGCAACAGGCAACCGCGCGCGTCGTCTCTCTTCCTCCGGTGGCCCTCCCTGCCCGGAAGGAAGGGAGACGACCTTTTTTTGGCCACTACGGCTCGTCCTGGTCTTCGGCGTTCCGTTCCCCCCCGGCTACAAACCCCATTGACGAAGCATCGCGCTCTGGCATATCCCGGTCCTCAGGACACCTTGCCCTAACGCAAGGCTTTCGACCTGGGAGGGTCGCTCATGGCTGATATGCCCCTGACCGCGCCGGCGGTGAAACCGGCTAATCCGAATTTTTCCTCTGGTCCCTGTGCAAAGCGTCCCGGCTGGACGCTGGAAGCGCTCTCGAACGCGCTTGTGGGCCGTTCGCACCGCGCCAAGCCGGCCAAGGCCCGCATCGAGAAAGCGATCACGCTGACGCGTGAACTGCTCGAGGTGCCGGACGACTATCTCATCGGCATCGTGCCCGCTTCCGATACCGGCGCCGTCGAAATGGCACTCTGGGGCCTGTTGGGCGCGCGCGGCGTCGATGTGCTCAGCTGGGAATCGTTCGGCGCCGGCTGGGTGACGGATATCACCAAGCAGCTGAAGCTTCAGGACGTGCGCGTCATCGAGGCGCCCTATGGGCAGCTGCCGGACCTCGGCCAGGTCGATACCGACCGCGACGTGATCTTTACCTGGAATGGCACGACCTCCGGCGTGCGCGTGCCCAATGCCGATTGGATCAAGGCCGATCGCCAGGGCCTGACGATCTGCGACGCGACCTCGGCCGCCTTCGCGCAGAAACTCGATTTCCAGAAGCTCGACGTCGTCACCTTCTCCTGGCAGAAGGCGCTGGGCGGCGAGGCGGCGCACGGTATTCTTATCCTCTCGCCGCGTGCGGTGGAGCGCCTCGAAACCTATAAGCCCACTTGGCCGCTGCCGAAAATTTTCCGCCTGACCAAGGGCGGCAAGCTCATGCGCGACGTGTTCGAGGGCGCAACCATCAACACCGTCTCGATGCTCTGCGTCGAGGATGCGGTCGATGCGATGGAATGGGGCAAGTCGATCGGCGGCCTTGCGGCCATGCAGGCCCGTGCCGACGCCAACTTCAACGTGATCTCCGACTGGGTGGAGAAGTCCGACTGGGCGGCGTTCCTCGCCGAAAACCCGGAAGAGCGGTCGAACACCTCGGTCTGCCTCGTCATCAAGGACAAGGACATCACCGCCCTCGACGACGACAAGCAGGCGGCCTTCGCCAAGTCGATCGTCTCTCGGCTCGACAAGGCCGGCGTTGCCTATGACATCGGCGGCTACCGGGATGCCCCGACGGGTCTTCGGATCTGGATGGGTTCGACGGTCGAGACTGCCGATATCGCCGCGCTGGTGCCCTGGCTGGACTACGCGTTCGCGACGGAAAAGGCCGCGCTGCTCGCAGCGGCTGCGTAACGATCAAGACCCCCTCCCAACCTCCCCCGCAAGGGGGGAGGTGACCCGAGTCCTGCTGCTGAGGCCGTGGAAGCGGCACAGCCGGACACCCACCCCCTTGCGGGGAGGGACGGGGAGGGGGTGGTTCACACCCCATTCGTTTTTCAGGAGGGCTTGATGCCCAAGGTTCTCGTTTCCGACAAGCTCAGCAAGACCGCCGTACAGATCTTCAAGGACAACGGCGTCGACGTCGACTACCTGCCCGATCTCGGCAAGGACAAGGAAAAGCTGCTCGAGGTCATCGGCCAGTATGATGGCCTCGCCATCCGCTCGGCCACCAAGGTGACCGAAAAGATCATCGCGGCAGCCGACAATCTCAAGGTGATCGGCCGCGCCGGCATCGGTGTCGACAATGTCGACATTCCGGCCGCGACCAAGAAGGGCATCATCGTGATGAACACGCCCTTCGGCAATTCCATCACCACGGCTGAGCACGCCATTTCGCTGATGCTGTCGCTCGCCCGCCAGATTCCCGAGGCTGATGCCTCCACCCGGGCCGGCAAGTGGGAAAAAAACCGCTTCATGGGCGTCGAGGTGACCAACAAGGTGCTCGGCATCATCGGGGCGGGTAACATCGGCTCGATCGTTGCCGACCGCGCCGTCGGGCTCCGGATGAAGGTCATTGCCTATGATCCGTTCCTGACGCCGGAACGCGCCAAGACGCTCGGCGTGGAAAAGGTCGAGCTCGACGACCTGCTGCGCCGTGCCGATTTCATCACGCTCCACACGCCGCTGATCGAGGCGACCAAAAACATCATCTCGGCCGAGGCGATCGCCAAGATGAAGGACGGCGTCCGCGTCATCAACTGCGCCCGCGGCGGGCTGGTCGACGAGAAGGCGCTCTACGATGCGCTGGTCGCCAAGAAAGTCGCTGGCGCAGCACTCGACGTATTCCTTGAGGAGCCGGCATCGAGCAGCCCGCTGTTCGAGCTCGAGAACGTCATCTGCACCCCGCATTTGGGAGCCTCGACCACGGAGGCGCAGGAAAACGTCGCACTGCAGGTCGCCGAGCAGATTTCGGCCTATCTGATGACGGGCGAGATCACCAACGCGCTCAACTTCCCCTCGATTTCGGCCGAGGAGGCGCCGCGCCTGACCCCATTCGTCAAGCTCGCCGAGACGCTGGGTTCATTCGCCGGCCAGCTCACGGAAGCCCCTATCACGGGCATTCGGATCGAGTTCGAGGGCGCGGTCTCCGCGCTCAACACAAGGCCGATGGTCGCGGCGGCGCTGGCGGCAGTGCTGAAACCCTCGCTCGAGGACGTCAACATGGTCTCGGCGCCGCAGATCGCCAAGGATCGTGGCATCGCGGTTGAAACCACCACCCGCGAGCAGGAAGGCGCCTACGAAAACTACATCCGCCTGACCGTGATCACCGAGAACCAGGAACGCGGGGTTGCCGGCACGATCTTCGCCAATGGCAAGCCGCGCATCATCCAGGTGAAGGGCATCAACATGGAAGCCGAACTGACCGCCTCCATGCTCTACGTCACCAACGAGGACAAGCCGGGCCATATCGGCCGGCTCGGGACCCTCCTGGGGACGCTCGGCATCAATATCGCCAACTTCAACCTCGGCCGCGCCGACGTGGGTGGCGATGCGATTGCGCTGTTGTCGATCGACGGCAAGCTCGACGATACCCAGCTCAAGCAGATCGCCGCGCTCCCCGGCGTGCACCAGGCCAGGCCGCTGACGTTCTGATCAAAGGCAAGCCGCCTCGACCGATGGCCCAGAACCCGTGCGGGCAGGACCATTGGCCGACGTCGAGGCGGCTTGTCGCGAGTTCCGCGATTCTTGCGGGCCGCCCCGATCGGCGGCTCGCACGGCAAAATTTGGCACCCGTCGCGATCGGAGATCCACCGCCCGTCCTCGTCATGGCCAGGCTTGACCCGGCCCCTATGACGATGCCTCGCCAAGTCCACCGAAGCTACTGGACCGGCAGCATGGGCCCCCGGGGCAAGTCCGGGGATGAGGATGTGGCAAGGGGTGCGACCTACTGCCGACACCGCAGGCAGCATTTCTCCCAAAAAGTTCGCGCCCACATCAACTCGGCTAGACCATGCGCTAGAGCCGTTCACCGTTTCGTGGAAACACTGAACGTTCTCTAACTCTTTGTTGTGTCGCGTTTCCGAAACGGAAAAGTGGTGGCCACTTTTCCTGGAAACGCTCTAGCCCCGCCGCGCTGACCACTCCGCCAGCAAGATGCCCAGGATGACGATCGCCGCGGCGACCAGGTGATACGGCTCGAGGCTTTCTCTGAGGACCAGCACCGACAATATCGTGCCGAAGACCGGGATGAGGTTGTTGAAGAGGCTCGCCCGATTGGCGCCGATCATTGTGACGCCTTGGGCGAAGAATAGTTGCGAGCCCAGCGATGGGAAAATAGCGACATAGGCAATAATGCCCCAGCCGCGCGGGCTGGTGGTGGCCAGCGAGGTAAGCGCGCCGAAGCCGCCGCCGAACGTCAAGAGAAAGACGGTGGCGCCGAGGACGGCTCCGACCATCGTGGTGGCCAGAAAGCTCATCCAGTGGATCTTCGGCCGGAATTTGAGCGTCAGCGCATAGGTGGCGTAGATCAGGCAGGCGAGCAGCACGAGGAGATCGCCGGCGTTGAACCTGAAGGTGCTGATCGCTTCGAGGTTGCCGTGGGTCGCAACCAGCAACACCCCGACAATGGTGATGACGACCCCCGCGATCTGCAGCGGCTTGCCGCGCACCCGGAAAACGAGAAAATTCCCCAACAGGACGAATACCGGGATCGAGGCCTGCTCGATCGAAGAATTGATGGCGGTGGTGTAGGTCGCGCCAGCGTAGAGGCAGGCGTTGAAGGCGGCATAGCCGACGGCGCCAAAGAACAGCAGCCAACCTGCGGATTTCTTGATGGCTGGCCAGTCGCGCCGCAAATGGGGCAGGGCTAGTATCAGCGCCAGAACAGCAGCGATGAGGAAGCGCGCGAGCAGCAGGGGGAAGGGCGAAACGACCCCGACGGCCATCCTCGCGGCGACCATGTTGCCGCCCCAAAACAGCGGCGCCAGTGTCAGCAGCAGGTATGGATGGCCGAGGAGCGAGGCCCCAGGAAGGAGCCTTGTGGTCTCGCCGGTCTTGGTATCGGTCAAAACAGCCTCTTGTGCTGGAGCGCTCCCGGACTTATCAGCAATCGTAAACCGCACAAACCGCATTTCACGTGCGGCTTGTGCTATTTGGATGGTCGCGTGTTCGAGGCGTTGGGGCGGTGGCAGCCCCTGCCGGATGCGCTTAGGGGATAAACCAGCGCCGCGGTTTGCCGGGATCGGCCAAGACGAGCGCCCCCGCCGCCGAGACGCGGACGGCGCCAGCCGGACGGTGCGGCGTGAAACAGGGTTCGTGCAATGGCAAACGTGGTAGTCGTCGGCTCGCAATGGGGCGATGAAGGCAAGGGCAAGATCGTCGACTGGCTCTCCGAGCGCGCCGAAGTGGTCGTGCGCTACCAGGGTGGGCACAATGCCGGCCATACGCTGGTCGTCGACGGCGTCAGCTACAAGCTGTCGCTGCTGCCCTCGGGCGTGGTGCGCGGCAAGCTCAGCGTGGTCGGCAATGGGGTGGTCGTTGATCCGCACCACTTCGTTTCCGAGATGGAAAAGCTGGCGGGGCAGGGCGTCAAGGTTACGCCCGAGACGCTGCGCATCGCCGAAAACGCGCCCCTGATCCTTTCGCTCCACCGCGAGCTCGACGGCATCCGCGAGAGCGGCAACGCCGGCCTCCGGATCGGAACCACCCGGCGCGGCATCGGCCCGGCCTATGAGGACAAGGTCGGGCGGCGCGCGATCCGGCTGATCGACCTCACCGAACCCGAAACGCTCATGGCCAAGATCGAGCGGCTCCTCGCCCACCACAACGCGCTGCGGCGCGGCATGGGCCTCGCCGAAATCGAGCCGCAAACGATCCATGACGAGCTGATGTCGGTGGCGGGCGCGATCCTGCCGTTCATGGACCAGGTCTGGCGCGTGCTCGACGAAAAGCGCCGGGCAGGCGCGCGCATCCTCTTCGAAGGCGCGCAGGGTGCCCTGCTCGACAACGACCATGGTACTTATCCTTACGTCACCTCTTCTAACACGGTGGCGGGGCAGGCGGCGGCGGGCTCCGGTCTCGGGCCGACCGCGATCGGCTATGTCCTGGGCATCGCCAAGGCTTACACCACCCGGGTGGGTGAGGGGCCGTTTCCGACCGAGGATTTCGGCGAGGTCGGCACGTGGCTCGGCGAAAAAGGCCATGAATATGGGGTCGTTACCGGGCGCAAGCGGCGGTGCGGCTGGTTCGATGCGGTTTTGGTTCGCCAGACGGTCAAGACGTCTGGCATCACCGGCATCGCGCTGACCAAGCTCGACGTGCTCGACGGCCTCAAGGAAATAAAGGTCTGCGTTGGCTACGAGTTGGGGGGGAAGCGAATTGACTACTTGCCTGCCTCAATGGGATCACAAGCGGGTGTTACTCCGATTTACGAATCCTTGGAGGGTTGGTCGGAAACGACGGCCGGCGCGCGCAGCTGGTCGGAGCTTCCGGCGCAAGCGGTCAAGTACGTCCGATATATCGAAGAGCTTATCGGGGCGCCTGTGGCGATGCTTTCCACAAGCCCCGAGCGGCTGGACACCATACTTGTCCATGACCCGTTTCAAGATTGAGAAAGTTTGCTAGAACATTGCGCGCGAACCGGGTGAGTTTCGGATAGCGAATGGCGGATTATAAAGAGCTCATACGCAAGGCGATTCAGGCGCTGCCTGAAAACAACGGTGCTGCTCGCCGAGCCGTTTACGAGAAGGCACGCGCGGCCCTTGTCGGTCAGCTGCGCGGGCTCAATCCGCCGCTTCCAGCGCGCGATATCACCCAGCATCGGCTCCAGCTCGAAGATTGCATCCGGCAGGTCGAGCAGGAAGCCAGCGAGGCGGTCATTGCCGGGCTGAAGCAGAACGAGGATCTGGCCCCGCGCCCGCAGCCAGCGTTGGCCGCGCCCCGGCCGGTTCCCGCGGCACCGCGTCCCCCGGTCTCGCCACCACGCCCGGCCCCGACGAGCGGCGCGCGTCCGAGCGCTGCCGCCCCCGCGCCCCGCAGCCCGGCGAGCGTTCCATCGCCCCGTCCGGCGGTCGTTGCGCCCGCCGCGAGCAGTTCGGCCGTAATGAAGCCGGCAGTCCCGGCGCCCGCGCCCCGCATTGCGGCGGTGCAGCCGCAGGGCGGCGCGGCAGTTGCGGCGCTCGCGCCCGTCGCGCGCCCGGCAAGTGCGTTGCGGCCGGTGCCGCGGCCGCAAGCGGGGGGATACCCCCAGGCCCTGGCGCAGACCGAGCCGGAGATCGAACCCGAGCTCGAGCCGGATACCATTGAAGACATCATCGCCGCGGCCGAAGGCAGCAGCCGCGCCCTTCCTGCCCCGGTGGTCGACGAACCGGTCGCCGAGCCGGATGAAGCCGAGGCCCTGCCACAGCCGCAGCCGCCCGTGATCAAGCTGGAGGCGCGTTCGGCGCCCCGGATCGAGCCCTTGGCGGCGCCGCGCGCCGAAGGCCGGCCGGTTCCGGCTATCGTGGCGCGGGCGGAAGCGGCCAAGTCCGGACGCTCCGCCAAGGCCCTGGAGTCGCCGCGTCGTCCAAGCGAGGGTGGGCTGAGCAGCGCAGTTGCGTTGCCGGAGCGCCAGCCCGCGCCGCGGCCGCAAGGCGTCGAACCGATCCACCTGCCGCGCGCCAGCAATAGCAATGCGGCCATGTCCAGCGTCAGCGAGGTCGATCTCGAGCCGGGCAATGACGGCGATCCGCAAATTGCCATCGAGCGCGCCATCGCAACGCTCGAGCGCGAAGCTCGCAACGACGAGGGCGAGGTCGAGACCGAAGACAACGATTTTCCGGTTGCACGGCCGACCGGCCCCGGCCGGCGACGCACCCGGCGCGAGCCATCGACGGTCGCCGATGTCGGCTTTGCCCGGGCGCCGGTCGAGCGAGAGCGTGGGGGCGGCAGCGCCATCACTATCTTCCTGCTGGTCTTTGTCGCCCTGTTGGTGTTGGCCGGCGGCGGCGCGATCTGGGCCTGGCGCGAAGGTTTTATCGATTTCGATGCCATGTTCGGCAAGACGCCCCCCGCGGCAACCAGCCAGACTTCGAGCATGGCTCCTGCCGCGCCGAGCCGCCAGCCGGGTCCGGCCGACAGCAGCACCGCCAATTCGGCGGCCGCCCAGACCAATACCGAGCCGGCGCCCAGCGCTCCGGCTCAGTCCAGCGCGCCGCTGAGCGCCGGACCGGCCCCGACACCGGCGCCCTCGGGCCCCGTGCCACTGGCACCGATGGCGACCCAGCCGGCTGAGCCTTCGGCGCAGACGGGCACCGCGCCCAAGAGCGAGGAACGGCTTTCCCAGTCCGCCGACAATGCCGCGGCGCCGGCGATGGCCGATGCGGCCAAGCCGTCCGCGGACGGTACACCTGCCGCGGCTGCGGGCAGCCAATCGCTGCTGCTCGAAGCGTCGCAGGATGGCACCACCGGCGCGGTCCCGTTCTCGGGTACCGTCGAGTGGAGCGAGGGCAAGGACGAGATGGGGCAGCCGACTTTGGTCGGTAAGGCCAGCATTCCGGCGCGCAATCTTGGTGTGTCGGTGCTGATCCGCAAGAATTCCGACCCGACCCTGCCGGCGAGCCACCTGATGGAGATCAATTTCACCGTCAACGACAGCTTCATCGGCGGGTCGATCGCGGGCCTGCCCGGCGTGCTGCTGAAGAATGAGGAACTGGTGCAGGGCACGCCCCTGGTCGGCGCCTCGGCGCGTGTGGTGGGCAACTCGTTCCTGTTCGCGCTCAGTTCGTCCCCGGCGGATGAAGCGACTAACAGGGACCTGCTGACCTCGCGTAAGTGGATCGACCTCGCCATCATCTATGCGACGGGCAAGAAGGCGATCATCACGCTGGAAAAGGACGACAAGGCCGAGCAACTGTTCACGCAGGTGTTCGACGAGTGGTCGAAGGAAGCTTCGACCACGCCGGCCGCCGCGGCGGCGCCCAAGGCCAACTGACGCCTGGCATCAGGTTCAAAATAATCGAGCCCGCTTCGAGAGATCGAAGCGGGCTCGTCGTTTTTTGGGCGATCAACGAAACGAATAGGGCGAGGCATAAGCTCCGACATTGGGGGTGAGGGTAGCCTCCGCTTCGCTCGGCCGACCTCTCCCCCACGGGGAGAGGAATCCATAGCGCTGTGCCTCTTGTTCCTCTCCTCCGTCGCGAGGAGGTCCGGCCAAAGGCCGAGGTGAGGGAGAAATGTGCGCCCAGCGTCCCCCTCCCTCGGGAGGGTAGGGTGAGGGGCCTCCGCAACGGCCCCGGTCGCAATGGATGACGCGTTACGCCGCTGCGTCGGGCAGATGGAACTTTGCGATCATCAGGTCGCGGTCGAAGGGCTTCATCATGTAGTCGTTTGCGCCCGCCTTAAGGGCCATGGCGATGTGGCCGATGTCGTGTTCGGTGGTGCAGTAGACCACCCGCGGCCGTTCGCCGCCAACATAGGCGCGCAGCAGTTTCAGAAATTCGAGCCCGCCCATGATCGGCATCTGCCAATCGAGCATGATGGTGTCAGGCATTTCCTGCCGGCACTTGTCGAAGGCTTCCTGGCCGTCCTCGGCCTCTTCGACGATATAGTCCAGATCCTCGAGGATGCGGCGCGCCACTTTGCGCACCACGCTCGAATCGTCGACGACAAGGCAAGATTTCATCATCAACTCCCGGACCGGTCTGGAGCCGATCAATCCGGCCGCACCGGGATCGGTCCATTCAGAATGGTCGTGCCATAAGCTGCAAGGTCCGGGATAGTATGGGTGAAAATCCCCTATTATTGATTACCGCAATCTTTCGATGTTTTGGATGCGGCGCCTGCTCAGTCGTCGGCTTCTGTCAACAGGCTCAGGTCTTTCCACTTCGCGTCGGAGGCGGTGCGGGCGGCGTCGAAGGCGGTCGCATATTCGAGCGCCGCCTTGCCCAGAATCAGGCGCAGCGGCGGTTCGGGGAGCTGGGCGACCTGGACGATCACCTCGCCGGCCTTGTCGGGATCGCCGGCAAAGGCGGCGCTGCCCTGGTTGCGGAAGCGCTGGACATAGGCGCCGACGGTCTGCTGGTAGGGTTCGCTGATCGGCGGGATCTTCATCGACGAGCCGGCCCAGTCGGTGCGGAAGCCGCCCGGCTCGATGATGGTCGTCTTGATGCCGAGCGGGGCAATCTCGAGCGCCAGTACGCCCGAAAAGCCTTCGACGGCCCATTTGGCGCTCTGGTAGGCGGCGAGCCCAGGCGAATGCAGCCGGCGCCCAACCGAGGTGATCTGGATGATGTGCCCAGACCCCTGCTCGCGCATCACCGGCACGGCAGCCTTTGTGACGTAAACTGTGCCGTAGAAGACGGTGTCGATCTGCGCCTTGAAATCTTGCAGCGTCACGTCCTCTACCGAAGCAGTGTCGCCGTAACCGGCATTGTTGACGACGACATCGAGCCGACCAAAGGTATCGACCGCGTGCTTGACCGCTGCCTGCGCCGCCTCGGCGTCGGTGACGTCGAGCGCGAACGGGCTGACGCGATCGGCGCCGTATTGTTCTACCAAATCGGCCACCTGCTGGGGATTGCGCGCCGTGGCGACGACGCGGTGGCCGGCTTCGAGCGCGGCCTTGACGATGCTGTGGCCGAGACCACGCGAACTTCCGGTGACTAGCCAAACCTGTGACATGCTTGTTCCTTTCCGGCCGATTCCCTTGCAAAGCAGGGAGCTCGGTCATATATCGGGAGTGCCAACCAACCATTTAGTTGGCAAGTCATATTTAGGTCTGGTGGAAGAAATGTCAACTAACCAGTTAGTCTGGAGCGAGCCAAATGCCGGGTGATGCCACGGAAACGCGAAAGCGCCTGCTCGAGGCCGCAACGCGGGAGTTTGCGCAATTCGGTATTGCGGGGGCGCGGATCGATCGCATCGCGGAAGAGGCCAGCGCAAACAAGTCGCTGATTTACAGCTATTTCGGCAACAAGGAGGAGCTGTTCTCGGCGGTGTTCGACGCGCAGGTCGTGCAGACGCTCGAGGTGGTGCCGATCGATGCATCCGACCTGCCGGAGTATGCGGGGCGGCTGTTCGACTATTATTGCGCCAATCCGCTGGTCAACCGCATCGCCGCGTGGTCCCGGCTCGAACGGGGCGAAGAGGGGTTGCAGGTCGAGGCGATCATTCGTGCCAACAGCGCCAAGACGCAGGCGATCGCGGCGGCACAGGCGGCCGGGCACCTGAGCAAGCGCTTTCCCGCCCCGGCCTTGTTGCTGCTGGTGCTGTCCAACGCCGGCATCTGGGCAACGATGATGCCGGAGTATCGGGCGACGCTTGCCGAATATTCTCCCCTCGACACTGCCGCCCGCCGCAAGATCGTGGTCGAGGCGACGCGGCTGCTGATCGAGCAGCCGGCAACCGGGGATTAGAGCATGATCCAACGGGGCAGCGTTTAGGCGACGTAGCGGGCGCTAGGGCGAGGTGCGGCCATCGCGGCCTCGGCATTTGGCCGCGGCCCAACGGGGCCGCGCTCCGGGAAGCAGCGCCTGGCGCTGGCCTAAAGGATCACGCCGCGGCAGAGTCCGGCTTGGCTTCTGGCGTGGCGGAAAAGACAAACTCCTCGTTTTCGAGGCCGATCTGCAGCTTCATACCGGTTATCCGCGCGAGTAGGCCCGTATAGAAGGGCTGGATACCGCGCGCATCGACCCCTTCCTCCGGCGTGCCGGCGACGAGCTCTTCGGCCCCCGCGGGGATCAGGGTCTTGGGGCCCTTGGCGGCGATGCGGAACCGCTCCTCGCCGGCCGGCCCTTCGAGCTCGACCCGCACATAGCCGCCGCGCGGCACCGCGCCGGCCCCGATCAGCAGCATGTTCATCAACAGCTTGGCCTTGTGCTTGGGCAACAGGATCAGCGGCACGCGCCAATCGAGCTCGGCCTTCTCGATTTCGAAGAAGAGCCTGGCGACGCGCTCGCATTCGCGGGTATCGAAATCCGTACCGGCGGTGGAGGAAGCGCCATACGCGAGGCGGGCGAATTCGAGCTTGGCGCGGGCCTGCTTGGCGGCGTTGCTGATCAGGTCGCGGGCGAAAGGCGCCATTTCGGCCTGGCCCGGATCGGCCAGAACTTCGAGGCCATTGCCAATGGCGCCAACCGGATTGATCAGGTCGTGGCAGACGCGTGAGCAGAGCATGGCGGCCAGGTCCGTCGCCTTGAGCTCAATGATGTCGGCCATGCGGTTTCTCCGGGAATGGGGGATCAAGAATCATCGGGCGAGCTTGCCCGATGCGTGAGGGCAAGGAAAGCTCAAGGAGCCTTCGGAGCAGGCGTTGCTGCCGGTGGGCTCGCCGCGGCGGGAGGGGATGGTTGCGGCGCCGGCGGAAAAAACTTGCGCCAGTTCCGCCTGGCGTTGTCGATCGAGGCGCCCGGGGTCGCCATGAAGGCGGTGCGGTTGTCGTCCGAATAAAAGAGATAGAGCCGCTGCGCCAGGACCGCATAGATCACCGGATTGCCGTCGGAGAGGTAGCCCTGCGCCAGGCTCTGCGCGCCGTGCCCGCCGAATTGCGGCGCATATACCTCGGGCGATCGCGAAAAGATGTCGCGGTCGGCGGCGTTGGCAAAATACCAGGGCACCCCGTTCCAATCATATTCGTAATCGGGCTTTCCCTCGACGGGGCCATCGGCGGCAAAGTAGCTGATGGCATCGTAGCCGCTCAGCGCCACGCCGGTCAGCGGGTCGGTGACCATCTGGGGGGTAAGCCCGTCGGCAAACGAGGGCGCGACCCAGCCCGACGCCAGCGTCAGTTGAACGCATAGCGCTATGGTTAACGTTTGTTTACGAAGTTGGCGCATCATCGTCGTCAGGATTTGACCCGTTGCGGGCACGGCCCTTTGCAAGGCTATGTGGAATAGATTAAGCCTTTCGTTAATCTAGATGCATGTCCGCCCCACCGTTGTCGGAGCGCCACCCAATGTTGAAACGTCTCGTTCTCAGTCTGCTGCTGCTGTTTGCGCTGGCGGCGACCCCGCTGCCGGCTCTGGCACGATCAGGCTCGCTCAGCGACACCTATTCGGCCGATGAGCTGGTCCACAAAGGCAATGCCTTCTTCGGCTCGGTCGCCCAGGGCCTCGCTTCGGTGGTCGAGCGGGCGGTGTCCCAGTACGGATTGCCCAATGGCTATATCCTCGGTGACGAGGGGAGCGGCGCGTTTTTTGCCGGCGCCCGCTACGGACAGGGCACGATGTTCACCCGCAATCGCGGCGACCTTCCCATCTATTGGCAAGGGCCGACGATCGGCGTCGATTTCGGCGGCGATGGCTCGAAAGTGATGATGCTGGTCTACAATTTGCCGTCGACCCGCGCCATCTTCGGCCGCTTTCCGGGCGTCGACGGGTCTGCCTATGTGGTCGGCGGGCTCGGCATGACGGTGCTCAAGCGCGACGATGTCGTGGTCGTGCCGATCCGTTCCGGGATTGGGGCGCGGCTCGGAATCAACGCGGGCTATCTGAAGTTCACGCCACAGGCGACCTGGAATCCGTTCTGAGGACTTGGAGCCCGTCCCGAGCTTGAGCTGCCGCCGGCCGGAACGCCTCCTACGAGTTGCTGGCGAACTCGCGGGAACCGGCGCAGCGATGGCGGCATTCGTGGGCAAGCCGGTCAGAATCCTATTGAGCGGTAAGACTCGGGGCGGGATACTGGTGCGTCCGGAAAGAGGTGCCCGATGACTATCGAGAGCATGATGTATTTCGCCCTTGGCGTGCTCGCATCAGCCCTCCTGGCGCTGATGCTGATGCCCGCCATCTGGCGCCGCGCCGTGCGCCTCACCAAGAAGCGCATCGAGGCGGCGACACCCCTCACCCTCGCCGAATTCCGCGCGGACAAGGATCAGCTCCGGGCCGAGTTCGCGCTCTCGACCCGCCGGCTCGAGATGAACGTCGAGCAATTGCGCAAGCGCCTCACCGAGCAGCTTGGCGCGACCCACCGCGGGCGCGACGACCTCGATGCGCTGAAGAGCGAACGAGACGAACATGCCGTCGCCGCCCGCGAACTCGAAGAGCGCGAGGCGGTGTTGCGGGAGCGCATCCTCGATCTAGAGCGCGAAAGCGCCGAACTCGCCCAGCGCCTGACGCAGCGCGACCGCGAGCTCGAAAAGAAAAGCAGCCAGCTCGAGGACGCGCGCGAAGCAATCCGCATGAAGCTGCCGCCTAGTTCGGGTATCGACGGCAAGGGGCTGACGGGAAACTACGACGAGGATATCGACGAGCTGCTGACAGCGCTGACGATCGAGCGCAAGCGCGTGGGGGCGCTGGAGCAGCAGGCGAGGGGCGTGCTGGCGCAGCTCGACCTGCCCCGCTCGGCCGAGACCAACAGCGCGATCGCCGAGCTGCGCCGCAGCCTGGGTGTCAAGCGCGAGGCGGGCGCCGCCAATGCGAGCCTGGTCGAGGCGGAGGTCCGGATCGCCAAAGCCGAGAGCCGGCTTACGGCGCTGCTGGAGGAAACGAACGAGATCACCGCCAGCGGCACGCAGAAGCACGATCAGCCGCTGGCGGAAAAATTGTCGCTGGAAGCGCAGGTCGAGCAGCTGCGCAGCAAGGTGGTACGTGTCGAGGCGACGGTCTTGGCAGACTGGGATACCGAACGGCTGGAGCAGACGCATCTCCGTGAGCGTCTCAACGACATTGCCTCGGATGTAAGCCGCCTCGTTTACGCGGTAGAGACGCAGGCCCCGCCGGATACCGAGGAAAGCCTGTTCGATCGCGTGCAGCGCTTTGCCGACGATGGCGCCAAGCTCGAGGCCATTCCGATGCGAAACGGTGCCGCTGGCCAGCCATTGATCGGCCCCGTGGCGCTGCCGCGTCCGGGCAATGTCGGCGCGCAACCGAGAGGTCGCGGCTCTGTCGCCGACCGGATGGCGGCGCTCCGGGAACTGCAGGGGCGCCGGTAGAGAGCATCCGGCGAACCTGAAGCATTCCCAGCGCTTTCCTCCGTCATGCCGGGCTTGACCTGGCCACCCTTGTTTCCCCGCCAAGTCCACCCAAACTACTGGAAAGGCAGCATGGGTCCTGGGTCAAGCCCGGGGAAGACGAGGCGGCCAGGGGGGCGACCAAATGCCGATGCCGCGATGGCGGCACCTCGCCCAAGCGCTCGCGACCTGCGCCCTGATTCAGCCTCCTTGGATCACGCTATTGCCAGCGTCTATTCGCCGACGACCGGCACCTCGCGCAGGATTGCGCCGGTTTTGCCGTCGAAGATGCGCAGGTTCGTCGCCGAGCCGTTTTTATAGGTTACGCTGATCTCGCCATCCGCCGCGACAGCCGAGACGATGGTCGAGCCCGCCGGAATTTTCACCGCGGCGGCGGTATAGGTGGTGCCGGCCGCGGCTGCCGGATTGCCGCTATCCTTGCTGGCGCGATAGACAAGCGCCCCGGCAATGACGATAAAGCCGACAATCAGAAGCCCGATCGAGAAGATGAACGAGCGGCGGGCGCGGCCGATGACGGCAATAGCCTCCGGCGTCAGCTTTTGCGGTTCATCCTTTTGGGGATCAGGAGTGCTCATGCAGGATTTTTCCGGTGAGGAGATCGAATGGCAATATGTGGTCGACGCTGAAGCGGCGGGCGAACGGCTCGACGGCGCGCTGGCCAAGGGCCTTGATGTCTTCAGTCGGGCGCGCGTCAAGGACCTCATAGAGAAGGGTGCGGTTACGATCAATGGCACGCCTGTCAATCAGCCCAAGCATCGGCTGAAGCTGGGCGATGTGGTGGTGCTGGTGGCGCCCGAACCGGAGGAGGCCGAGCCGGTGCCCCAGGACATACCGCTCGACATCCTCTATGAGGATGCCGCGCTGATCGTCATCAACAAGCCGGTGGGCATGGTGGTGCATCCGGCGCCCGGGAGTCCCGACGGTACGCTGGTCAATGCCCTGCTGTTCCATTGCGGGGATAGCCTCAAGGGCATTGGCGGGGTCAAGCGACCCGGCATCGTGCACCGGCTCGACAAGGATACCTCTGGCGTGATGGTCGCCGCCAAGACCGACCAGGCGCACCAGCACCTGTCCGCCCAGTTCGCCGACCATGGCCGGACCGGCCCGCTACACCGGGCCTATACCGCCTTTGCCTGGGGCATGACGGAAAGCGCGCGGGGCAGCGTCGATGCGCCGCTCGGTCGCGATGCGAACAACCGCCTGAAGCAGGCGGTGCGGCGCGACGGGCGCGAGGCGGTGACGCATTACCTTACCGAGGCCCGCTTTGGCGGCGAGGGTTGGCAGATCACCCGGCTGAGTTGCGAGCTGGAAACGGGCCGCACGCACCAGATTCGGGTGCACATGGCCCATATCGGGCATCCCTTGGTCGCCGATCCGCTTTATGCTACTGGTTATATAACCAAGGCGAACCGGCTTCCCGATGATTTGAAGCCGATTGTCCAGGGTTTGGGGCGGCAGGCACTGCATGCGGCGGAACTAGGCTTCGAGCATCCCGTTACGGGGGAAGAGATGTTTTTCGAAGCGCCGCTGCCCCCCGATCTGGAGGCACTCGAAGAAGCCCTCGATGCCTACAACCAGGCTTTTATGCGCTAAAGTCGTGCGTAGGTTACTATGCGGAACTATAATGGCTGACCTGCGCGCGGCGCGCGGCTACAGGCCTTAACTTGGCAGTTTTGTGACCTATATCAATGACGGGTCATTGCCGTGCTGGGATGAAGGCGTGCGTGGCCGTTTCCGCCCGTAGAGGGGGAGAAAGGGGGACCTTATGGCCCAAACTAATCTGCCTATCCTCAGCTCAGAAGGCGGCCTTGGCCGCTATCTGCAAGAAATCCGCAAGTTCCCGATGCTGGAGCCGGATGAAGAGTTCATGTTGGCCAAGCGCTATCGGGAGCACACCGATCCGAACGCGGCGCAGAAGCTCATCACTTCGCACCTGCGGCTCGTTGCCAAGATCGCCATGGGCTACCGCGGCTACGGCCTGCCCATTTCGGAGGTCATCTCCGAGGGCAATGTCGGCCTGATGCATGCCGTCAAGCGCTTCGAGCCGGACAAGGGCTTCCGCCTTGCCACCTACGCTATGTGGTGGATCAGGGCGGCCATTCAAGAGTATGTGTTGCGCTCGTGGTCGCTGGTGAAGATCGGCACGACCGCGGCGCAAAAGCGCCTGTTCTTCAATCTGCGGCGCATCAAGGGCCAGATCGCGGCCCTCGAGGATGGGAACCTCCATCCCGACCAGATCAAGCAGATCGCGACCACTCTTTCGGTTTCCGAGGAAGACGTGGTCTCGATGAACCAGCGGCTCGGGGGCGATGCCTCGCTGAACGCGCCGATGCGGGCCGACGAGGGCACCTCCGAGTGGCAGGACTGGCTGGTCGACGATACGCCGGACCAGGAAACCATGCTGGGCAATTCGGAAGAATACGACGAGCGCATGGGCCTGCTCCAGAACGCCATGGGCGATCTCAACGAGCGTGAAAAGGCGATCTTCCAGGCCAGGCGCCTGAAGGAAAATCCGGCAACGCTCGAGGAACTGGCGCAGGAGTACAACGTCAGCCGCGAGCGCATCCGCCAGATCGAAGTTCGCGCTTTTGAAAAGGTGCAGGACAAGGTCCAGCAGCAAGCCCGCGAAAAGGCCCGCGCCCGCGAAGCCGCGGTCTAAGGCTCAGACGTCGAGACACGGGACGCCGCTCCGAACGGGGCGGCGTTTTTGTTTTTGCACCTTGCCGTGAAAAACGAAGTTGATCAGGCTTTTTCCGAAACCGAACAGCAAAAAGGCCAGATCGGGTATCCGGTCTGGCCGTTTGCACTTGCAGGCGTGGAGATAACGGAAGCGCAGTCAACGCCCGCGAGTCGTCACCGGCTTAACTGTTGCCGCTGCTCTGATGAGTGGAGGAATGAGCCTGGTTGGGATGGCTGTCCAACAAGCTGTCGGTCGCCCACTGCCGATCGGTTCCGAAGCTCTGTTCGGTCGTGTAATTGTCGTTCTGCTGGGTGTACTGGGCATCATATGCCGGGTCGTCACTGCGATTGTGGGGCGCAGCAAAGGCGCTGCCGCCGGCAATGGCGGTGAAACCGATGGCAACGACTGCCAGGCTGGCAAGGTTAGCAAACTTACGCATTTTCTTTCCTTCGTACGTAAACGGCCGTCCCAACTCGGGAGGCTCAAGTCTGCCTCGCCCTGTGTCTGCAGCCGGCGAGGCAACGCATCTCATATAGGGTGGTAAGTACCGTTATGTAACCAAGGCTAAGGTCGGAATTTGGAAACAATGCGTTCTATAAGTTTCGGAAGGTGCTTTGGCCGGCGCTCTTGCCAAGCGCGTTCCCGGCATGACCTGAAGGTCATGCCGGGACGCCAAAATTCAAGAAAGGCAGGTCGTAGCGGTGGGCATGCGGCTGGCGATGCCGCCTTGAACCGTTCACCGTTTCATGGAAACGCTGAACGATCTCTAGGTCCTTGTTGTATCGCGTTTCCGAACCGTAAAAGTGGTGCCCACTTTTCCCGGAAACGCTCTAGCCCGCGAGCAGCCGCGCGATCAGCGCCCCCAGCCGCAGGCGCTCCAGTATGAGCAGGTATACGCCCTCGTCGCCTGTCGCCGGCTCAATGGCAAAGTCCACCGCACTCGCCTCGTTCGAGGTGCCGGTGCGCACGCCGGGCGCCAGGGTCAAACCATCCAGCGAATATTTCAGGCCCGTTGAGCGGAAAAACCGCGTCGGCGTCAGCGGGTGCACCGAGACGCGGGCGCCGACGTCAACGGTGAAGGCAAAGGGGCCGGTCAGCGCCAGGGCGATGTCGCATTCGTCGACGAGGATGATCGGTCTTTCACGCGCATAGCGGGCGACGGCGTCGAGGGCGGCCAGCGTGTGGTCGAGGCGCTTGCCGGTCATCCCCAGGCCAATGGTCACCGGCGCGGTGGTCGAATAGAGCACCTTCTCGAAATCGGTGGTGTCCTGCTCGGCGATGTGGATCAGCCGCGTACGGGAATCCCAGCCGGCCTGGTCGAGGGAATCAAAATCTCCGATCACTGCCTCCGGCACGAGCCCGGCCGCTTTGATGGCGTTGCCGCCCCCATCGGCGCCGACCAGATGCGCCCCTCCAGCCGCGAGTTCCCGCAGCAGAAGCTCGTCAAGCGTCCCGCCGCCCACGATCACCAATGGTCCATCAAATCCCAGGGGCAGCCCCGAGGGCTTATTCTTCGTTTCGTCTTGCACTTTCGGCAGGTCCGCAGCCTTCAATTGTCGAGGGGCCCGGGGCTGGAAAAATGACTTTCCCTTTTCCCCGACACGCACTAGGTTCCGCCCGTCTCGCTGGGGTGCTCCGAGAAATCGGGGCTGAGAATTACCCATTGAACCTGAACCAGGTCATGCTGGCGGAGGAAGTTCGAGATGGCAAGGGCGCTTTCCCGCGCTTTCGACCATTGACGCTCATCCCTTCATCTTCATGGCCGCCAACCATGGAAAGGGATGACCCTTGGTCCTTCTGAAAACTCTTGTGGTAGCGGTCCTCGCGCTTTTCGCAACCTCCGCGCTGGCAGCGGAGCAGCCCACGCTCACCGTTTACACTTACCAAAGCTTCGCCTCCGACTACGGCCCGGGCCCAGCCATCAAGAAGGGTTTTGAGGCCCAGTGCCACTGCACGCTCGATTTCGTTTCCATCGACAGCGCCATCAGTGCCCTTCGGCGCGTCCAGCTTGAAGGGGCAACGACCAAGGCCGACGTCCTGCTCGGGCTCGATACCTCGATTTCGGGCGAGGCGCGGGCGACGGGGCTGTTCGCACCGCACGGGCTCACCCTTACCGGGCTCGATCTGCCGACCAACTGGACCGATCCTGATTTCGTGCCCTTCGACTACGGCTATTTCGCCTTTGTCTACGACACCACCAAGGTGAAAAATCCGCCAAAATCCTTCGAGGACCTGATTGCCGAGCCTGCGAGCTTCAAGATCGCGCTCGAGGATCCCCGCTCGGATACGCCCGGCCTCGGCCTGCTGCTCTGGATCAAGGCTGCCTATGGCGACAAGGCGCCCGAGATATGGAAGGGGCTGAAGCCGCACATCGCCACCATGGCCCGGTCCTGGGATGATGCCTATGGACTGTTCCTCAAGGGCGATGCCGACATGGCGCTCTCCTACACCACCTCGCCCGCCTATCATGCGATCGAGGAGAACAAGCCGAACTACGCCTTCGCCGCGTTCAGCGAGGGGCATTATCCGCAGATCGAGGTGGCGGGCATCCTGAAGTCGTCTAGGCAGCAGGATTTGGCGAGGCAGTTCCTCACCTACCTGACCTCGGCCGACGCGCAGAAAATTATCCCGACTACCAACTGGATGTATCCGGTGCGCGACATCGGGGCCGATCTACCGGCCGCGTTCAATACCCAGGCCAAGCCGGCGAAAATCCTGTCGCTGGATGAAAAGACGATCACCGCCAACAAGGCCAAGTGGATCGACGAAGCGCTGACGGCGATCAGGTAAGGGGCGCCCGATGCGCGGTGCTTGTGGCAAAGGCCCCCTCACCCCGGCTTACCAGCCGGACCTCTCCCCCAGAGGGAGAGGAAAGGTGAGGCTGTGCCACAAGTGCCCCTCTCACTTGGGGGAGAGGGTAGGGTGAGGGGGCCTTGGCAGCACGTGCAATCCTCTCTTCCCGCCCGTCCGCTCCGGCTGCTGGCCGGGGCGGCGATTGCCATCGCGGTTGCGGTGTTGGTGGCGCTGCTGTTCGGCGCCATCATCGTCGCGGCGCAGGGGCAGGCGGGGACGGCGACCGACGGCGTCGATATCGCCCACCTCCTCAGGATGACCGCGATTCAGGCCGGGCTCTCGACCGTCCTTTCGCTGGTCGTCGGCGTGGCGCTCGGGTGGGCGCTGAATCGGCTGCGCTTTTTCGGCCGTGGGGTGGTGATCGGCCTCTTTGCCTCGGCGATCGTCACCCCCGGCCTCATCGTCGCCTTCGGTCTGCTGACCGCCTGGGGGCGGAGCGGTTGGATCAATGCGGCGGCGCACGCCGTGGGCGGCAATATCGACGCGCCGATCTTCGGTCTCGGCGGCATTCTGGCCGCCCATCTCATCCTTGATGGGGCGTTCGCCGCCCGCATCCTATTGGCCCGGCTTGATGCCATTCCGGCCGCGCGGCTCAAGACCGGGCAGAGCCTTGGGCTTTCCGCACTGACCCGGTTTCGTGTGATTGACTGGCCGGCGATGCGCGGGACGCTACCGGGGCTGGCGGCGATCATTTTCCTCCTCGCTTTTACCAGCTTTCCTATCGTCTTGCTGCTCGGCGGCGGGCCGGCCAACCAGACGCTGGAGGTCGCGATCTATTCGGCCGTACGGCTTGATTTCGATCTCAACGCGGCGGTGACGCTGGCGCTGGTGCAAATTGGCATCTGCGGCGTCGTCATCGTGCTGTCGAGCGCTTTCGCCCCGATCCCGGCAAATTTTGGTGGACCGGCTGAGCAGCATTGGCCGGATGGCCCGTTGGCGCGGGCCCTCCAATGGCTCGTGCTGTTGCTTAGCCTCCTGGGCTTTGCGCCGCCGCTGCTTGCGGTGCTTTCCGGCATTTTCGGGGGCGGGATCACCGGTCTTTTCGCCCGGCCGACATTTTGGCGAGCCGCTGCGACGAGCTTCGGCATTGCCACCAGTTCGGCCGCGCTAACGCTGCTGCTCGCGCTCGGTCTCGCGATGGGCCGCTCCGCAACACCCCGTCCGGGCTTCCGGCTGCTGCTGGCCGCGCCGGCCTACACCTATCTGGCGGTGCCTGCGATGGTTCTGGCGCTTGGCTTTTTTCTTCTGGTCCGCAGCCTTGGCGTCGCGCCGGAGCAGGCGGGAGCGCCGGTCGTCGTGCTCGCCAACGCGCTCCTCAGCCTGCCCTTTGCCATCGCGACGCTCGGGCCGCCGCTTGAAGCGATCGCGAGAGGGCAGGGGCGGTTGATCCGTTCGCTCGGCCTTTCCGGCTGGCGGCAGTTCGCGCTCGTCGAATGGCCATTGATCGGCCGCGACATTGGCGTGGTGCTGGCGCTGGCCTTCTGCTTCTCGCTCGGCGACCTGGGGGTGATCTCGTTGTTCGGCACCGAGAATTTCACCACCCTCCCGCTGCTGCTGGTCGAGGCGCTCGGCGCCTACCGCACCAATGATGCAGGGATCATCGCCGCGCTGATGTTGATCGCAACCGTGATCGCCTTCACCGCCCTGCCGCCCCTGTTTGAAAGGCTCGCCCGTGCTCGTGCTCGATGACGTCAGCTATTCGCATCCGGGCTGGGCGGCGCAGTATCGGTTCTCGATGACCGCTGTCCCCGGAGAGATCACTGCGGTCAGCGGGCCGAGCGGGGCTGGCAAATCCACCTTGCTCGATCTGATCGCGGGCTTCATTGCCCCGCAATCCGGGACGATGCGCCTCGATGGTCTCGACCTCCTGCCGCTGCCCCCCGAAAAGCGGCCGGTCTCGATCCTGTTCCAGTCCGAGACGCTGTTCGAGCACCTCTCGGCGGAAAAGAACGTGGCGCTGGGATTGCCTGAGGGAATGCCACGCGGAGAAGTGAAGGAGCGTATCGCTGCCGCGCTTGCCGAAGTGGGGCTTCCCGATATCGGGCTACAGCGCGCCGCCACGCTTTCCGGCGGCCAGAAGCAGCGAGTAGCGCTGGCCCGCACCTTGCTCCGAGCGCGGCCGGTGCTGCTGCTCGACGAGCCGTTTTCCGCCCTCGACGATGACACGAGGCTCATCGTGCGCGATCTGGTGCGAGCGCTGACCGAGCGGCATCGATGGATCACGATCCTCGTCAGCCACCACGCTGACGACGTCGCGGCGCTGGCGGCGCGGCGTTATCGGATCGAGGATGGATGGCTGGTGGGGTGAGGATTGAAGTGGGCTAACCCCTCACCCGGGTCGGTGGCCGGACCTCTACCCGTCGGGGAGAGGTCGGCCGAGCGCAGCGGGGGCCTTGTGAGGGGGCGACCAAAAACAAAACCCCGCGCGATGCCGCACGGGGTTCGCGATGCATCGGCAGAAGAAGTCCTCTCAGGCGCTTTCGGAATAGACTTCGTTCTCATCGGGCTCGCGCAGCACATAGCCGCGGCCCCAGACGGTCTCGATGTAGTTCTTGCCGCCGGTGGCGACCGAAAGCTTCTTGCGGAGCTTGCAGATGAAGACGTCGATGATCTTCAGCTCGGGTTCGTCCATGCCGCCATAGAGGTGGTTGAGGAACATTTCCTTGGTGAGCGTGGTGCCCTTGCGGAGCGAGAGCAGCTCCAGCATCTGGTATTCCTTGCCGGTCAAGTGCACGCGCTGGCCGGTGACTTCCACGGTTTTGGTGTCGAGATTGACCGTGAGATCGGCCGTCTGGATGACCGACTGGGCATGGCCCTTGGAGCGGCGGACGATGGCGTGGATGCGGGCGACCAGCTCGTCCTTATGGAAGGGCTTGGTCATGTAGTCGTCGGCGCCAAAGCCGAGGCCGCGGACCTTGTCCTCGATGCCGGCGAGGCCGGAGAGGATCAGGATCGGCGTCTGCACCTTGGCCACGCGCAGCGTGCGCAGCACCTCATAGCCCGACATGTCGGGCAGGTTCAGGTCGAGCAGGATAATGTCGTAATCATAGAGCTTCCCGAGATCGACCCCCTCTTCGCCGAGGTCGGTCGTATACACGTTGAAGCTTTCAGATTTGAGCATCAGCTCGATGCTCTGCGCGGTCGCGCTGTCATCCTCGATCAGGAGTACCCGCATGCCAATCCCCTTAACCCACGTCCCTTGCTGGAACAAAGCCCGGCACTTTTGCCGGCACTCTTTACCGATCCTTACTGGATATGACTCAAACCTAAGCCCAATTAGTTAACAAAGTTTAATTCCGATCCGCAATACGCAATTGGATGGCTGTACAATTAAAGTTAAGCCTTTGAAATGAAATACATTTTTGGCTGAAATTTTCTTAAGATTTTAGATTAAGAAGGGTCCTTAACGGACTCTGCCGATTCAGCGATTGCGGGGTCTGGAAGGGTGAATTGCGGCAGCGCCAAGGGGCGCGCAAAAAGCCGCTCACAGGCACGATAAGCCTTTTTCCTTAACGCTGGGTTACCCTTAACATGGCCTCGCGATTCGAGCCGGGAACGAAGCCGTGAAAGCCCTCAGCGCTGCCATTGAAATGATCGACGAGGTCGAGGTCTTCGGCCGGGTGAAGACCGTGCAGGGGCTCCTGATCGAGGTCGTGGGGCCGGTACGCGAATTGCGCGTGGGCGGCCGGGTGATGATCGAGGCGACCGGCGGGGAGCGGCTTGCCGCCGAAATCATCGGTTTTAGGGACGGCCACGCGCTCTGCCTGCCGTTCGGGCCGGTTTCAGGGGTGAGGCTGGGCTGCAAGGCGGTGTTCCAGCGGCATGACGGTACGGTCTATCCGGCCAATGACTGGCTCGGGCGGGTGATCAACGCCGATGGTGAGCCGATCGACGGCAAGGGGCCGCTGGCACGTGGCGCGGTGCCTTATCCGCTCAAGGCCTCTCCTCTCGCCGCGCACGACCGCGCGCGCGTAGGCGCGCCGCTCGATATGGGCGTGCGGGTAATGAACACCTTCACCACCATGTGCGACGGCCAGCGCATGGGCATCTTCGCCGGCTCGGGTGTGGGCAAGTCGGTGCTGATGTCGATGCTCGCGCGCAATGCCCAGGTCGACGTGGCAGTGATCGGGCTGATCGGCGAGCGCGGCCGCGAGGTGCAGGAGTTCGTCACCGATTATCTGGGCGAGGCCGGTATCGAGCAGGCCGTGGTGGTGGTCGCGACCTCGGACGAGGCGGCGCTGATGCGGCGGCAGGCGGCCTATATGACGCTGGCACTCTGCGAGTTCTTCCGCGACCAGGGCAAGCGCGTGCTCTGCATGATGGATAGCCTCACCCGCTTCGCAATGGCGCAGCGCGAGATCGGGCTGGCGACAGGCGAGCCGCCGACAGCCAAGGGCTATCCGCCAACCGTTTTCACCGAATTGCCGCGGCTGTTGGAAAGGGCGGGGCCGGGCCTTGTGAATTCAGGCTCCGTTACCGGTCTATTTACCGTTTTAGTCGAAGGTGACGATCATAATGAACCTATTGCAGATGCTGTTCGCGGCATCCTCGATGGGCACATTGTAATGGAGCGCGGCATTGCCGAGCGGGGTCGCTACCCCGCGATCAACGTGCTGCGCTCGATTTCACGCACCATGCCGGGGTGCGTGCCGCTCGAAATGCGGCCGGTGTTGCAGGCAGCGCGTGAATTGATGTCGGTGTTTTCCGACATGGAGGAACTGATCCGGCTGGGGGCTTACCGGAAGGGATCGGATCCGAAAGTGGATCGTGCTATCGCGATCAACCCGGAGCTGGAGGCGTTTTTGGGCCAGCAGCGGGAAGAGCGGATGTCGATCGCCGACGGCTACAAGATGCTGGAGGCGATCGTCCAGAAGGCGGGCGCTCCCGCGGCGGAGAAGGGGAAATAGACCCCCGCACCGTCAGGCTGACTTGATGGGGTAAGGAGTACAAGTCAATGAAGTCGCGCAGCGAGAGCCTCATCCGGCTCAAAAAGTTCCAGGTCGACGAAAAACGTCGCCAGGTTGCGCAGATCGAAATGATGATCGCTGATTTCGAACGGATGGCGGCTGAGCTCGACCAGCAGATCGAAATCGAGCAGGCGAAAACCGGCATCTCCGACGTTGCCCATTTCGCCTATTCGACCTTCGCCAAGGCGGCGATGGCCCGCCGCGACAACCTCATGGCGTCCTCGAACGACATGAAAGACAAGCTCGAGAGCGCCCAGGATGCCCTGGCCGAGGCCATCGAGGATTTGAAGAAGATCGAATTGCTCGACCAGCGCGAGCACGGCCGCGAGCTGGAGGCCGAGGCCAAGGCCGAACAGGCCGAATATGACGAGATGGGCCGCCTCCGCCACATGCGGTCGTGAGGGGGCTGGTCTCCTCCTTCAAACAGAGATTCCCGCCTTCGCGGGAATGAGGGGTTTTCGGGAAAATTCGTGCCCCAGCGACGTCGTCATTCCCGCGCAGGCGGGAATCTCTGTTGATTCGGGTTCACCGGGACTGACGTCCTTGAGGCGTGGGAAGGCAGCTCTCCCTGTGGGCCGCACACCACACATGCCCAACAGAAGCCCTCACCGCATGGTAAGCCTGTCGGACCGCCGGCGCGTCATCGCGCCTTTGCCGTCCGCTCCATCAGTTCGATGCGATTGCCGAAGGGGTCGCTGATATAGACGCGGGAATAGCCCTCCAGCGGCTCGTCTTCCCGAATTCCAACGCCATGGGCAAGGATCTGCTCGATCGTTGCATCCAGGTCGTCTACGAGAAAACCTGGATGCGCCTTGCGTGCCGGAACGAAGTCCTTGTCGATTCCCAGATGCACCTTCACGGTTCCCCGTCCGAACCAGACGCCGCCGCGCACCGCGAGGTTTTGGGGCTTGGGGATTTCCTCAAGGCCGAGTACCCCCGCATAAAATAACCGTGCCTCACCTTCGCCGCCTTCGGGCATGGCAAGCTGGATATGATCAAGCGCAATGATGGCCATGGCCCCAAGCTTAGCTGCCGAATCCTTTCGGCGGTAGCGGGAGGGCGGCAGTTTAGGCCTTCCTTTTAAGCCTCCCTTCATCCCGAAACCGTAGTCTGTGGCGAACATGCAGATGCAGCCCGTTTCGACACGGTTTCGGCAGATCAACCGCGGCCTGGCTGGCGCGGTGCTGGCGCTGCTCGCGCTGGCGATGCTTGCCTTGCTGGCCGCTTCCTTCGGCGGTACCGACCCGACCCCGGCGGCCACAGTCGATAGCGGCGACCTTGCTCTTTATACGCGCATCGTCGATCGGCTGCGGGAAGGCCAAGACTATTATACGGCCGCTCATATCGAGCTGAGGGCAGGGCACTATCCCACGCTCTCGGTGTTCAACTGGCGCACGCCGTTGCTGCTCTCGCTCGTGAGCCTTGCCCCCTTTACCGCCTGGGCGCAGACGGTGCTGACCGCGTTGGCCGCCGCGGCGGCGGCCCTGGGCCTGGTCCTCGTCTACCGACAGGGGAACTGGATATTGGCCGGCGCGGCAATCCCGCTGCTGATCGTGTCGCTGGCGACGGCCGTGGTGCCCGGCACGGTTTATTTCGGCGAGATCGTCGCGGGCATCCTGATCCTTGGCTCGTGCTGCTGCTATGGCGCGAAACTATGGCTGCCGGGCGTGCTCCTCGCGCTGCTGGCGCTGTTCATCCGCGAGCTGGCCGCCCCCTATGTCATGATCTGCCTGGCTTTGGCGCTGCTGCAGGGGCGACGAATCGAGGCTAGCCTGACGCTTCTCGGGCTCCTCGCCTATTCCGTTTATTACCTGCTGCACGCCCATGCCGTCGGCGCGCTGCTCGGGCCGAGCGATTTCAGCGATCCGGGCGGCGGCTGGATCGCGCTTGGCGGCCTTGATTTCGTGGTCAAGACGGCGGCGTTCGACGGCATGCTGATCTTGGTGCCGCTCTGGGTCAGCGCGCTGGTGCTGCCGATCGCCGTCCTGGGGCTCTGCGCCTTTCCGGCGGGCCTCCGGATGGCGCTGGTGGTTCTTATCTACGCTGTGCTCTTCACCATCGCCGGCAAGCCCTTCGATGTCTATTGGGGCGGCATGTACACCCCGTTGCTGGCATTCGGTCTCGTCTGGGCGCCGTTGGCGATCCGCGACCTTGTCCTGGCCGCGCGCCCGATCCGGTTCCGGCTGCTGCCGTCAGACGGCGCCGACAGTCTTTAGCCTCACCCGCGGGTGCACCTCGGTCTGGCTCATCACCACCGTCTGCGGACGGAAGCGCTCGACGATGGCGCGCACATGTGGCCGCACCGAGGGCGAGGTGATGAGCACCGGCAGTTCGCCCTGCTGGGCGGCCTGCTCAAAACCCTTTTGCACCCCGACGATGAATTGCTGCAGCCGCGACGGCGCCATCGCCAGATGCCTGTTGTCGCCGTCCCCGACCATCGCCTCGGCGAAGTCGCGCTCCCATTGCGGGGAGAGCGTTAGCAGCGGCAGGTTGCCATCGGGGCCGAGATTGGCGGCGCAGATCTGGCGGGCAAGACGCGCCCGTACATGTTCGACGATGGCCTGGCTCGAACGGCCGGCGGCGGCAACTTCGGCAATACCTTCGAGCACCGTTGGCAGGTCGCGGATGGAGATACGCTCGGCCAGCAGCATCTGCAGCACGCGCTGGATGCCGGAGATCGAGATGTGGCTCGGAACGATGTCCTCGATCAGCTTCTGCTGATCCTTGCTCAGGCCGGCGAGCAGGGTCTGCACGTTCACATAGCTGAGGAGTTCGGCAACGTTTGCCTTCAGCACCTCGGTCAGATGGGTCGAAATCACCGTCGAGGGGTCGATGATCGAGTAGCCCTTGAGCTCGGCCTCGTCGCGCATTCCCGGATCGATCCAGGTTGCCGGCAGGCCGAAGGTCGGCTCGGTGGTGTGATAGCCGGGGAGCGAGATCGGCTTGCCCGAGGGATCCATGATCATCAGTTCGGCGGCGCGCACATGGCCCTTGCCGGATTCCACTTCCTTGATCCGGATCCGGTACTCGTTGGGCTCGAGCTGCATGTTGTCCAGGATGCGAACCGGCGGCATGACGAAGCCGAGATCGCTCGCCAATTGCCGGCGCAACGCCTTGATCTGTTCCGTCAGCCGGTCGTTGCCGCCGTCGTCCTCCTTGACGAGGCTGAGCAGGCCGTAGCCGAGCTCGAGCTTCAGCTCGTCGATCTTGAGGCTTTCCTTGATCGGGCCGTCTTCATTGCTCGCGAGCGGCGTTCCCTCGGCTGGCTTGGCGGCGTTGGTGACGGCCTCGATTGCCGCCCTCGCCGTTGCAGCAACCTTGGTCTTGTTTGAGCGGAAGGCGAGGTAGCCGGCGCCGCCGGCGACAGCGAGGAACGGGATAAAGGGCATGCCGGGCAGCAGCGCCATCAGTGTCATGACGGCAGCCGACATGCCAAGTGCCTTGGGATAGCCGGTGAACTGGGCCACCAGCGCCTTGTCGGCGCTGCCGGCCACGCCCGCCTTGGAGACCAGCAGGCCCGCGGCGGTCGAAACGATCAGCGAGGGGATCTGGCTGACGAGGCCGTCACCGACGGTCAGCAGCGTATAATTGTTGCCGGCCTGCTGGAAGCTGAGGCCTTCCTGCAGCACGCCGATGATCATGCCGGCGATGATGTTGATGAAGGTGATCAGGAGGCCGGCGATGGCGTCGCCGCGCACGAACTTGCTGGCGCCGTCCATGTTGCCGAAGAAGGCGCTTTCGGCCTCGAGATTGGCGCGGCGCTTCTTGGCCTCCGCCTCTTTGATGAGGCCGGAGGAAAGGTCGGCGTCGATCGCCATCTGCTTGCCGGGCATGGCATCGAGGCTAAAGCGCGCCGCGACTTCCGCGATACGGCCCGAACCCTTGGTGATGACGACGAAGTTGACGATCACCAGGATCGCGAACACCACGACGCCGATGACGAAATTGCCGCGCATGATGAACTGGCCGAAGGCCTGGATCACATGCCCGGCGGCGTCGGTGCCGGTGTGGCCGTTGGAGAGGATGAGGCGGGTCGAGGCTAGGTTCAGCGCCAGCCGCATCATCGCGGCGATCAGCAGCACCGTCGGGAAGGAGGAGAATTCGAGCGGTGTCTGGATGAACAGCGCCGTCATCAGGATCAAGACCGAAAAGACGATAGAGATCGCCAGCAGAAGGTCGAGCAGCATCGCCGGCATCGGCAGGATGAGCACGACGATGATCGCCATGACGCCGATCGCCAGCGCGATGTCGGTCGAGCGCAGGAGATCCGAGACCTCCCTGAGGGTCGGGAGCTTGAGGCCGGAAAGCGGGTTGCCGCCGCTATTGGAGAGATCAGCCATGCGTCACCCGCTATTGGAGCTCACAACCTTCCCAACCTCCCCCGAGGGGGGAAGCTATCGAGGCATTTCGGGAAGCGTCTTGCCGGCCCGGCTGGCCGGCACCTTCCCCCGGCGGGGGAAGGAAAGAATCGCAGAAAGAACGATTTAAATTATCACGCTGCGTTCGAGCGCTGTTCGCCGGGCGCGGGGATATCCACGCCTTCGTCGGCATATTGGTTGAGTTTGTTGCGCAGGGTGCGGATGGAGATGCCAAGGATATTGGCCGCATGGGTGCGGTTGCCGAAAACGTGGCCGAGGGTATCGAGGATCAGGTCGCGTTCGACATCGGCGACCGTGCGGCCGACGAGGCCGCGCGCGGCGGCGCCCTCGACGGTCTGGGCCGGCTGGCTCGCCGCCGAATGCTCGCGGACGAGTGTGCTGAGGCCGGTGCCGTCGGGCATGGCGATCGCGCCCGGCCCGATCACTTCGCCCGAAGCGAGCAGCACGGCCCGGTGCAGGGTGTTCTCCAGCTCGCGGACATTGCCCGGCCAGGGCGCCTTCAACAGCTCGGCGCGCGCCTCTGCCGATAGCGACCGCCGCGGCAGGCCATTGGCCTTCACGTATTTTTCGACGAAGTGCTCGGCCAGGGCGGCGATGTCGGCCGGGCGATCCCGCAGGGCCGGCAGCTTCAGGTTGACGACGTTGAGGCGGAACCACAGGTCTTCGCGGAACCGGCCCTCGCGGACCGCATCGGCGAGGTTGCGGTTTGAGGTCGCCAGAATCCGGATGTCAACCGGCACCGGCTTGCTGCCGCCCACGCGATCGATCATCCGTTCCTGGATGGCCCTGAGCAGCTTGGCCTGCAGGCGAAAATCCATCTCGGAAATTTCGTCGAGCAGCAGGGTGCCGCCATTGGCCTCCTCGAATTTGCCGATGCGGCGCGCCACGGCGCCGGTGAAGGCGCCCTTCTCGTGGCCGAAGAGTTCGCTTTCGAGCAACTGTTCAGGAATGGCGGCGCAGTTGATGGAGATGAACGGGCGCTGGGCGCGGCGGCTGCGGGCGTGGAGGTATTTAGCCATCACCTCCTTGCCGGTGCCGCTCTCGCCGGTGATCAAGACGCTCGCGTCGGAGCCGGCGATCTGGTCCGCGAACTGCACCACCCGCGCCATGGCGGGATCGCGGTAGAGCAAGTCACTCGATTCCCGGGCGACGGCCGCCACGACGGCCGCGATCAGGTCGGCGTCGGGGGGCAGGGGGATATATTCCTTGGCGCCGGCGCGGATGGCGTTGACCGCGGCGGCGGCATTGCTCTCGGTCCCGCAGGCGACGACCGGAATATGGAACCGCTCGGCGTCAAGGGCTCCGATGAGTCCGGCAATATCTGCCATCACGTCGACGAGCAGCAGGTCGGCACCCCGACCGCTCCTGAGCGTTGCCATGGCGATTTCGACAGTTGCGGCGTGAGCGACCTTGGCGCCGCCATCCATGGCGAGCTTGGTCGCCTGGGTGAGCTGGCCGTCCAGGGCTCCGATGATCAGAAGACGCATGTGTCCACTCCTCTCATGTTGCCTTGATGATTTCGGTCATGGTGACGCCGAGGCGGTTCTCGACGAGCACGATCTCCCCGCGTGCCACCAAACGTTCGTTGACGTATATCTCAACGGCCTCCCCGACCTGCCGGTCGAGCTCGATGACGGTGCCGATGTCCATCTTGAGGAGGCCGGCGACCGGCATCTTGGTGCGGCCCAGCACGACGGAGATGCGTACGGGAACGTCGAAGACCGCTTCGAGATCGGCAGCGGTGCGCTCACCGGCCGGCACGGCCTGGTTGGCGCTGCTGGCATGCATTTCCTCGAAGGTCACGCCGGTTCCTGCGCCGGATTGCGGTTCGTCGGCCATCAGGTGATCTCCTCTTCTTGTTGCTTGTTGTTTGTGGCGAGGTAGGCGGCGATGCGGGCATCGATCGCCGCGGAAATTGCGGCCTCATCGCGGACGAGGCCTCCGTCGGCCCATTCGATACGGCCATCGCCGAGGGTGATGTCGGGATCGCCCATGACGATCAGCCGGCCGGTAAACCCGCTGGTGGCGATCCGCGCGCTCGCGATGTCGCGCATCGCATCGGCGAGGTCCGGATGGCAGCGAATGACCAGATGGGGCACGCCGTCGAGCGAAGACAGGCAATCGATCAACAGGGCCTCGAGTTCGGCAGCGGGCTGCTTTGCAAGAAGCGCCGCCGCGAGCTTGCGGCCGACCGTCGAGGCAAGCTCAATCGCTTCCCGGCGCCTCGCGCTGCCATACTGGTCCACCTGGGCGAGCAGGGCGGCAGCGCGTCCTCCCAGCGCATCGGCGGCCTGGGCGAGGGACCTGGCCGAGGTGGCCGCGGCCGAATGCTCGCCGGCCGCGACGCCATCGGCATAGCCGGCATTGCGAGCCTGCTGCTGCAGTTCGGCGCGGGCGGCCTCGCTCATCAGCAGGCCCGACGGCGGCTGGTCGCGGAGATCGAGGTCGAAGGTGAATTTGGCGGGCGCTGCCGGCATGGGTCAGGCCACCATTTCTTCGTTGCTGCGGTTCTTGTTGATGAGGATCTCGCCGCGGGCGGCCATGTCCTTGGCCATGTTGACCATCTTGCTCTGGGACTCATCGACGTCCTTCAGCCGCACGGGGCCAAGCGATTCCATGTCGTCCTTGAGCAGCTTGGCGGAGCGCGCCGACATATTGGCGAAGAAGGCTTCCTTGGCCTCGGCGTTGGCGCCCTTGAGGGCGAGCGCCAGCTCCTTCTTGTCCATCTTCTGCAGCAGCGTCTGGATGGCGGCGGCATCGAGCCGGCTAAGGTCCTCGAAGGTGAACATCAGCGCCTTGATCCGCTCGGCGTCGTCGCGAGCCTTGTCCTCGAGCGAATTGATGAACCGCGCTTCGGTCTGGCGGTCGAAAGCGTTGAAGATCTCGGCCATCTGCTCGTGGCTGTCGCGACGCTTGGTCGTAGTCAGCGTCGACATGAATTCGGTACGCAGGGTGTTCTCGATCTTCTCGAGGATATCCTTCTGCACCGGATCGAGCCCGAGCATGCGCTGGATGACATCGAGCGCGAGGCCCTCGGGTAGCGCGGCCAGCACCTTGCTGGCGTGCTCTGTCTGCAGCTTGGAGAGGATAACGGCGACGGTCTGCGGATACTCGTTCTTGAGATAGGTCGCGAGCACGTCTTCCTGCACGTTGGAAAGCTTTTCCCACATGTTGCGGCCGGCCGGACCACGGATCTCCTCCATGATCGAATCGACCCGGTCCTGCGGCAGGAACGAGAGCAGCAGCCGCTCCGTGGTCTCGGACGTGCCGGCGATGGTGCCGTTGGTCGAGATGCCGAGCACGAATTCGGCGAGGAGACTGTCGAGCATGTCCTTGGTGATGGGGCCGAGGCCCGCCATGGCCCGGGACAGGATCTTGATCTCGACGTCGTCGAGCTCGTTCCAGATCGGCTTGCCGTAATCCGGGCCGAGGGCCAGCAGCAGCACGGCGGCTTTTTCGCTGCCGCTGAGAACGCGCTGGTTGGACGTATCGCCGAAGACGAGTTGCCTGCCGGGCGCCGTCGCCGGAGCAACGACCTGGGTACCGGCAACGGTGGCGGGAACCTGGGTGGTAAGTGGGGGAGTGGGGGGCATGGGCATCACGCTGCGTTATTGAGCCAGTCGCGGACGATCAGCGCGGCCTGCTTGGGGTTTTCTTCGACGAGCGTGCCGACCGTCTTGAGCGTCTGCAGCTGGGCCTCGCCCATTAATCTGGCGTCGTCCACCAGCGTCGGGCCGTTCGCGTGATCGACCACTTCGCCGGCGATTTGCGGCACGGGCGCCAGTTCGGCGCTGGACGGCAGGGCGAGCGGCTTTTCCGGCATCAGCACCCGCTTGAGCAGCGGACGCATGACGAAGAACACCAGGGCCAAGGCGATCAACAGGGTCACCAGCATCTGCGCCCCATTGATCAGGTCGTCGCGGGTGAAGTCGAAGAGGCCCGGGCCGGACGCACCTGCATCCGCCGCGGTCGGTCCCTGCGCAAACTGCAGGTTGACGACCTGGATGGAGTCGCCGCGGGCCTGATCGAAGCCGACCGCCGATTGCACCAGGGATTTGATCTGGTCGAGCTGGGCCTGCGGGCGCGGCTGGTAAGTCTGACTGCCCCTGCCATTGGCGACGTAGTTGCCGTCAACGAGAACCGCGACGGAGAGCCGCTTGAGGCCGCCCGGGCCGGCGATCGAGGTCTGCGTGGTCTTGGAGATCTCGTAATTGGTGGTTTCGTCGTCGGTGGCGCCGTTTTGGCTGGCCTGGCCATTGGCGCTCTGCGCCGCGCCGGGGAGCGAATTGGACACCGTGACCGCGCCGTTCGAGCCGGGACCACTGGAGGAGTTGTTGACCTGCCGGGTCTGGGTAGAGCGGACAACCTGCCCGTTGGGGTCGAAAGTTTCCGAAGTCGTGGTCGAGCGATCGAGATTGAGCTCGGCGCTGACCTGCACCCGCGCCCGTCCCGGCCCGACGATGTTGTTGAGCAGGTCCTCGATGCGCTGGGTCAGTCGGCTCTCGATGCCCGAAGTCTGATCCTGCGCGTCACCACTCAAATCGGGGCTGCCGTCATCGCCGCCGCCCGAGGCCAGCAGCTGGCCGGAATCATCGACGATGGCGACACGGTTGGGGGTGAGACCCTCGACCGCTGCCGCAACCAGATGCTGGATGGCATGGATTTCGCCGGACGAGAGTTCGCCCCGAACCGTCAGCACGATCGAGGCGGTGGGATCTTTCTGGTCGCGGCTGAACAGCTCGCGCTGCGGCAGCACCAGGTGAACTCGTGCCGCCTTGATGCGGTTGAGTGACATGATCGTGCGGGCCAACTCGCCTTCGAGCGCCCGGACATTGTCGATGTTCTGGACAAAGCTGGTTTCGCCGAGGCTGCTCTGCTTGTCGAAGATTTCGTATCCGACCTGGCCCTTGGAGGGCAGGCCATCACCCGCCAGCGTCATCCGAACCGATGTCACCTGGTCGCGCGGCACTGAGATAGTGCTGCCGTCGCCGACCAATTCGAACGGGACGTTCATGGTCTGCAATTCTTTGGTGATCGCCGCCGAATCATCGAGCGACAGATCGGTGTAAAGCGGCGCCATCGATGGACTTGAAACTCGCATCACCAGGAAGGCGAAGAACCCGAGCATCAAGACGGCCACAACCGCCATCGCCGCGACCCGGGCTACGCCCAGGCGATTTAAAAACTGAGTAAGGTTAGTCACGCCGCCGAGCCCCAGACACGAAGCGGGTGCGAATTTTGCCCGCTATCGATGGGCAAGTTTTACCTATCGGATAGTAAACAAGTCCTTAACGCGGGCTCGCAAAATGCGATAAGGGGGGCAGAATGTGCCTAGGAGACAGGGCGTTGAAAATTTTGGGACGTGTCACCTCGATCAACGTGCGCAAGGTGATGTGGGCCGCGGACGAGCTCGGTCTGAGCTACGAGCGCGAGGATTGGGGACTGCCGATTCGGGATCCGGCGGTGCCGGAATTTTTGGCGCTCAATCCCAACGCCCTGGTGCCGGTGCTCATCGAGGACGGCTTCGTGTTGTGGGAATCCCATCCCATCATGCGCTACCTCGCCGAGCAGCATGACGGTGGACTGATCCCGCGTGACGCCCGTGCCCGCGCGCTGATGGAGCAGTGGCTCGGCTGGCAGGCGACGGAACTGACGACCAGTTGGGCCTACGCCTTCCGCGCCCTCGGGCGGCCCACCCCCGGCTATGACGATCCGGGCCGCATCGACGCCTCGATCGCCGCATGGTCGAAGAAGATGGCAATTCTCGAAGGGCAGCTCGCGGACGGCCGGCCTTATGTCAACGGAGCTGAGTTCTCGCTGGCCGATATCGCCCTCGGCGTTTCGGTGCATCGCTGGGTGAGGACGCCGTTCGACCGACCGGCGCCGCTGCCGGCCCTTGAGGCGTATTACGAGCGGTTGCGTGTGCGTCCCGCCGCCTCGGCCTATCTGGGGCCCGAGACGCCCTGAAACGCGAAAAACCCGCCGCGGCAGGGCCGGGCGGGATTTCGTGCGATGGGAACGTGCGGCCTGGGGCGTTTCCAGGAAAAGTGGTCACCACTTTCCCGGTTCGGAAACGTGATACAGCAAGGAAGTGGAGTCGTTCAGCGTTTCCTTGAAACGATGGACGGCTCCAGATCAGCCTTCGCGATAATGCTGAATCCAGGTCGTGCGCAGGCCGGCAAGACCATGTTTGTCGATTGCCGCCTGCCAATTCAGAAATTCATCGACGCTCAGCGTGTAGCGGGCGCAAGCCTCTTCGAGGCTCAACAAGCCGCCGCGTACGGCTGCCACCACTTCCGCCTTGCGCCTGATAACCCACCGCCGCGTATTCTTCGGGGGGAGATCCGCAATAGTCAACGGACTCCCATCCGGCCCGATTACGTACTTGACGCGGGGACGCATTTGTACGGTCATTTTACTCTCTACTGGACCTGACCATCAGCCAGAAGACTAGCCCAGCGCGCTTAAAATTTGCCTAAGGAGAAAGTTGCAATCGCTTAGGAACCTGCCGCCGCTTTTTCAATGTCTCACGCGAATCAGGGAGTTCGCGGCGACTCGCGTCACCGCGCCGAGAGCGAGCGGGTGACGCGAGACGAGGAGCAGCAAGCGGCCTATCAGGTGGAGCTGCCGGAGCTTGAGCCGGTGCTGGAACCTGTGTCACTGCCCGAGCCGGTGGCGGTACCGGTGCCAGTGGGGGAGCTTGCGGTGTCGGTCACCGAGGTGATGTCGGACAGATTGAACGTCTGGGAGCCCACGATCAGGGTCGGCTGGCTGCCCGACAGGTCGACGCCGCTGACAACGCCGGTCGTTTGGGTCGAGGCGTCCACATAGGTGCCGTCCGAGGTCTGGGCGCTGATGCTGATGGCGTAGGTGCCGTCCGGTTCCTGTGTGCCATCGGTCCCTTGGCCGTTCCAGGTGAATTGCTGGGTGCCGGCATCGAGCTGCCCGCTTTCGGCAAAGACCTGGTTGCCATTGGCATCCTTGACCGTCACGGTCACGTTCGCGGCCTGCGGCAGACTGAACTGCCAAACCGCCGCCCCGTTGCTCAAGTCGGAGTTGACCCCCGACGACGTCACGGTCTTGCCGATGTAGCTGACCGCAGCGTTGGCGGAGGAATTCTGGCTCGACTGCACCAGGGTCTGCAAATAGCTGTTGCTCTGTATCTCCTGCTCGACCGAGGAGAATTGCACCAGTTGCGAGGTGAACTGGTTGGTATCCATCGGATCGAGCGGATCCTGGTTCTGCAACTGGGTGGTCAGCAGGTTCAGAAAGGTATCGTAATTGCCGGAGAGCGCACTCGCCGAATCGGTGGGGTCGCTGCTGCTGGAAGTGCTCGAGCCGGAAACGCTGCTGACAGTCATGCTGTGCTCCTAGACGACGATGTTGAGACCGCTGGCAGAGACCGTGCCGCGGTAAAGGTTGGTGACGGGGGCTGCGCCGACGGAATCGATCGTCAAATCATCCTCGCTGGCCTGGGCTTGCGATCCTGAGTTGGCGCGTCCGTTGCCGTTGCCGCCATTCTGGCCGGCGAACGGGTTCTGGCTCAGCGAGAACTGCAGGCTGGTCTTGGACCCGTCGAGCCCGGCCTGGGTAAGGGCCTGCCCGAGGGCGCCGGCATCCCGCTGCAACAGGGCCAGCGTCTCCGGGCGCTCGACGGTGAGCTTGGCGCTGACCGCGCCCGAGCTGTCGAAGGCGAGCTTGACATCAACCCGGCCCATTTCGGCCGGGTCGAGCTTGATCTCGAATTGATTGCTGCCCGATTGCGCGCGATGGGCAATTTCATAGGCCATCTGCGGCAGGTTGACCTGCGCAGCCGCCGGGGTATAGGCGGCTTGCGCTGCCTGGGCGGTCGGCGTCGCGGCGTTGAGGCCCGCGGCGGCCTGCGGCGTGATCGCGGTGCCGGAGGCCGAAGTGTCGGAAGCCGGGGTGGCAATGGTGCCCTGCGCTTGCACGGCTTGCGCGTTGGCGGCATCCGCCGCAGCAGACGACGCCGATTTGCCGCCATCCCCCTTGGAGCCGTCGCCGGTCGAGCGGCCGCCGAGGCTGCCGGCCGCAGCGCTCTTCAGCCCGGTGACATTATTTGCGGGGGCCGCCTGCGTCGTTCCACTGCTCTTGCTGCTATTATCCGATGTCGAGCTGTGGGTGCCCGGCAACGCCACATCGCTCGGCAGCTTTAGCTGCGCCGTGCCCAGCGAGGGCTGCAATGTGGGTGCGGGCTGCGGGGTGCCGTGCACCAGGCCGTTGATGGCGGTCGCGAGCTTGGGATCGGCGCCTGAATCGCTTCCCGCAAGGCCGAGCTGGGTCAGCGTGTCGCTGCTGAGCTTGCTCGGATCGAGCGATTTTGCCAAATCGTCCAGCTTGCCGGCGAGGTCGGGTGCCATGGTGCTGAGCGTCTTCGAGAGCGACTGGAGTTTGCCGTCGAGCTGGGTCAGGAGGCCCTGCGCGGCCGCGATCTCCGCGGCGTCTTTCGCCCCGCCCGCAGCCGTCGAGCCGGCGTCGGTCGAACCGCTGCCACTCGCACCGAGGGCGTTGACGCCCGGGGTTGAACCAGCGGCCGCATCGGGCGCGGCGCCGGGGGCTTGCGCTGCGAGCCCCAGCGGCTGCTGGACCGAAAGGAAATTCGAGATGGCGTCGAGGGCGTTCTTGGCCTTCTTGATCAATGCCGGATCGACCGGATTGCCGCTGTTCTCCGCGTCCTGGAGCTGGGTGAGCGAGTCGACCAGATCGTGCAGCAGGCGGGGCGGGGTGCCGGCACCGTCTGCATCGGTTCCGGCGGCCGACGCGGCATCGCTCGAATTGGTGGTGCCGGGCGCAGCAACACGTGTGAAGCCGGTCTGGGTTGCCGGCTGTTGCGTCGAGGTCAGCTTGCCGATGGCGCCAGCGACATCGTTGCCGATGTTGCCGACCATATCGAGCAGCGCGCCGAAGCCGCTGCCGGTCGACTGGTCCGAATTGCTGCTCTGCTGCGGAGCGAAGCCGCTGCCGCCAGAGGTTGGGCTGATCGAAAAGGAAGAGCTCACAGAACGCGCCTAATTGACGAGGGTATCCGCCAATTCCTTTGCAAGCGCCCTGCCAGTTTTTCCTTTGCCAAAAAAAATCATTTGAAACCAAGGGCTTGTAGGCTTTTGTCGGGTAAATATGAAGCGCCGCGCCCGGCAGGATCGGCGCCTCAAGCCGGCCCGATGGGCAAGAATTGCCGGCCCGAGTTGAATCTGGATCTGAATTGCCCTACACGGCAGCCTTCCGCTGGCCCTTGACCCCAACCGGAAGAGATAGAGATGAATTCGCTTGATATCGACAAGCGTCCCCAGGACACGCGTGTCGTGGTGGCCATGTCCGGTGGCGTTGACAGTTCAGTCGTCGCGGGCCTCCTTGCCCGTGAAGGCTATGACGTGGTGGGCGTCACGCTGCAGCTTTATGACCATGGCGAAGCGACGCACCGCAAGGGCGCCTGCTGTGCGGGGCAGGACATTCACGATGCCCGCCGCGTTGCGGCAGCGCTGGGCATCCCCCATTATGTGCTGGACTATGAGCAGCGGTTCCGCGACGCGGTGATTGCGCCTTTCGCCAACGCCTATCGGCAGGGCGAAACGCCCGTGCCGTGCATCGCCTGCAACCAGAGCGTCAAGTTCGTCGACCTGATGGAAGTGGCGCAGGATCTGGGTGCTGACGTGCTGGCGACCGGCCACTATGTGCAGACGCGGCTGGTCGATGGCCGTCGCCATCTGTTCCGGCCAGTCGATACCGATCGCGACCAGAGCTATTTCCTGTTCGCCACCACTCAGGCGCAGCTCGATTTCCTGCGGTTCCCGCTTGGCGGGATGGGCAAGGACGAGGTCCGCGCGCTGGCCCGCGAGATGGGGCTGATCGTTGCCGAAAAGCACGACAGCCAGGACATCTGCTTCGTGCCGCAAGGAAATTATGCCGATATCATCCGCAAGATGCATCCGGAGGCCCATGCCGGGGGCGAGATCGTGCACCTCGACGGCCGCGTACTCGGTCGGCACGAGGGCATCATCAATTACACCATCGGGCAGCGCCGCGGCCTCGGTATCGCGGCGGCCGAGCCGCTCTATGTGGTCAAGCTGGAGCACCAGACGGGCCGCGTCATCGTCGGCCCGCGCGAGGCATTGAAGACCCATACGGTCAGGCTGCGTGATGTGAATTGGCTCGGCGCGCGCCCCTTGGCGGAACTCACGGCCGGCAATGGCGCGCCGATCGAGGTCAAAGTCCGCTCCACCCGTCCGCCGCAGCAGGCGGTGATCGGGGTGGAGGACGGCGAGGTCGTGGTGACGCTGATCGCCGGCGAATACGGCATCTCGCCGGGCCAGGCCTGCGTGTTTTACACCGACGACAGCGACACGTCCGAAGTGCTGGGCGGGGGCTTTATTGCCGAGGCGGTGCCCCGGGCGCTGGTGGCATAGGCGCGGCCGTCACCGCAGTCGAGGAATCGCCCGCGTCATCCCGTTCCTCATGCCACGTTCCCAGGATCGTCGTGATCGACACCAGGATGGCGAAGCCGAAGAAGATCAGCAGGAAAATCCGGCTTTTCGTCAGGCCGCGCTTGTCGTCATTTTCTGCCATCTTATTCCGTCTCGTTCGATGCCACAGACTAGTGCGCCGGCGCGGATCCCGCCATCCCGCCGTGCAAAATTCTCCTCTACGCGATGCTGTCCGGGCCTCCGTGTCCACCGTTCACTGGCGACGGGTTCAGCGATCTCGGCGCAACCCCCACCGCCCCAAAACATTCCTCCCTGAATCGCAATCACAGCCGGTGGAGGAAAGAATGATCGATCGACCGGCCATGCCGATCCCGCACGATTTGCGGCAAGGCCAGCAAGGCGAGCTCGGACTGGGCGCCGAGGAGGAAATCACCGCGCTCAGTGAGGCGCGCGTGGCGGCCGCCACTTGCACGCGCTGCCACCTCTTCGAGCACGCCACCCAGACCGTGTTCGGCGAGGGACCGGCGCGCGCAAAAATCATGTTCGTGGGCGAGCAGCCGGGCGACCAGGAAGACCTCGCCGGCGAGCCCTTCGTCGGGCCGGCCGGGCAGGTGTTCGATGTCGCTCTTGCTGCGGCGGGGATTGACCGCAAATCGGTCTACGTCACCAATGCCGTCAAGCACTTCAAATTCGAGCCACGTGGCAAGCGGCGCATCCACCAGAAGCCCAATGCCAACGAGATTCGGGCCTGCCGCTTCTGGCTCGGCCTCGAGCGCGAATTCGTCAAACCCCGGCTGATCGTTGCGATGGGAGCCACCGCCGTTGCCAGCCTTTTGGGCAAGAGTGCTTCGATTTCGTCCTTGCGTGGGAAGGCCATCGAGCTCGATGACGGCACGCCGATGCGGGCGACGGTCCACCCCTCATTCCTGCTCCGCATCGTTGACCGCGCCGAGGCCGCTGCGGAACGGAAACGCTTCGAGGCGGACATGCTGGCGATTCGCGACTTTGCTGACAAGCTGGAGCCGAAGAGCACGACCCAACCGGGCTGAGGACCCGGTTCCGCGTTCGACTTCGACTCCCGTGTTATTGCCGGAAGGTGTGGCTCAGTTCCTCGGTGAGCGGGCCCGTGAGGTAGGACCAGAGGGTCCGGTCGCCGGTGCGGATAAAAACCTCTGCCGGCATGCCGGGAACAAGCCTGGCCTCCTGCGGCAGCTTGCCCCGCTCGCTGTCTGGCACGTCCACGCGCACGGAATAATATTCGACGCCGGTATTGGGATCGCGCGTCAGGTCGGGCGATATCATCTTGACCTTCCCCGTGAGCTGCGGGGTCGTGCGGGTGTCGAACCCGGAGAGCTGCACGTTGACGTCCTGCTCAAGATGGAGCTTGTCGATATCGAGCGGGCTGACGCGCGTGTCGATCAGCAGGTGGTTTTCCTGCGGCACGATCATCATCAACGTGTCGCCCGGGGCCACGACGCCCCCGACCGTATGCACGACCGATTCGTGCACGGTGCCGGCAATCGGCGCCTTGATGTCGAGCCGGGTCAGCTTGTCCTCGGCGGAAATCTTGTTCTGCATCAGCTCGGCAACCTTTTGCGAGGCCGCCTGCAGGTCGTTGAGCACCTGGGCGTGAAAGTCGGTATAGAGCTGGTTACGCTGCATTTGCAGCTGCGAGATGTTCGCTTCAGCAGAGGCGATGGAGGCGACAAAGCCGCCGGCCTGGCCCTCGAGCTGCGCCTGGGTCCGCTTCATGTCGTTGACGCGCTGGATCTCGACCAGGCCCTGCGAGAACAGTTTCGCCAGGTTGGCGTTTTCGGCGCGAGTCAGGTCGAGCTGGCGGTTAGTGGCGTCCTGCTGCGACTTCAAGCCCTGGATTTCCGACTGTTTTTGGGAAATCTGCTGGTCGAGCTGGGCCGCCTGGGCCTCGAGCGACTGCTTGCGCGTCTGGCGCAGCCTTTCCTGGTCGCCCATACTGGCGGCAAGGTCAGGATCGGCTGGCCAGTTGCCCACGATCGAGGGCATCAGCATGCGGGGCGCATCGGTGCTTTCCGCGGTCAACCGCGAGTCCGCGCCGATGGCGTCGCGCAACTGCGACAGCACTACGTCGAGGTTGGCGCGTATGGCGACATCGTCGAGGCGCACCAAAGGCTGTCCCGCCGCCACCTTGTCGTCGTCCCTGACGAGGATCTGCTTGACGATGCCGCCTTCCTGGTGCTGCACCCGCTTGGATCCGCCATCGACCACGACGAGGCCGTTGGCGATCACCGCTCCGGCGATCTGGGTGGTTGCCGCCGTGCCGCCGAGGCCGAAGACCAGGGCCGCGATGATGCCGACGCCGACAAAACCGTGGCGCCTGAGGCTGAGCATGCTGGGCGAGAGGATCTCACTCGGCGGCAGGCCTCTCAAGCCCGCGATTCTCATGGTCATTTTTGCGTCTTTCATCGACCGTTGGGGGCTGCGTAATCTGACGCAGCACGGTTTCCTTGGCGCCGAACAGGACCTGGCGGCCCTCGCGCATGAACAGCAGCTTGTTTACCGAGGCGACGGCGCTTGGCCGGTGGGCAATGACGATGACGATCGCGCCGCGCTTGCGGGCATCCATCAGCGCCTCGGTCAGGGCGGCATCGCCTTCGGCGTCGAGATTGGAATTGGGCTCATCGAGGACGATCAGGAACGGGTCGCCGAACAGCGCCCGCGCCAATCCTATGCGCTGCCGCTGGCCCGCCGAGAGGATCGAGCCGCGCTCGCCGATGCGGGTGTCATAGCCATCGGGCAGCGAGGTGATGAGTTCGTGCACGCGCGCCGCATTGGCCGCCCGCAACACCGCATTGACGTCCGGCTCGGGCTGGAAGTGGCTGATGTTTTCGGCGATGGTGCCGTCGAACAGCTCGACCGCCTGCGGCAGGTAGCCGAAGGTCTGCCCCAATCTTTCGGGGTCGTAGTGCGAGCGCTCCGAGCCATCGAGCCGGACCTCGCCGGCAAGGATGGGCCAGACGCCCACCAGGGCGCGCGCCACCGATGATTTGCCCGAGCCCGACAGCCCGATGATGCCCATGCCGTCGCCGGCGACGAGGTTGAAGTCAACGCCCGCGGCGACCGCGGGCAGGCGGATATCGGGGCCGGTAACGAGGTTGTTGACGCTCACATTGTTCACGGGCAACGGGAGGTCGGTCTTGGGCGGCGCCACGGCGGCGAACTCGAGGGCCTGGCGGATGCGCGTGGTCGCCTGCCGGGCACCGGTAAAGCCCCGCCAATGTGCCACGACCTGCTCGACCGGCGCGAGTGCCCGCGAGGTGAGGATCGAGCAGGCGATCATCAGGCCGCCCGTCAGTTGCCCCTGGATCACCAGATAGGCACCCACGGCCAGCACTGCCGATTGCAGCAGGTAGCGGAACCCCTTGGTCGCCGACGTGTAAAAGGCCGACCGGTCGGCGGAGCGTTGCTGCGTCGCGACCAGGCGTTCGGCCGATTGTTGCCAGCGGGCAGAGATCGCGCCGAGCATGCCCATGGCGATGATTGATTCCGCGTTGGTGCGGGCATCGTCGGTGTGGGCGCTCCGCTCCGATGCGGCGACCGTCGTCGCCATAGCGGGCTTGCGAGAATGCAATTCGTTGACGACAAGGAGCGCGCAGATCACGACCGCCCCCAGCGTTGCCATCAGCCCCAGCAGCGGATGCAGCATGAAGGCCAGCACGAGGTAGATGGGCATCCAGGGCAGGTCGAGGAGCGAGATCGGGCCCATGCCGGAAGCGAATTGCCGGAGGCTGTCGAGGTCGCGGATCGGATCGGCGGCCAGCCCCAGCCGCGAACTCAGCTTCTGCTTGATCGCGGCCCGGAACAGCGCGATGGCGAGCCGCTCGTGGATCAGCCCGCCCAGGCGGGCGGCCATTCGCGCCCGCACCCATTCGATCAGGGCATAAAACCCATAGAGCGCGACCGCGATGGCGGTCAGGGCGACGAGGGTGGGCATCGAACGGCTCGGCAGGACGCGGTCGTAGACCTGCAGCATGAAGACCGAGCCGGTCAGCATAAGCACGTTGGAGGTGACGCTCAGGCCGAAGAGGATGGCAATCGGACCGCCGGCGACATTAACCAGGTCGCCTAGCGGGTTAAACGCTAAGCCATTGCGTACATTATGCAAGTTTTCGACCCCGCTATCAAGTTCTGGGTAGATCGTGGCCCGTGCGGCCAATAAAACCTGCTTCATCGCGCCGTTTGGCATAGTTTCGGGAAAGCAGCGACAGGTTTCGCGTGGGTTCAATTGAAAAAAATTGTCGGTTTAAAGGCGGCGTAACTCGAAAGAGTCCCGGTGCGCGGCGCGGTGGGCTGTTGTTGTTGCCGTCGCAACGGCAACACTGCGCCATTACCCCGTTGAGGGAAAAGCAGAAATCCCACGCTGGTGAAGCGCCGGCGGCGCGTGTCTGCAGGCGCCGCGAATTAGCCCGGCTATCGCCTGCTTGAGCGTGCTCGCCCGTTCAATGGCTAACCCGCGCCCCGCCGGACGGTGCGGAATCGCACCAAAAGCACGACTCAACGCCTGCTTGAGCTCATGCTTGAGTTCATCTGGCATTCCCCTGGGCCGACTTGCACTAGCCCGGAGGAGGAGCTCGGCTCGCTCATAAATACTAATGTAACATCGGATTCCATGGTTCATCCCGATGTCGTGCTTGCCGATAAACAATGCTCACTAAGCAGCTTATGTATATTGCTCGCAGCGAGGTCGCTGCTAGGTTGTTCATCGAAATTATCTTTTGTCGAGATCAGCAATACTCGCAGATAGCGGCGACACACCCCAGGGTGCAAGCGGCTGGTGCGTCTTTAACGAGAGGGCGAGTTTTGACGATCGCGCGTGTTGTTATGGAGGCGGGCGCCCTCATCCACCAGCCTGACCTTGTTAATCTCTATGATTGCCGGATTGGCGAGGGCAGCCGCGTCGGCAGTTTCGTCGAAATCCAGAAGAACGCCGTCATCGGCCGCAACTGCAAGATTTCGAGCCACAGCTTCATTTGCGAGGGCGTGACGTTGGAGGACGGGGTCTTCATCGGCCACGGCGTCATGTTCACCAACGACACCTATCCGCGGGCGACCACGGCGGCGGGCGCCCTGCAGGCCGCGGCCGATTGGACCGTGATGCCCACCTTGGTGAGGCGCAACGCTTCGATCGGCAGCAACGCCACCATCCTGCCGGGTGTCACCATCGGCGCGGGCGCAATAGTCGGCGCGGGCGCGGTGGTGACCCGCGACGTCCCCGATTACGCCATCGTCGCCGGGGTGCCGGCGTCCATCATCAACTGGGTCGAGCAGCCTGAAGCTGCCGCAAACGCCGGGAGAGGCAACTCATGATCGGCATCGCCGTCGTCGGCTACGGGTATTGGGGACCAAATCTGGTGCGCAATTTCTGGGACATCCCGGGCGCGCAATTGCTGTGGGTCTGCGATCTCAAGACCGAGAGGCTCGCGGGCATGCGCAAGCGCTATCCCGCCGTCGAGATCACCGAAAACTTCGATCAGGTGCTGCAGGATCCGCGCGTCAATGCGGTCGCCATCGCAACGCCGGTCTCCACGCACTTTGCCCTGGCCATGCGGGCGCTCAAGGCGGGCAAGAGCGTCTTCGTGGAAAAGCCGATCGCCCCGACCGTCGAGCAGGTGGAGCGCCTGATCGATGAAGCCGACCGGCGCGGCCTGGTGCTCGCGGTCGATCATACCTTCATCCACACCGGTGCAGTCCGCAAGATGCGGGACATCATCCAGACCGACCTGGGGGACATCTACTATTACGACTCGGTCCGCGTGAATCTCGGCCTCTTCCAGCACGACGTAAGCGTGATCTGGGATCTGGCGGTGCATGATCTTTCGATCATGGATTTCGTGCTGCCCCAGCGGCCGGTGGCGATTTCGGCGACCGGCATCTCGCATGTGCCCGGGTCGCCGGAAAACATCGCCTATTTGACCGTGCATTTCGACAGCAAGGTCATCGGCCACATCCACGTCAACTGGCTGGCCCCGGTGAAGGTGCGGCGCACGCTGGTGGGCGGCAGCCACAAGATGATCGTCTATGACGATCTGGAGCCAAGCGAGAAGATCAAGGTCTACGACCGGGGCATCACGCTCGACAATTCGTCGGCGCGGCGCGGCGACAAGGTGCGCCAGATGCAGGTTGGCTACCGCACCGGCGACATGACCGCGCCGCACCTCGATATCACCGAGGCGCTGAGCAGCGAGTTGCGCGAGTTCGTCACCTGCGTTGAGCGCGGCAGCCGGCCCGCCGCAGATGGCCAGGCCGGCCTTCGCGTAGTGCGCATGCTGGAAGCGGCAACGCGGTCGCTGGCGCAGCGTGGCGCGCCGGTGGAAGTCGATGGGGGGAGGGTTTTGGCATGATCCCGTTTCTGGACCTTAAGGCGCAATATCGGAGCGTGAAGCCCGAGATCGAGCCCGCCGTGTTGGGCGTGCTCGAGTCCGGACAATATGTACTCGGCGAGGAGGTGGCGGCGTTCGAGCGCGAGTTCGCCGCCTATTGCGGCACAAGGCACGCGATCGCCGTGAACACCGGCACCAGCGCGCTGCATCTGGCGCTGCTCGCCGCGGGGGTGGGGCCCGGCGACGAGGTGATCACCACTCCCTTCACCTTCGTCGCAACGGCTGCGGCCATCCGCTATGCCGGGGCGCGACCCGTTTTCGTCGACATCGATCCAATAACCTTCAACATCGATCCGGCGCGGCTCGAGCGGGCGATCACGCGCAAGACCAAGGCGATCATGCCGGTCCATCTCTATGGCCAGATGGCTGAGATGGACACCATCGTCGAGATCGCGCATCGGCGGCGCATACCGATCATCGAGGATGCCTGCCAGGCCCATGGCGCCGAATACAAACGCCAGCGCGCCGGCAGCGTCGGCCTTTCCGGCTGCTTCAGCTTCTATCCGGGCAAAAATCTCGGCGCCTATGGCGAAGGCGGCTTGGTCGTCACCAACAATGACGAGCAGGCCAAGACCATGCGCATGCTGCGCGACTGGGGCCAGGACCGCCGCTACCATCACGTCATCAAGGGGTACAACTACCGGATGGACGGTATCCAGGGCGCAGTCCTGAGGGTCAAGCTCCGGCATCTCGAAGACTGGACCGAAGCGCGGCGGGCCAATGCCCGGCTCTATGCCCAAAGGCTGGGACAATCGCCGGTCCAGGCGCCCAGCGAAGCGCCCGATCGCCGCCACGTCTGGCACATCTATGCGGTTCGCGCCGCCGATCGCGATGGGCTGCAGCGGGCGCTGGAAAATGCCGGCGTCCAGACCGGGCTCCACTATCCGATACCGGTGCACCTCCAGCCGGCGCATGCCGATCTCGGGTACCGGGCGGGCGATTTCCCCGAGGCGGAGGAGGCCGCCAACAGCGTGCTCTCCCTTCCGATGTATCCGGAATTAACCGCAGAGCAGATTGAGGTCGTGGCCGATGCCGTCCACGAAGACGCCTATGTCCACTGAATCCGAGCTGAAGCGGCCCACGTCCACTGAAACCCAGGCGAGGACGCCGGCGTCCGGTGATACCCAGGACGTCGCGCGCATCGTCAAGTCCGTGCACGGCCGCAAGCGGGTGATCGAGGATCCGACGTTCGAATTGGGCCTTTCCGACTGGCTTGCGGACAACTATGGCACCGCCGCGCTGATCGAACTCTATGGCCGCTTCGCCACCGGCGACGGGGCCATGGATGCCCTCATGCGGCGGGCCATCTGGAAGGCCGGCGCGCGGCGATGCGGCCCCGGGCTGCAGATCAGCAGCAATGTTGGCTTCAAGCACCTCGAAACCTTCGTGATCGGCCAAGGCGTCTTCATCGGCGCCGGGGCTTACATCCAGGGGCGCTTCGATGGCTCCTGCTCCATCGGCAATAACGTCTGGATCGGCCCGCAGGCCTATTTCGATGCGCGAAACCTGGTGCTTGGCGACCACGTCGGCTGGGGGCCGAGCGCCAAGGTCCTCGGGTCCGAGCATACCGGCCAACCGGTATCGGTGCCGATCGTCGGCACCGACCTCGAAATCCGCCCTGTCCGTGTCGACCGCTGGGCCGATATCGGCACCAATGCGGTCATTCTTCCCGGGGTTCACATTGGGCAGGGGGCGATCGTGGGGGCGGGCGCCGTGGTGGTCAACGATGTCGATCCGTTCTCGATCGTGGCCGGGGTGCCGGCCCGCTTCGTGCGCTGGCGGCCCCACACCGAGCATTTGCGCGCCGCGATCCTGCAAGGAGGCAGTCCATGAAAAATCAGCGGATACTTATTACCGGCGGCGCCGGGCTCATCGGCTCCCACATCGCCGACCTTGCCGCCAGGGAGCGGCCGCACGAGCTCATCATCCTCGATAATTTCGTACGCGGGCGCCGGGAGAATCTCGCGCAGGCCTCGGCCGCATTTCCGCTGACCATCGTCGAAGCCGACATCCGGGACCGGGCGACGCTGTCCGAGATCATGATCGGAGTCGACATCGTCTTTCACCAGGCGGCCATTCGCATCACCCAATGCGCCGAGGATCCGCGACTGGCTCATGATGTGCTCGCCACCGGCACGCTCAACGTCATCGAGGCCGCGGTCGATGCCGGCGTCAAGAAGCTGGTCGCCGCCTCTTCGGCATCGGTGCTCGGGCTGGCCGAGCAGTTCCCAACGACCGAAGCACATCATCCCTACAATAACCGCACCATCTACGGCGCCGCCAAGGCGTATAATGAAGGGCTGCTCAGAAGCTTCAGCGAGATGCGCGGGCTGAACTACATCGCCCTGCGGTATTTCAACGTCTACGGTCCCCGGATGGATGTGTTCGGCGCCTATACCGAGGTGCTGATCCGCTGGATGGAGCGTATTGCGGCGGGCTTGCCGCCCATCATCATGGGCGATGGCAGCCAGACAATGGATTTCGTTCACGTCCGCGACATCGCCCGCGCCAATGTCCTCGCCGCCACGTCGGACGTATCCGACGAGGTGTTCAACGTCGCGAGCGGGACCGAAACGAGCCTGCTCGAACTGGCCAACATGCTGTCCAAGGTCATGGGCTCTTCGCTCGCCCCGGTGCACGAGCCGGCGCGCAAGGTAAACGCCGTGCCCCGCCGCCTCGCCGATACTCGCAAGGCCGAGCGGATGCTCGGGTTCCAGGCCGAGATTTCGCTCGAGCAGGGTTTACGCGACCTCGTCTCGTGGTGGCGGGCGACGCGCACGGCCGAGAGGAGCGTTTTGGGGAGCGCCTTGGCATGACCGAGCTGATGCAGCAGATTCCGGTCGCCAAGCCGATGCTCGACGAGCGCGAGGTCGAGGCGGTGCGGCGCGTGGTGCTCTCGGGCTGGGTCACCCAGGGGCCGGAGGTCGCCGCCTTCGAAAACGAGTTCGCCGCCCATGTCGGGGCGCCCTTTGCCTGCGCGGTCTCCAATTGCACCACGGCGCTGCATCTGGCGCTGCTCGCCATCGGTGTGGGGGCGGGGGACGAGGTGATCACGGTCAGCCACTCGTTCATCGCCACCGCCAATGCGATCCGTTATTGCGGGGCGGTGCCGGTGTTCGTCGATATCGAAGCGGATGGCTTCAATATCGATCCGGTACTGATCGAGCGGGCCATCGGGCCGCGGACCAAGGCTATCCTTTGCGTCCACCAGCTCGGCATGCCGTGCGATCTGAGCGTGATCGTCCAGATCGCCGCGCGGCACGGCCTGCCCGTCATCGAGGATGCCGCCTGCGCCACCGGCAGCGAGATACTCTGGGACGGCAAATGGGAACGCATCGGTCGGCCGCATGGCGACATCGCCTGCTTCTCCTTCCATCCGCGCAAGGTAGTGACCACCGGCGATGGCGGTATGCTGACGACCGCCAATCCCGACTATGACCGAAAATTCCGGCTCTGGCGTCAGCACGGCATGAACGTGCCCGACACCGTCCGGCACGGCTCGCGGCAGGTGATCTTCGAGAGCTATGACGAGGTCGGCTACAACTACCGGATGACCGATCTGCAAGCAGCAGTAGGGCGCGAGCAGCTGAAGCGTCTGCCGGAGATCATCGAGAAACGCCGGCAGCTGGCCCAGCTCTACGCGGCGGATCTTTCCCGCATCAATGGAGTGGAACCCCCGTTCGAGCCGACCTGGGCACATAGCAACTGGCAGAGCTATTGCATCCGGCTCCGGTCGGGCATCGATCAGCGCCAGGTGATGCAGGCCCTGCTCGATCGCGGCATTTCGACCCGCCGCGGCGTCATGAACGCCCACCTGGAAATGGCTTATTCGGCGCACACTGCCGCCTATCGAGCGGCCGGCGGGCTGGAGCGTTCCGAGGCCGCCCAGGCCCATACGATCATGCTGCCGCTCTTTGCCCAGATGACGGCCGATGAGGTCCGTGCGGTCACCTCAAGCCTCTCGGAAGTGCTTTCCGGTCTCGACCGGAGCGCCGCCTGAGCCGCCTGGAGCCGTTCATGTTTCGAGGAAACGCTGAACGGCCTCTAAGTCTCGTTGTTGTGTCGCGCTTCCGAACCGACAAAGTGGTAGCCACTTTTCCTGGAAACGCTTCTATTCCGCCGGCCGCGCCGCCCGGTGGAAGGTCAATCGCGAAATCCATGGCCGCACCGCCGGCGGAAACCATTCCGGCGGCAGCAGCTTCACCAGTTCGGACAGGGAATAAAGGCCGGAGATTGCCGTTGCGGCGATGCCGATGAACGTCGCCGGCCAGAACGGCAGCAGGCTCACTGCCGCGAAGATCAGCAGTCCGGCCGAAATGAAGATTACGCTTAGCCGGATATTGGCCGGGGACCAGCGGAACCCGGTGAGCCTGCGCACCAGTACAAAGACGAGCGCCGTGTGCCAGATATAGAGTCCGACGAACGCCATGCCGGCCCCGTTGAGGCCCACGACCCTCAGCAGAATCCAGGCGAGACCGACCTGGACCGTGGCGGCCGCCACTTCGGTCCAGAAGAACATCCGCTGCGCCCCCTTGGCGAGGATGATGAAGCCAATCGGCCAGGCGACGATCCTGAGTAGCATGCCGAGGCAGAGCCAGCGCAGCAGCGTGACTGCCGGATGGAATTCCGCCGTGTAAAAAAGCGCGATCACCAGCGGGGCGAAGGTCATGGTGGCGATGAGTCCGGGCCCCGCCAAGAGGATACTGATTTCCGCCTGCTCGTTGACGAGCCGGTTGCATTCGGCGTGATCGCGCGCCGCGGCGGTGAGGCGGGGATAAAAGTCCGTGCCCATCGCCTGCAGGATAAAGCCCGCATAGAGCCCGCCGATCGCCCAGGCCGACTGATATAGTCCGGCCGCCTCGACGCCTTCCGAATGCAGGATGAAGATCCGGATCGCATAGGCGCTTCCGGTCATCAGGAGCCCGCTCGCCATGAACGCGAAGCCGAGCTTGAGGAGCGCCGCGGTCTCGGCGCGAATCTGGGCCACCGCCAGCGGGGCGGCTGGGATGGCGATCCGCCGCCGGTACCAGAGCGCCGCGAGGAGCGAGACAAAGGCCATTGCGACGAGCGAGGGAACCATCCCGTCGGTACCGAAAAAATAAACCAGCGGAATCGTCACGACGGTGTCCAGCAGCGCCCCGAGCACGGTCATGCGGGCCAGATCGCCGATATGCCGCGTGCCCTGGATGATCGCCGCCGGCGCGCCCGTTGCCAGACGTAGGAACACCGCCATCCCCAGCAGGGCGACGCCGCCAGCCTCGAGCGTATTGCCGAAGGTCAATTGCGAGACCGGCATCGCCAGGGCCGCGAGCATTGCGCCGCCGGCGACGCCCAGGATGATGGTGACCCAGTTCAGGACGGTTGCCGTGCGGCCGATTCTTGCCGCATCACCTGACCCGACGGCTTCTGCTACTTGCCGAACACCGCTCGATTGGGCACCAATCCCCGCCAGGCTGACCGTCAGGTCTGCTATCAGGCTGTAGAGCCCGAAAAGTCCAACGCCGGCAGGGCCGAGCAAAACTGCAAGTACTTTAACCCTTATGATTGAAAATATTATTGTAATTACAGAAGAAAGTCCGATCAATGATGTCGAGCGAACAATTTGCAAATAGCTCGATTGTCTTTCGTTTTCGTGTGAACTTTCGGAAACCACGAACAGACCCCGGCATTGTGGTGAGTGACGACCAGATGTACCTAAGAAGTGTTGCAGGGTGGTGGTCGTGATGCAATCGCCCCGCGGTACGCTATGTAGCGCTGCCTGGTAGATCGTAAGAGCTATTTCGAGGTATGTTGAAACAGGGGCCTCATGCTTTCGGCTCGGCGGCCGAAGTGCTGTATTTCGTTCCGGCGGGCAAGGGCTTAACTTCTCGGCTGGCCCTCTCGCCTTGCGGCGACTTGCAGTTGAGGCCTGGCCAGCTTTGCCGGTCCGGAAAATAGCCCGACTAGCTAAAAAGATTAGGTCAATTGATTAAAAAGACGGGGGTCTAGTCCAGCGGTCGTCGCCAGCGAAAGCCGTTGATCGCCAATCGGTTGTGCGGATGCCGCCAAGCTGGTGGCCGCTGATTTGGCGAGAAGAGGGCGAGTTTGACTCAATGAGGCCGTCACGTCGCCCCATTCAACCAGCAGTCAATACGCCGTTCGAAAAACAACTAGGTGAGTATAAAAATGGCGAGTTACCCAGATGCAACCACCACAGGTGTGTCGGCCGGAGTAACCCTGACTTCATCAGGCGGCATGAAGATCACGCAGGCTGGCACCGTGATCAATGCCATGGACATCAAGGGTACGGTTGACATCGAGGCTAACAACGTCACGATCGAGAACTCCAAGATAGCGTCCAGCGGCAGTGCCGTCATCCAGATCGGCGCGGGCGTCACCGGTACCGTGGTCAAGGACAACGACATCAACGGCATGAGCGCCGGCAATATTGGTATCAACGGGGGTGGGACCTTCGTTGGGAACAATATTCACAACGTGTCCGACGGCATGAGTATTGAAAGCACGAACAGTACGCTGATCCAGGACAACTACATCCATGACATGACCGGACCGGCGAGTTCCCACTATGACGGTATCCAGGTCGAGGGGAATGCCTCGAACATCAAGATCGAACACAACACCATCGTTAACGAAAATGACCAGACGTCAGCGGTGATGATTTGTCCGGACTTCGGGCCGACGACCAACGTGACCGTAGACAACAACATCATGGTTGGCGGCGGCTTTACGATCTACGCCGCCCGAACGACGTCCCAGGCTGCGGTGAGCAACATTACGATCACCAATAACCACATGGGCGAAGGCCAGTACGGCTATACCGATTTCAACAACACGACGCCAACCTATACCGGCAACGTGAACGACGGTAACTCGCTGGTGGGAAGCCTGAACAGCACCAGTTCGAGGACCGCGCCGGACGCGAGCTCAACGGGCACGTCGGGTTCGGGCTCGACGACGACGACTGGTTCGGGCACCACCACGTCGGGTTCGGGCACCACCACGTCTGGTTCGGGCACGACGACGTCCGGTTCGGGCACGACGACGTCCGGTTCGGGCACCACCACGTCGGGTTCGGGCGCCACCACGTCGGGTTCGGGTACGACGACGTCTGGTTCGGGCACCACCACATCCGGCTCGGGCACCACCACGACCACCGGGTCCGGTTCGGGCTCAACGGCTACTTCAGGTTCCGATTCCTCGGGTCACCACCAACAATGGTCGGGGCACGGTACCTCGGGCGATGACTACATCAAGGACACTGCCGGCAGGACGGTCATGACCGGCCAGGGCGGCAATGATCATTTCGTCTTCAGCAGCATCTCAAACATGGGCAGCACCGCCCAGACCCGGGATGTGATCACCGATTTTGCGAGCGGGGACAAGATCGACCTGTCGCACCTCGATGCCAACACCACGAAAAGTGGCAATCAAGCCTTCTCATTCGAGCCCGGCGACAACCAGGCCTTCACGCATACGGCCGGCCAGCTCGCGTGGCGCACCGAGGGGAACCAGACGATCATTCAGGGCGATCGCAATGGTGACGGTGTGCATGATTTCGAGATCCAGTTGACCGGCGCGCACCACCTGGCCGCGTCGGACTTCATCCTCTAAGGGTTGACTTAACTAGCCTGAATCAAAACTAGTCTACCCGCCCGGGCGCAGCAAAGCCTCCGGGCGGGTATTGGCATTTGTCCGTTCAAGGTGCGGTCACGCGCTGGCCGAGACTTCCACCCGCGCTTGCTGGGCCGCTAGTCGCGAAATGAACTCCGTGGCACGCGCCGCCCCCAACCTGTCGTAGGTAAAGTTCTGGGCGTCCTGAATGGCCGCTCGAGAAAACCTTTGGCGAAGCTCGGCATCGCCGGCGAGTTTGCGCATCGCCCCGGCCAGACTGGCTGCATCGCCGGCCGGCACCACGAGGCCATTGAGGTTGTGCGCAATGAGGCGAGCGGTCCCCATGTCAGTCGTGATCACCGGCATTCCACAACCGGCCGCTTCGATGGTCACCTGAGGCCCGCCTTCCTCCAGCGTGGGAAATACGAAGATGTCGTTGGACCTATAGTAAGCTCCGATGTTTTCCGTGTAGCCGACGACCTTGATCCGGCTGGTGCGCGCGGCCTTGGCCAGAAGGCCTTCGATGCAGGGCTCCACCGTGCCTACCAAGGTCAGCTCCCCTGTCAGGCCGCTTTCAGCCCAGGCCTCGAGCAACTCGGGCACCCCCTTCCGAACGCCAATCGACCCGACGAAGAGGAGTTTTATGCCGGCGTCGTCTCGCGCTGCCGGCGCGAACCGGCCAGGTGTCTCGAAGCGCGCAGGAGACCAGCCGAAGCTCGTTCGGATGATGCGCTCAGCCCCGACGTTCGCCTCGGCAAGTGACGCTTCGCAGGGGGCGTTGGAGGCGCAAACATAGTCGTAGAGCTGGAGTTCTCGGATTTCGTCATCGACGCTCGCCTGAGTAATTCGGTGCGCAGGTGGCAGGCCGAGCTTCCGATATGCCCGATCCAGGATCAGCTTGGCGTTTCCCAAGGTAGTGTTGATCATCTCGCGCACCGTGACCATGCCGCGATCCCGAGCGCGGCGCACGAGATCCGGAGGTGCGCCCGGCCAGAAATACGCGATGGTCGTAGCAGGGTCGGCTTGGTTCAGCAGTTGGACGAAACGACGATCGAGACCGGCAGCCCCCATCCCGGCCACATATCGCCAGGGCATTAGCGAGAGCGGAGGCATCAGCCCCCTTGCCGTGGCGATCGTGCTGGGTACCGGCGAGCGTGTGCGCGGGACTGCGAGGATCGGTTTCAGCGGCGTGGAGGCGAATCCATCCAATAGGCTGACGCAGGTCTGGGGCCACCAGCGGCCGGTATAGGGCAGTGAGCAATAGGTCAGGCAGGTGTAACGGGCGTTCTGGGGCGACATCGCCTCTAACTCCTTTCCGCCATTGTAGGGACGCCGGCGCCTGCCGAGGCGTAGGCACTGCGGGAACGAGGTCGAATGGGCCGCCTGCGGAAGGGCGCTGCGGCCGCGAGGCGAACCGCCGCCCAATCCGGGACAAGTTCCTCAGATTCAGTTCGCCGGAAGTTGGTACCAGCTCCAAGCTCGCTCGCTTGTCGCCGGGAGGCTCGCTTGCATGCTGAGCCTGTTGTCATTGTCTTCGCTCTCGAAACGACCCTGGAGCATTGAGGATAATAGGGGGCGGGGGCAGGGCGCGACTGACAGATCGGACTAGCGATAGCGTCCTTTCTTCGGTCCCGGGTGTAGCGGCTCGCTAGAACGAATGACGCCGTCACGCGACTGGCGTCCGCACAATCACTTTCAAAGGTAAGTTCTCGGGCAGTTGATCAGCTTCCAGCCGCGGCTTTTGCTCCTGCAGAACAGTCTCATGTGGAAAAGCCCGCCGCTCCGCTGGCAAAGCGTCAGCAATACTGCCAAACTGATGGGCTCCCATTCATAGTACTGATTGAGTCACGCCTCTGTCACGGGGGGCGTGTTTTAACGTTTCGTCAATCATGAGGCCTAGCTCAACTGAGAAAATGTCGCGGCAAGGGAGTGTCGTACAATGTTTGAAGTAAGCGCGATTAACACCGAACAACAGATTTATGCGGTTCAGCATTCGGATCCGCAAAATGAGGTGGAGGCCCAGGGTGGAATACTAATTCTGGCGGATACGGGGGTTGCATTCCAGGGCCTGCTCCAGGCGGCCCAACGCTGCTTTCCCAAGCTCGACGTGACGCTGTCGAGCCAGTTGCCTGAGGATGACGGCGTCAGTCCGGCGCCGCGGCTCATTCTCATCTACGCCTTCGTGTTCCGGAACATTTCGGGGGTTGCGGCGCAGTGCCGCGAACGGTACCCCGCGACGCCGATAGCTCTAATGGTGGACGAGGCGTGGACAGAGGTTCCGGGCCTGCGTGCACTGGTCAGCGAGCGGCTGGTGCAGGGCTTGCTGCCCCTGAGCATGCAGATCAATGTCTGGCTGGCTACGGTGTGGCTGCTGCTCAATGGCGGGGAATACTTCCCGGCGACCGCCATGGCCCGGCCGGGCGGCGCCTATCTGCCAGGCGGCGGCTACGGGGTTGGTTCGGCCTCGCGGCTGGGTGAACCCGGCTACAGCGCTGAAAAGGGCCTCTCGACGCGCGAGGGCCAGGTGCTCGAACTCATGTCGGAGGGGCTTCAGAACAAGCTCATTGCCGCCAAGATGGATCTCTCCGAGCACACGGTAAAGGTGCACGTGCACAACATCATCCGCAAGCTCAAGGTGCACAATCGTACCCAGGCGGCGGCGGTCTTCCGGTCCTTCGATCGGCGGCCGAGCTATCCGTCGGGCGGCCTGACCGCGAGCTGACCGGCACTTTCCGTCCCGGACCAGTCGGCGCCCGGCACGGGCCAGCATCGAAATTTATTTTTTAGATTAACAGGCGAGGCGCGCGCTGCTGACGGCAGGGCGCGTTTCGCGTATTACGGCCTCGGCAAATCCCCGCCGGCCTCTCTCCCCAGTACGCGATCCACAGCATCGGATCGGAAACTTCCGGACGGGGAAAAAGACTTCCCCCACCGTTAACCCATCAACAAAATGACCTCGCGGATTTGGGGAAAATTGTTGAAAGAGTGCAGTAATTCTTCTAAAATAGTTGGGGTTAAAAGAGCATTGATCTGGCAAGCCTTTCTAACGGCGCAAAGACGCGGCCCAGTTTCCAAAACTAACTGAAGGAACTGGTGAAGAACTTCTAATTATATTTAAATCGAATGGAGGTAGGGGCTCGATCAGGCGCCGTCGACTGGGCGCCACGGAGATTTCGATGCTTACGATGTTTCGGGCTGACGCAGAACCGAATCGAGTTTCGATCGTCCTCTTCGGCGAGTGCCACGTCTCGGTCGCCGGGAGGTATCTGAGCGGTGTTCCTTACGGCTTTTTTCGCATCGTCGCCTTCCTCCTGCTCGAGGGGCGCGGCCAGCCCGTGGCGCGCCGGCGGATCGGCCAATTGATGTGGTCGGAGAGCGGCCCGGCGCAGGCCAGTGCCGATATCCGGCAGACCGTGGCGCGGATCCGGCGCTTCCAGGATCAGCATGGGTTCCGCTTCATCGCGGCCGATGCCTCAACTTTGTGGCTGGCCGAGGACGCCGAGATTTCCTGCGACCTGGTCGAATTCCTCACGAACCTGGAGAATACGTCCCCGACCGCAAGCATTCAGCTCTGCGAACTCTATCGCGGCGAACTGCTCGCGTCTCTTGGTTCGGCGGGTGCCGGCTACGAGGAGTGGCTGTCGTTCCAGCGGCCCTATATCCACGATGAATTCATTGACGCGGTCTCCAAGGCGATCCTGCCCGACAGCGGCCTCACGCGGCAGCAGCGCGATTTCTGCGCCCGGCGGCTCATGAAGGTCGATCCAAGCAATGAGGGCGCTTACCGGGCCCTTATGCGCGGCGCGGCGGAAACCGGGCAGATTTCGATGGTGCGGCACATCTTCGAGGATTGCACGCGCAAGCTGATGGACGAGCTCGGGGTGGGCCCGGACGAACAGACGGTACAATTGTTCCAGGAGCTGACGCGCGCCAGCAAGCCGCCGATCAGCAGGCGGGAGCCGGCTTCGCAATAGACGGCACGGCCCCATCCGCCCCGACTGCGAGGAGACCTATGCCCCGGGGCTAGCAGGCACCTAGGGAGATTTGGCAGATTGTCGAACGCCGGCTGATCTGGCATCAAACTACTGTCGATGGGGGTGCATCGCAGCGTATGAGCATTACCGGTCCTCGTCAGCGCGGTGTTGTGGTTGTCGCCGTGCTGGCGCTGACCTTGAGCGTTGCCGGCTGCTCGCCTCAGCCCAAGGCGGCGGAGCGGCCGCCCCGGACCGTCTCGGTCCTGCTGGCCAAGGCGCAGGATATTCCGCTCACCGCCACGCTTTCCGGCGAAATTGCCGCGCAGGTACAGCACGATTTATCGTTCCGCGCCGGCGGACAGGTGGCCGACCTGTTGGTCGATGTCGGCGATCACGTCAGGAAAGACCAGGTGCTGGCGCACCTCGATCCGCACGAATTACAGGCCAATGCGGATCTGGCCGCCGCCTCCGTCAGTTCGGCCCAGGCGCAAGTCACCCAGGCGCAAGCCAATTTCGATCGCCAGAACGCGTTGTTCGGACAGGGCAACACCACCCGCGCCGACCTCGACTCGGCGCAGACGGCGCTGGACACCGCCAAGAGCGCGCTGGCCGGCGCCCAAGCCCAGGCCGCCTCTGCCAAGGATACGCTCGGCTATGCCGAACTCAGGGCGAACGCCGACGGCATCGTCGTTGCCCGGGCGGTTGAGGTGGGGCAGGTGGTCCAGGCGGCGCAGCCGGTCTATACCGTCGCCGAGGATGGGCCGCGCGATGCGGTGTTCCAAACCTATGAGCAGGGCCTTGTGGGCGTGCCCCGCGATGTGACGGTGAAAATCGTCCTCCTTTCCGATCCCAGCGTCGTCGCGACCGGCCATGTGCGCGAGATTTCGCCGACTATAAATACCTCGACCGGGACGGTGCGGGTGAAGGTGGGGCTTGATCCCGGCTCGCCCGAAATGGCGCTGGGCGCCTCCGTCACCGGCTCGGTGCCCCTGCCGCCGGGGCATGGCTATGCGTTGCCGTGGAGCGCGCTGTTCCGCAACGAGACCGGTCCGGCGCTATGGGTCGTGGATCCGGGTACCGACAAGGTTTTCCTGAAACCGGTAGTCGTCGACCGCTATCTCGATGCGAGCGTCATCGTCGGCTCCGGGATTGCCGATGGCGAAATGATCGTCGCCACGGGGCTGCAATTGCTGAGGCCCGGCGAAAAGGTCAAGCCTGCATCGGGGAGCACGCCATGACCGCGCTCGCCCCCCGCCTCGTCCTGCTGGTCTTGGTGACCCTTGCGGCACTGCCGCTGGCGGCATGCGGGCAGCGGCCCGCCGAAGCCCAGGAAGACGTGGTTCGGCCCGTGCTGTCGGTCATCGCCCATCCGGTGACGCGGGAGACGGTGGGGCCCTATGTGGGCGACATCGAACCGCGCTATCAGACCCCGCTCAGCTTTCAGACCTCGGGGCGCATCATTTCCCGCCCGGTGCAGGTGGGCGATACCGTGACGAAGGGCGAACAACTCGCCTCGCTCGATGCCGCGGTCCAGCAGTTCCAACTGGCCTCGGCACAGGCCGATGTGGCGAGCGCGCAATCGACGTTCAACAATCTCTCGGCTGCCGAGGAGCGCGCCAAATCGCTCGTTGCCACCGGCGCCAGTGCCCAGGCGCAGCTCGATTCGGCGACCAGCGCCCGCGAGACCGCTGCGGCGCAATTGGCACAGGCCAAGGCGAGCCTCGCCCGTGCGCAGAATGAACTGACCTTTACGGCGATCATTGCCGGCTTCGATGGAGTCGTGGTCGCGGTCGGGGCAGAAGTCGGGCAGGTGGTGAGCGCCGGAGAGACAGTCGTCACCATCGCGCGGCCGGATGTGCGCGAGGCCGTGTTCGAGTTGCCCGAAGCTGAGGCGAAGTCGGTCGCCCCCGATTCCCGGTGGACGGTTTCGCTCGTCGACGCCCCCAATCAGCTGATGCAGGCCTCCGTTCGTGAGATTTCGCCGCTGATCAGCGCCTCGACACGCACCCAGACAGTACGGCTGTCGCTCGCCGATCCCCCGCCGGCCTTTCGCATCGGCGCCACCGTCAATGTCGCCTCCCAGCGCGAGGTGTCGGCGCAATATCCGCTGCCGCCGACCGCGCTGCTGGAGCAGGACGGCAAGACGCTGGTCTGGCTGGTCGATCCCAAATCGCTGAAGGTCAGCCAAAAGCTCGTCGCCGTGGGCGCGCGGACGGATGAGCGGATCCTCGTTACCAACGGGCTCAGCGATGGCGATCGGGTCGTGGTGGCGGGCGTCCACAGCCTGACCGATGGCGAGGTGGTGAAACTGGACGGTGAGGCTCCGTGATGCGTTTCAACCTCTCCGAATGGGCGCTGCAGCATCGGTCCTTCGTCTGGTTCCTGATGGCGCTGGCGGTCATTGCCGGCATTTTCTCCTACCAGCGGCTTGGCCGCGAGGAAGATCCCAGTTTCGACATCAAGACCATGGTGATCCAGGCTTATTGGCCCGGCGCATCGCTCAACGACACCATGGAGCAGGTGACCCAGCGGATCGAACGCGCGGTGCAGAACCTTGATACCCTCGATTATTCGCGCAGCCAGACCGTTCCGGGGGAAGCGACGATCTTCGTCAATCTCAAGGACTCGGTACGCGGCCGAGCCGTAAGCGACTCCTGGTACCAGGTCCGCAAGAAGGTCAACGATATCCTCTACCAGTTCCCACAGGGTATCCAGGGGCCGTATTACAATGACGAGTTCGGTACCGTTTACGGCAACATCTATGCCTTCACTTCCGATGGGCTGAGCTATCGCCAATTGCGCGACTATGTCGAACAGGCGCGCGACGAGATCCTCACCATTCCCAATGTCGGCAAGGCCGACCCGATCGGGACGCAGGACGAGGTCATCTTCATCAATTTTTCGACCGAAAAGCTGGCGACGCTGGGGATCAGCACGCAGCAGGTGATCGATCAACTCCAGGCCCAGAACGCGGTAACGCCGGCCGGCGTGATCGAATCCGGCGCCGAGCAGGTGCAGGTGCGCGTGGGCGGCCAGTTCACCTCCGAGGAGGATCTAAAGAAGGTCAACCTCAAGCAGGGCGACAATTTCTTCCGCCTCGCCGACGTTGCCACCATCACCCGGGGCTACAAGGACCCGCCCGATCCGCTGTTCCGCTTCGATGGCCAGCCGGCGCTCGGGCTCGGCATCTCCATGACCGCCAATGGCAATGTCCTCGAGTTCGGCAAGGCGCTCGAGGCGAAGATGACCGAGATCGAGAGCCGGCTGCCGGTCGGCGTCGGCGTCCATCTCGTTTCCGACCAGCCCCAGGTGGTGCGGGAAGCGGTCGGCGGCTTCACCAGTTCCCTGTTCGAGGCGGTGCTGATCGTTTTGGTCGTGAGCTTTCTCAGCCTGGGCCTGCGCGCGGGCTTCGTCGTGGCACTGTCAATCCCGATCGTTCTGGCGGTGGTGTTCGTCTTCATGGACGCCACCAACATTTCGCTGCAGCGCGTCTCGCTTGGCGCCCTGATCATTGCGCTCGGGCTTTTGGTCGATGATGCGATGATCACCGTCGAAATGATGGTCTCGCGGCTCGAGGCCGGAGACAAATTGCATAACGCGGCAACCTTTGCCTTTACCTCGACGGCATTCCCAATGCTTACCGGTACGCTGGTGACAGTCGCCGGTTTTACGCCGATCGTGCTTAACCAGAGCACGGCAGGCGAATATGTCGCGTCCCTCTTCTGGGTGATCTTTGCCGCGCTCATCATCTCGTGGTTCGTGGCGGTGCTGTTCTCGCCATTGATCGGCGTGCAATTGCTGCCCAAGACGCTGAAACGGCTCGAAGAAAAGCCTCGGCGCTTTGCCAAATGGTTCGTCCGCACGTTGGTGATGGCGCTCCGCCACCGCTGGATCACCATCGGGATCACGCTGGCGCTGTTCGCCGCCTCCATCGTGGGGCTTGGTTTCGTCCAGCAGCAGTTCTTCCCTGCTTCGGACCGGCCGGAAATCCTCATCGACGTGACCTTGCCGCAGGACGCCAACATTCGCGCCACGCAGCGGCGCATGGATCAGATCGAGGCGAGCCTCAAGGGCGACGACGACATCGAGAGGTGGAGTTCCTATGTCGGGGAGGGCGCGGTGCGGTTTTATCTGCCGCTCGACAGCCAATTGGCAAATCCCTATTTCGCCCAGGCCGTTGTTGTCACGAAGGACCTCGACGCGCGGGCGCGGGTCAAGGCCAAGCTCGATGCCCTCTTGGCCGACCAGTTCTCCGATATCGACACGTTCGTCCACTTTCTCGATCTTGGGCCGCCGGTCGGCCGGCCGGTGCAGTATCGGATCAGCGGTCCGGACATCCAGAAGGTGCGCGGCTACGCCTTGCAGGTCGCGAGCCTCGTCGACGACAACTCGCATATCGGCAGCATCAATTTCGACTGGAACGAACCCGGCAAGTCCATCCAGATCGATATCCAGCAGGACAAGGCCCAGCAGTTGGGAGTGACCTCGCAAAGCGTCGCGCAGGTGCTCAACACGGTGGTCAATGGCGCCACCATCACCCAGGTTCGGGACAGCATCTACCTGGTCGACGTCATCGCCCGTGCCGAGAGCGAACAGCGGAATTCGGTCGAGACGCTGCAGAACCTGCAGGTGGCGACCGCTAGCGGGGTGCCGGTGCCGCTCGCCTCGTTCGCCAACATTCGTTATGGGCTCGAGCAGCCGACGGTCTGGCGCCGCGACCGGCAGCCGACCATCACCGTGCAGGCGACTGTCAACGACACGACGCAGCCAGCCACCATCAACAAGCAGCTCGCCCCCGCGATCAACGCCTTCAGCGCCAAATTGCCGGCCGGCTATCAGGTGGCCGTGGGCGGCTCGGAGGAGAGCAGCGCAAAATCCCAGAACGCGCTCGCCGCGACCCTCCCCATCATGGTGCTGCTGATCGTGGTCATCCTGATGGTGCAGTTGCAGAGCATCGGCCGGTTGCTGCTGGTGCTCAGCATCGCCCCGCTCGGGCTGATCGGGGTGGTCGCGGCGCTGCTTCCCACCGGCAAGCCGCTCGGCTTCGTCGCCATTCTCGGGGTGCTGGCGCTGGGCGGCATCCTGATCCGCAACTCGGTGATTCTCATCAGCCAGATCGATGCTTTCCGCGCCAGGGGCGATGATCCCTGGCACGCGGTGATCGATGCGACCGAGCACCGGATGCGGCCGATCCTGCTGACCGCCTCGGCGGCAAGCCTGGGCATGATCCCGATCGCCCGCGAGGTGTTCTGGGGGCCGATGGCCTATGCAATGATCGGCGGCATCATCTTTGCGACGGTGCTGACGCTGTTCTTCCTGCCGGCACTCTACGTCGCCGCCTACCGCATCAAGCCGTCACCCGACACGCCAGAGGCGAGCGTTTTCCCGCCCGAGGCCATTCCGGAAACGGTTGCCAGCGAGAGCTAGCGCATGATCCCGTATGGTCGCGAGAGCTTGGACACGATGCCGGCAGTGCGGCGTCGACATTGGGCGCACCCCTTGCCACATCGTCATCCCCGGGGCTTGACCCGGGGACTGGCGAGGCATCATGGGTGGCCGGGTCAAGCTCGGCCACGACGAGTCGTGAGCCGGTTCGGCAGGCCGAGGCGCCCGGCGATTGCAACGGCGCTCACCGCGTCCGGTGGTGCCACGACCGCGCCAAGGATAAGCGCGGTTGGCGACGACAACACAGGCATGGCCCAGCCCACCACGAGCCCGCCAGCCACCGCGCTGTGACGACCACTAGACAGCAGCACGCCCGGATTGAGGATCGTCCGCAGGCGCATTCGCAAGAGCCACCTGCACGCCGAGCCACCAAACCACCCATCAAGCGGGTGATCGTGTCGAGAATACATGATTGCAATCTGGTCGGCACGCTTTGCGCCGAACAGTGCAATCCACGACGGCCAAGGTGGCCGGACCGGCCTTTCCGCTATTGACGCAGCGGCCGCATTGGCGAAAGGCTACCTCGTTCATTCAATCATTTTCTCCCAGACGGCCGCCCGTCGCGAAAGAAACATCATGACGAATGCAGTGCGCGCGTCACAGCGCCCCTATGTCCTTGGCTCGATTATGCTGGCCAATTTCATGGTGGCGATCGAGGCGACAATTGTCGCAACGGCGATGCCCCGCATCGTCGGCGATCTCGGCGGCTTCACCTATTACAGCTGGGTTTTTTCCGCGTTCCTTCTGACCCAGTCGGCGACGACGGTGGTCTACGGCAAGCTTGCCGACGTTTTTGGGCGCAAGCCGGTTTTGATCGTGGGGATCGTGCTCTTCCTGCTGGGCTCGCTTCTTTCGGGCTTTGCCAATTCGATGGCGATGCTCATTGCCTTTCGCCTGCTGCAGGGCCTGGGAGCCGGCGCTATCCAGCCCATCACCATGACCATCATCGGCGACCTTTATACCCTCGAGCAGCGCGCCAAGGTGCAAGGGTTGATGTCGACCGTCTGGGCGTTTTCGGCGGTGGTCGGCCCGCTCGTCGGCGGCATCATCGTCGAGCATCTGCCCTGGTCGTGGATTTTCTGGATCAACGTCCCCATCGGCATCCTCACCATTGTGGGCTTTGCCCTGTTCCTCGAGGAAAAGGTCGGGCGCCGCGGGGCGCGGGTCGACTATCTCGGCTCGGTATTGTTCTCGATCGCCGTCGTGGCGCTGCTGGTCATGCTTACCGAAACCGATGCGGGCCTTCCGACCATTTTGGGGCTTGCGCTGGTTTTCGTCGTCTCGGGCGGCCTCTTCGTACTGCAGGAGCGGCGGGCAGCCGAGCCGATCATTTCGATTGCCCTCTGGGCGCAACGGCTCATCGCCACCAGCAATGCTGCAACGCTCTTTGCCGGCATGGTGATGATCGGCATGACGACGGTGCTGCCGCTCTATGTCCAGGGCGTGATGGGCTATTCGACGGTCATCGCCGGCTTCACGCTGACCGCGCTGGTCGTCGGCTGGCCGATTGCGGTGATGGGTGCCAGCCTGCTGTTCAAGACCTTCGGCATCCGCCTGACTCTGCGCGTTGGCAGCTTGCTGTTGCCGGTGGGCGCATTGTTCCTCTTGGTGCTGACGCCTGAAAGCAGCCCGGTCCTGCCCGGGATCGGGGCTTTCCTGATGGGGTTCGGCATGGGGCTGATCAGCCTCACTACTGTCGCCTTGGTGCAGGACAGCGTCGAATGGTCGGCGCGCGGCAGTGCCACGGCTTCCATCATGTTTGCGCGCAGCCTCGGCAACACCCTCGGCGCGACCGTGCTCGGGGCGGTGCTTAACCTCGGCATCGCCTATTTCGGCACCGGCCCGCTGGCGGAGAGCGTCCGCCAGGTGCTGAACGAGCCGACCGGCCTTGCTAATCTTGCCGCCAATGCCGATGCCCGGACGGTCTTCGACCAATCGCTGCACTGGACCTTCATCGGCGTGCTGGTGATCTGCGCGCTCACGGCCATTTCGACCTGGATGGTGCCGATCAAGCGGAATTCGTGGGCCAAGGCGGCTCCCGGCGCCAACGCCATCGAGGATGCGGTCGTCCCCATCGGCGACATCGAGCCATAGGCTTCAGCCAACAAGGAGTGAATTGTGATCCCGCAAAAGCCAGAAATCGCCATGGGCACCGGAAATCTTGCCGTCCCGGGCGAGCGCGAGGATGCCAACCGGTTGCTCGATGCCTATGTCGATCTCGGCGGTGGCATCATCGATACCGCGGCGGTCTATTCGGACTGGGTGCCGGGCGAACCCCGGCGCAGCGAGGCGGCAATCGGCAAGTGGCTGAAGACGCGCCGCGGCGCGCGGCCGATGATCGTGACCAAGGGCGGCCACCCGCCCGTAGAGGCGATGCATCGTTCGCGGCTTGATGCCGCCTCGATCCGGTCGGACGTGGAAGGCAGCCTCGCCGTGCTCGGGATCGAGCAGATCGACCTCTATTTGCTGCACCGCGACGATGTCGCCCGCCCCGTTGCCGAGATCATGGGACCGCTGGCCGAGCTTGTAGCCGAGGGCAAGCTGGCTGCGGTCGGCGTCAGCAATTGGAGCCCCTCGCGCATTGCCGAGGCGCGCGCCACCGGCTTGGTGCCGCTCGCCAGCAACCAGGCTCTCGGCAATGTGCTTTCGAACCACATGGGTCCCGATGCCGATCCGACCATCGAAAAGCTCGACCTTGCCGCCTTTCGGCAGGCGGAGGCGGCCGACATGAGCCTGATGCTGTTCACGTCGTCGGCAAAAGGGATTCTCAGCAGCCCCGGGCGCATCGAGGACCGCGGGAACGCTGCCTACAGCACCCCGGCCTGCCGCAAGGCGGTGAAGGAACTTGTTTCCATCGCCGAAGAGGCCGGCATCGAGCCAACCAATCTTGGCATGGCGTTCCTGCTGCAGTTTTCGCCGCGGTTCGTGCCGGTGATGGAGCGGAGCAGCGTCGACGGGCTGAAGACCTCGATGGCCGCGAGGGAGGTGCAGCTTGCGCCGGACTTGATGGCGGCCATCGCCCGGGTCTCGGGCTTCGACGCTTATGTGACACCGGGCGGCGCCGCTCGGCATTGATGCGCAATAGGGCCGGCACTATCTGTCCCTAGTGAAAGAACCGTTAGATCGAAGGTGCGTGCCATGTCCGCTATGTCAAAAGCCTATGCCGCCGCGGGGCTGGATCGTGAAATTCCCACGGAACTCCTCATCGGCGGCAAATGGCGGCCCTCGGCTGGCGGCCAGCGCATCGATGTGCTCGATCCCTCGACCGGCGAGGTGATCACCTCGGTCGCCGATGCGACGGTCGAGGATGGGCTGGCCGCCGTCGCTGCCGCCCATGACGCGGGGCCGGCCTGGGCAGCGACCCCGCCGCGCCAGCGCGGCGAGATCCTGCGCAAATGCTTTGCCCTGATGACGGAGCGTTCCGAGTATTTCGCCCGCCTCATCAGCCTCGAGAACGGCAAGGCGCTGCCCGATGCGCGCGGCGAGGCGATCTATTCGGCCGAATTCTTCCGCTGGTTCGCCGAGGAAGCGGTGCGGAACATCGGCGAGGTCAGCGTGGCGCCCGCGGGCGGCTATCGCATTCTGGTCGAGCACCAGCCGATCGGCGTTTCGGTGCTGGTGACGCCGTGGAATTTCCCGGCCGCCATGGCGACGCGCAAGCTGGCCCCGGCGCTGGCCGCCGGCTGCACGGTCGTGCTCAAGCCGGCGACGGAGACGCCCCTCACCGCCTACGCCATAGCAGCGCTGATGGAAGAGGCGGGGGTGCCGCCGGGCGTAGTCAACGTGCTGACGACCTCGAAGTCGGGCCCCGTGATCAGCGCCATGCTCCACGATCCGCGTGTGCGAAAACTGTCGTTCACGGGGTCGACCCAGGTCGGACGGATCCTCCTCAAGGAGGCGGCCGACCAGGTGCTCAGTTGTTCGATGGAACTAGGGGGCAACGCGCCGTTCATCGTCTTCGACGATGCCGATCTCGACAAGGCGCTCGAGGGCGCCATGCTCGCGAAAATGCGGAACGGGGGCGAGGCGTGCACTGCGGCTAATCGTTTCCTTGTGCAGCGCGGCATCGCCGGCCACTTTGCCGAAGGCCTCGCCAAGCGGATGGGCGGCCTGTCGATGGGCGCCGGCTATGACAGCACGACGCAACTCGGGCCGATGGTCAACAAGGCAGCGGTTGATCGCATCGGCGCATGGGTGAATGAGGCCGCGGCCGGCGGCGCAAAGGTCCTGATCGGTGGTAAGCCGGATCCGCGGCCCGGCTTCTTTTATCCGGCAACGGTCCTCACCGATGTTCCCGAGGGCTCAAAGCTACTGAACGACGAGATTTTCGGGCCGGTGGCGCCGATCAGCGTGTTCGATACGGCCGATGAGGCCGTCGCGATGGCGAACGCCACCGAATACGGCCTCGTCGCCTATGTCTATACCGAGGACCTGAAGCGGGGCCTCAAGGTTTCCGAACGGCTGGAAGCCGGCATGGTCGGGCTCAACCGCGGCCTCGTCTCCGATCCCGCCGCCCCCTTCGGCGGGGTCAAGCAGAGCGGTCTTGGTCGCGAGGGCGGCCATTTTGGCATCATGGAGTTCTTGGAGACCAAGTACATCGCGGCAAGCTGGTAGGCTGGCTGTTGCCGGCACAGTTGTCGGGAGCCGAAGGACCTCATCCGGCTCCCCCGACCCTCTCCTCAAAGGGGAGGGGGCAGGGGCCGGGCTGTTAGGCTTGGGCGAGGTGCTGCCGGCGCGGCGTCCGGCATTTGGTCGCCCCCCTTGCCACATCGTCATCCCCGGGCCTGACCCATGCTGCCTTTGCCAATAGCTGAGGTGGACTTGGCGAGGCAGCACGGGTCAAGCCCGGCCATGACGAGGAAGGGCGGTTAACGCTTCAACTCGACGGGATCGCGCTAAGGCAACTCACCTGGCACCGGCCAGGCATCGAGCAGGAAGTGGGCGGCTTTCGATGCTGCCACAGGGTCGCGGGCGATGATCGCGTCGAGCAGGTCCTTGTGGGACGGCAGGCAGCGCCGCTGCCCCTCGATCACCTCGGCCGGCGTCGAGCCGGCGCGATTGGCATAGAGGGCAACCGCGACCAGATCGATAAGCTGGGCGTAGACCATGTTGTGCGTGGCGGCAAAGATTGCGGTGTGGAATTCGAGATCCGCATCCGAGTTGGCGTCAGCATCCCCGATCGAGTTGACCATGCGCTGAAACGCGGTAGCGATCCTCTGGATCTCGTTCTCGGTACCGCGCGTGGCGGCGCGGGAGGCGGCCTCCGGCTCGAGCACGCGCCGCAAGTCCTTGATCGAGCGCATAAGCTCGATCGAGGGCCCTGACTCGTAGTACCACACCATGACGTCGGTATCGGTGTGGTGCCAGTAGGAGCGGTCGCGCACGCGGGTGCCGACGCGGGTCTTGATCTCGACCAGACCCTTGCCGGCGAGGCATTTCATCGCCTCCCGGATCACGGTCCGGCTGATGCCAAACTTGGCGACGAGCTCCGGCTCATTCGGCAGGATACTTCCCTGCGGATATTCGCCGCCCACGATGCGGCGGCCGAAATCGTGCACGAAATAGCCGAAGATTCCGCGCCTTTGCGTGGTGCCATATTTGCGGACGAATTCGTCGAACGGGGATTGTGTGACGATCGTCCTGGGGGGGGACATTGTCGGCCGCGGAACGGCAGTGTCGATCGTATCAGACATGGCACCTTCAAGAGAGAATCGGACGGGATGTACTGGATGCATCACAAGATGTCCAAGTTTTGACCATTTTTCGCCCCGAACCTGCCCGATGGCACGCCGACTCCAAGGCGCGCTTCCCGTTGGGTTCAAAGGCACTTCCGTTAGCCCTCCGAAAGGAACAATACAGTAGTTTCTGGCATAATTCGCCTGTATTCTTACAGCGCGACAAATACTCCTGATCAAAATACGGTCATATGGGGTGTGGTAAAGTTTTTTTACAATGCAGCTGCGTGGAAATGCCCTTTTAGTTCAATGATTTGCTGATCGCAGCGGGCCGAATTTTTGCCATTCCGCGATCGATCTCGGCGAAGTCGAAGCCATGGGGCGGCAGGCCTAAAGATGTCGCATTTGTCCAAGGTGCCCTCGCGAGCGTTGGCTGGGGGGCGCCTTGGGCTTGGTTCAGGGCGCCACGGCGTGCGCCGGCAGCGGAAAGCGTTCGACTTCGCGCAGCAGTTCCAGCATGCTTTTGACTTCGTGCTCGGCCGTGAGGCGCCCCTTCTCCGGCGTCGCCTTCTGCGCCTCGCCAACGGCGCCGTGCGGATTGAGGTCACTCGCGATCCAGGCATAGGCGTGCTGGCCCGTGGGCCGCAGATATTTATACGCGGCCTCGTCGCGGGCGGCGATCGAAACGAAATCCTGCAGCTGGTTGTGGGCGACCAGCTCCGGCCGGAAATGCATCACCAGCGAGGTTTCGAGATCGCCGGCATGGATGCCGTGCCGCCGCTCGATGTCGGAAAACAACCCGTCAGGCGCGCCGAACCGCGTCCAGCTCGTCTTGACCGCCAGCATGTCGACGCGCACCCGCAATTCGCGGGCGACGATCCCCATGATCTCCTCATTGCCGCCGTGCGAGTTGATGAAGACGAGCTTCCTGATGCCGGTGCGGGCGACCGAGAGCCCCAATTCCATCCACGCCTCGATCTGGACGTGAGCGGGCAGCGTCACGGTTCCCTTCTGCCAGAGATGCTCGTTGGATTTCCCGACCGTCTGCACGGGCAGGATCCGGATGTCGAGATCGGCCGGCGCCTGCTCGGCGAGGAGGTTGAGGCAACCCTGGTTGAGGATGGTGTCGGTGCCGACCGGCAGATGCGGCCCATGCTGCTCGATGGCGGCAATCGGCAGGATCGCGATGGTCTTCATCGGATCGATGTTCTGGAAGTCGGGGGCGGAAAACTCGGTCCACCAAATCTTGCGGTTGGGCATTTTTTCACTCGAGGTTATGGGGTGGGATTAGAAACCCCTCATCCGGTCCTTCGGACCACCTTCTCCCGCAAGGGGAGAAGGAAGAAAGTGCGCACCGCCGTGCCACATCTCCCCTCTCCCCTTGTGGGAGAGGGGGCCGGCAGGCGGGTGAGGGGTGCAGCGAACACTGACCTAGTCCCGCTGCGCATCCGGGCCAGCGGCCACAACCTCGATCTCCACAAAGAATTCTGGCCGGGCGAAGCCGGAAACGATCATCAGCGTCGAGGCGGGCAGGGGGGCGGAAAACAGTTCGTTGCGCACATCCATGTATTGCCTGAGGTGCTCGCGTCCGGTGACGAAGGCGTTGACGCGGATGATGTTTTCAAGGCCCATCCCCGCTTCGCGCAGGATGGCGGCAATGTTGGCGAAGCAGAGCCGCGTCTGGCCGGCGCAATCGGGGGGGATGGCGGCATCCTTGTCGATGCCGAGCTGGCCGGAACAGAACACCAGCCGCTGGCCGGCCGGCACCTCGACGCCATGGCTATAGGGCGCAAAGGGCGGGTGGATGTCGATCGGGGTGAGCGGGGTGTGCATCACAATGGTCTTTCGCTGCCGCGCTCAGAACCAAGACCGGAATGTCTGTTGCCTGGCGCTTGATATTATTTCCTTCGAATCGCGAACTGCGTTCGGAGGCCGCAAGTTACTGCTGCCCAGCTAACAGCCAATCGCCTGCGAAGAAAATCCCCAGCCGCAGAATCCTTGCCGAAAAGTTAGGCAGAGTCGTCGTCGGCTCAAAATTGTGCTTTTCTTTTGGCTGCGGAGGCGGAATGACTGGCGCATCAGTCGATAAATCGGCCCCGTCCACCATCGAAGGCGGTGGGGCCGCAGAGGGAGAAAAAACCGCAAATGAATGCGCTTTCCAGGATTGCAGTTGCTGCGCTCGCCCTATGTGGCGCGACCGCGCCGGCGCTCGCCGCCGATCTCGATCAGGTGCGCTTCGGCACCAATTGGCTGGCCGAGGCTGAGCATGGCGGCTTCTACCAGGCTGTTGCCGATGGCACCTACAAGAAGTACGGCCTCGACGTGACGATCGTGCAGGGCGGGCCGCAATCGCCGAACATGCAATTGCTCGTCGCAGGCAAGGTCGATTTCTACATGGGCGGCACGCTTGGCGTGTTCGATGCCGTCAAAAACGGCATTCCGCTGATCGATGTGGGGGCGATCTTCCAGAAGGATCCGCAGATCCTGATGGCGCATCCCGACGCCCCGTACAAGACCTTCGCCGATCTCGCCAAGGCACCGACGATCTTCATGGGCAAGGATGTCTATGCCGTCCAGTTCGGCTGGATGAAGGCGACCTATCCCGGCTTCAACGACGGCCAGTACAAGCCCTATACCTTCAATCCCGCCCCGTTCATCGCCGACCCGAAGTCGGTGCAGCAGGGCTACATCACCTCCGAGCCCTTCGCCGTGAAGAAGCAGGCCGGCTGGGATCCAAAAGTCTTCCTGTTCGCCGACGCCGGCTATGACGATTACTCGACCACCCTCGAGACCACGCAGGACATGGTCAAGAACAAGCCGGACGTGGTGCAGCGCTTCGTCGATGCCACCGCAATCGGCTGGTACAATTACCTCTATGGCGACAACAAGGCCGCCAACGAGCTGATCAAGAAGGACAATCCGGATATGACCGACGACCAGATCGCCTATACCATCAAGGCGATGAAGGACAACGGCCTTGTGGTTTCCGGCGACGCGCTGACCAAGGGCATCGGCTGCACGACCGATGCGCGCTACAAGGATTTCTTCGACAAGCTGGTCAAGGTCGGCATCGAGGAGGCCTCGCTCGACTATAAGCAGGCCTATACCAACCAGTTCGTCTGCAAGGGCGTCGGCATGAACCTGATGCCCAAAAACTGAGTGGGCAATTGCTTGCAAGGAATTCAGCTACGTCCTACGGGACGTAGCTTCACAAGAGGCCGCCGAGAACTGTTTTGACCGAAGCCAGTCTGATCGATTCGACGACCAAGTCCCCGTCCGCCACGTCCACGGCGCGGCCAGTGGTCAGCATGCGCCATGTATCGAAGGTATTTTCCAATGGGACGCTGGCGCTGTCGGACATGTCGCTCGACGTGCTGCGCGGCGAATTCATCAGCCTGCTCGGACCCTCTGGCTGCGGCAAGTCGACCGCGCTGAGGATCATTGCCGGGCTCGGTGCGCCCTCCTCGGGCTCGATCGACTGGCCGTCCTCCAGGATCAATTCGCGCGGGCTGCCCGAGGGCGACATCGGCTTCGTCTTCCAGGAGCCGACGCTGATGCCGTGGCAGACCGTGTTCGGCAATGTCTATCTGCCACTCCGGCTCAGGGGCGTCGCCAAAAAGGCGGCCTCCAGCCAGATCATGGAGACGCTTGCGGCAGTGGGCCTTGCCGATTTCGCCAATGCCTACCCGCGCGAACTCTCCGGCGGCATGAAGATGCGCGTCTCGATCGCGCGCGCGCTGGTGACCAAACCCAAGCTGCTGCTGATGGATGAGCCCTTCGCCGCCCTCGATGAGATCACCCGCCAAAAACTCAACGACGACGTGCTGCAGCTCTGGAAGAATTCTGGCGTGACCGTGATTTTCGTCACCCACTCGGTGTTCGAGTCCGTCTATCTTTCCAACCGCATCGTCGTCATGCGCGCCCGGCCGGGACAGGTCTTCACCGACATGCCGGTCCACACCTCGCAAGAGCGCGACGAACTCTACCGCGCCTCCGAGGAATACCGAGCCGGCTGCTTCGATGTCTCCAAAGCGCTGCAAGACGCGATCCATGTCGGCGGGGGAGCACACTGATGAGCATAAGCATCGAAACCACCCGCGACGCCAATGCTGGCACCGACGCCGCCGTCGCGGTGCTGATCCCGCGCACTTCCACCCAGGAGAAGGTGCTGCGGATCGTCGTCCCGATCGTCACTGTCCTTATAGTGGTGGCGCTCTGGCAAGGGATCGTCATCGCCAACCATATCCCGAAATACATCCTGCCCGGCCCCTGGGACGTGGCCCTCTCCTTCAGCACCGACTGGCCGATCCTCCTGCCCGCCCTGTGGGTGACGCTGCAGATCACTTTTGGCGCGCTGTTCGTGGCGCTGATCGGTGGCGTCGCCATGGCGGTGATCCTGGTGCAATCGCGCTGGATCGAGCTCGCGGTCTATCCGCTGACAGTGATTTTGCAGGTGACGCCGATCGTCGCCATCGCGCCGCTGCTGCTGATCTATGCGCCCAACACGCCGACGGCGCTGCTGATTTGCGCCTTCCTCGTCGCCTTCTTCCCGATCCTTTCCAACATGGTGCAGGGGCTGAAGAGCGTCGACCACAACCTGCTGAATCTGTTCGATCTTTACGGCGCCTCGCGCTGGCAGCAGTTGATCTATTTGAAGCTGCCGGCGGCGCAGCCCTATTTCATGGGCGGCTTGCGCATCGGCGGCGGCCTGGCCCTGATCGCGGCCGTTGTCGCCGAGTTTGCGGCGGGCTCCTCGGGCGCCGGCTCGGGCCTCGCTTTCCGCCTGCTCGAAGCCCAATACCGGCTCAACATCCCACGCCTCTTTGCCGCCCTGCTGCTGCTCTCGGCGACCGGTGTCGCAATTTTCGGACTTACCTCTTTCATTTCATGGCTGGCGCTCCGGCACTGGCACGAGAGCGCCATAAGGCGGGAAAACTGATGTTCTTGATAACCCCTCTCCCAGCCTCCCCCGCAACGGGGGAGGTGTCCGTCCGTGCCTGCGACAAAACACCGGTTTCGCCATCAACCCAGCCGAACACCTCCCCCCTCGCGGGGGAGGCCAGGAGGGGGATGTGATGCGGGCAAGTTTCCCCGAAACGAGCGCGGTGCTGCTCCGCAATGCGACCCTGCCGCGGCCCGTGCTCACCGGCGCGACCTTTCCCGGCGAGCACCCGCTGGTCAGCGCCGATTTGCTGATCGTCGGTGAGAAAATCACCGCAATCGGCACCCCGGGCGCGCTGCCGGTGCCCGACATGGCAGCCGTCTGGGACTGCCGCGACGGCCTCGTGCTACCCGCCTTCGCCGATATCCATACCCATCTCGACAAGGGCCACATCTGGCCGCGCATGCCAAACCCGGACGGCACCTTCATGGGTGCGCTCGAGGCGGTGGCCGCCGATCGCGCCGGCAAATGGATGGCGGAGGATATCGAGCGGCGGATGGAATTTTCGCTGCGCTGCGCCTACGCGCACGGCACCGCTGCGATCCGTACCCATCTCGATTCCGCCAATGGCCAGCACGAAATCAGCTGGGACGTGTTCGACAAGGTGCGCGAACGCTGGGCCGGCCGCATCGAAATGCAGGCGGTAGCGCTGGTGGGGCCCGATACGCTGGTCGGCGACCGGGCGGAACTGATGTCGATCGCCCGGCGGGCGAAGGCGTCCGGCGGGGCGATGGGCGGCGCCATCGCAGTCTTCCCCGAGGCGCGGCAGGCGGTGTTCAACGCCGTCGAGATAGCCGGCGAACTGGACATGGATGTCGATCTCCACGCAGACGAGACGCTCGAGGTCGAATCCAGCGCGCTGCGGCATCTGGCCGACGCGGTTCTTGCCACCGGCTTCAGGCGAAAAGTGCTGGCCGGGCATTGTTGCGTGCTCTCGGTGCAGGACGAAAAGACCGCCCGCGGTACCATCGCTCGCGTTGCCGAGGCTGGCGTCTCGGTCGTTTCGCTGCCGATGTGCAACATGTACCTGCAGCACCGGCGCAATGATCCGATCCTCGAAACCCCGCTCAATCGCGGCGTGACGCTCGTCAACGAACTGAAGGCTGCGGGCGTAAAAGTGGCGCTCGCCTCCGACAACACGCGCGACCCGTTCTACGCCTATGGCGATCTCGATTGCCTCGAGGTTTTCCGCGAGGGCGCCCGCATCGCCCATTTCGACCATCCGCAGGCGCATGCCTGGGATTGGCTGCGCTCGCTGACCTCGGGTGCCACCGAGATTGCCGGCTTTGAGCGGGCGGGGCAGATTGGGGTGGGAATGACCGCCGACCTCGTGCTGGTCGATGCGCGGCACTGGACGGAGCTGCATTCGCGGCCCCAATCCGACCGCATCGTACTGCGGGGCGGTGTCGCCATCGATACGATGCTGCCCGACTATCGCGAACTCGACGATTTGATGAGATAATTGATGGACATTTCAGCTTTCCGCGCCGACCTCGGCGATATCCCCGTCGAGGACAATGCCCGCCTGGTGCAGCAGAAGAGCCGCGACCACTATTGGTATTCCCCGATCCTCAAGGCGCAGCTCGATCATGTCACCGCCGAGCTTGTAGTCACCCCGCGCACGCAGGAGGATGTCGTCATCATCCTCCGCGCCGCCTACAAGCACGGCGTGCCGGTGACTCCGCGCGGGGCAGGGACGGGCAATTACGGCCAGGCGATGCCGCTTTCGGGCGGCGTGATCCTCAACCTCATCAACCTCAACAAGGTTGTCTCGATCAGCCATGACCGGGTGCGGGCCGAGGCCGGCATCATCCTTGAAAAGCTAGACGAGGCGACCAAGGAAGCCGTGCGCGGCGAAATGCGCTTCCACCCCTCGACCTATCGCATGGCGACGCTTGGCGGCTTCATCGCCGGCGGCTCGGGGGGCGTCGGCTCGATCCGCTGGGGCGGGCTGCGGAATTTCGGCAACATTCTCGCGCTGAAAATCGTCACCTGCGAGGCCGAGCCGCGTGTGCTGGAGTTCACCGGCGCCGATATCCTCAAGGTCGCCCACGCCTATGGCACCAACGGCATCATCGTCGAAGCCGAAATGCCGCTGACCGCCACCCATGAGTGGATCGATTTCATGGCCGGCTTCGATTCCATCATCGAAGCCTGTGCCTTCGCCGAGGCGGTGGCGCATCAGGACGGCATGCTGCTCAAGGAGATCGCGCCGATCGCGGCACCGGTCCCCTTCGATTTCTTCAACCGGCACCGCCCCTATATCCGGCATCGGGACCAGTCGGTCGTCTGCATGATGGTGGCGCCGGTCGCGGTCGAAGCGCTGCAGATCTTCCTCGAGGTGTGGAAGGGCGAAACGCTCTATCGCGGCGACAAGGTCGACGAGGAGACCCGCCGCAAGCTGCCGCCGCAATATGAGCTGGCCTGGAATCACACCACGCTACGGGCGCTCAAGATCGACCCGACCATCACCTATCTCCAGACCCAGTATCCGACCCTCGAGCACGTCAAGAAGATCATCGGCATTTTTGGCGACGAGATGCCGATGCATATCGAGATGAACAAGTTCGACGGCCGGATCGTGTTCTCCGGCCTGCCGCTGGTGCGCTACACCAGCGAGGCCCGGCTCGAGGAGATCATCAAGATCCACGAGGAAAATGGCTGCCTCGTCTTCAACCCGCACCGCTATACGCTCGAAGAGGGCGGCATGAAGCGGACCGACCAGGCCCAGCTCGATTTCAAGCGCGAGGCGGATCCGACCGGCAGGCTCAACCCGGGCAAGATGATCGGTTGGGAGAACCCGGATTTTGACCTCAACTCCGGCCGGGTCTGGCTGTTCGACGGACTGCAGTCGGCGAGGATTGCCTGATGCGGGTGCTGGTCGTCCACGCTCACCCCGTCGAGACCAGCTTTAACCGATCCCTCTTCCACACGGTGACCGAAACGCTCGCCACCGGCGGGCATCAGGTCGACCCGCTCAGCCTTTACGATGAGAGTTTCGACGCCCTCCTCAGCCGCGAGGAGCGGATCAATTACGAAGACGTGCCGGGCAATCTCACGCCTGCCATCCAACCCTATGTCGACCGGCTGCTTGCCGCGGAAGCGATCGTCTTCGTTCACCCGGTCTGGAACTATGGCTATCCGGCCGTGCTCAAGGGATATTTCGACCGGATATTCCTTCCCGGCGTCTCATTCGCGCTCGCCGATGGCGGGCTGAAACCGCTTCTCACCAATATCAGGCGGGCCGCTTTCGTCACCACCTATGGCGGCGATCGCTGGCGCACCTTCCTGATGGGCGATCCCCCGCGGCGGCTGGCCCGGCGCTGGGGCTGGGCTACCTTCCAGACCAAGACACCGCCCAAATACCTGGCGCTCTACGACATGAACAACAATCGCCAGCCGCAGCTGACGGCGTTTCTGGAGAAGGTGAAAGCCGAGTTTCGGCGCTGGTGAGGGGCGGCGATTGCCTGCGCCTCCGTGGAACGGGCTCGCCCACCCACGGTGTCATGCCGGCGGCGGCCGGCAATCCCCCCGCTAGCGCTGGTCGGGAGGCGAGGCAACAAGATGGACCCCGGCCTTCGCCGGGGTGACGCCGGGTTTGGGGCTCGGTCGGGGAGAATTCTCACATCAGGGCTTGGCCAGCATCCCAAGGTTTGAATTCATGGCCATCCCCTTGCCCTTCTCCCCGCAAGGGGGGGCGGTCAGTGCTGTTGGCGTGCAAACGTGCAAAAAACTCAGGCGAACACCCTCCCCTTGTGGGGAGGGCTGGGGTGGGGGTGTTTCTCTGCCATGGGCCTGACGCAAAGCGCCACGCCCGGCCTGCGCTCATCACTCGATGCCGAGCGTGCCCGTCAGCTTGGAAAGGTCCTCGGCGAGTTCGGTGATCGGGCCCTGCAGCTTGAGCCGATCCGGCTTGGTCAGCTGGTCGTAGTTCGCGTAGCCGCCATCCTCGGTCTTGTACTTGGCCAGCACGGCATCAACCGTCTTGAAGTTGCCGGCGACCTTCTGCGACAGCGCCGGGTCGGCCTGGGTCAGCAGCGGGTTCAGCAGGTTGACGATCTTTTCGGCGCCGTCGACATTGGCCTGGAAATCGTAAAGGTCGGTGCCCGAATAGCGGTCTTCTTCGCCGCTGATCTTGGTGGCGGCGACCTCTTCGATCAGCGCGGCGGCGCCGCCGACCATCACCTTGGGTTCGACGCTGAGCCCTGCAATGCGCCCCTTGAGGTCGTTGAGATCGACCATCAGCTTGTCAGCAAACGGCACGGCGTCGGCGGTCGAGCCCCTGGTGTAGAGGATGTATTCGATGCGATGGAAGCCGGTGAAGCCGGGGTCCTGCTCCTTTTGCTCGTGATCGTCGGCGCGCGAATCCACCGAGGCATCAAGATCGCTGAACAGTTCCGCCAGCGGCTCGACGCGCTCGTAGTAGACGCGGGACGGAGCGTAGAGCGCCTTCGCCCTGGCGAGGTCTCCCGCTTTAATCGCGTCAACGAATTGCTGGCTGTGGTTCACCAGCTCGTCAACCTGCCCGCCGACATAGATCTTGTAATCCGAGATCGGGCCGACCAGCGCCATTGGGTCGGTTGCGGCCTGCGCAGTGCCGGTTAGCAGCAGGGCCGCGAGGCCGGCGATCAAGAGTTTTTTCATTTTGGTTCCCCGTTGAAGTTGATTGGCGTTGTCAAGTTTTCAAGCACAATTCTGCGCCAGAAGAGCCCCGTTCAGGCATTGGCCGCCTCGATCAGGGCCTGGCCGAGAAAGCGGTTCTTGTCGGGCACGCCGGGCAGCACGAAGAAGTAACCACCCCCGATCGGCTTGATATATTCCTCGAGCGGCTCGCGGTTCAGCCGGTTCTGCACGGTGATGAAGCCTGCCTCGAGGTCCGCTTGGAAGCAGGTGAACAGCAACCCCATCTCGAGCTGCCCTGATTTGCTGACGCCCCGCGAAAAGCTGTAGGGGCGCCGAAGGATCAAACTGGCCCGGGTTTCGGCCGTGCGCGGATTGGCCAGCCGGATATGCGCGTCGAGCGGTGTCACCTTGCCCTCGGGATCGCTCGCATAGTCGGGCATATCGTGTTCGTGCGTCATGCCTAGCGGTGCCCCGGTGCCCTTGTGCCGGCCGATGATCTTTTCCTGCTCGATCAGCGGCGTGCGATCCCATTGCTCGACCAGCATGCGGATAAGGCGCACCGCCTGGTAGGAGCCGCCGGCGCACCAAGCGGGCTCTCCCTGGCCCGCCTGCACCCAGACGATCCGCTCCATAAGCGTCGCGTCGTCGGCCTCCGGATTGCCGGTGCCGTCCTTGAAGCCGAGGAGATTGCGGGGTGTCAGCTCCGCCTCGGAGCGGACCGGGGATTGCGGCAGAAATCCTTCCTGCTTCCAGTTCGCCATCAGCAGGGCAGGGGTGTTCTTGACGATATCGCGCAGGGCGTGGAGGTTGACGTCGGCGGATTCCGAGCAGAACTGGATCAAGAGATCGCCATGGCACCAGTCGGCGTCCAACTGGTCGTTGGGAAACGCCGCCATGCGTGCCAGCGTGCGCGGCTTGAGATGTTTCAGCCCGAACCGGTCGTCGAACAGCGAGGCGCCGACGGAAAGCGTCGCCGTCAGCCGGTTGGGCCGCACCTCGGGCCCGAGAATGCCGGAATCGGGGGGCGGAAAGGCGGGATCCGCCGTTGCCGCCGCGCCGCCCTGCGTCAGGAACGCGAAACGTTGGGTCAGGATCTGGAACAGCTGCGATAATTGCTGGCGATTGCCGGCGAGCACATCGAAGCTCACGACCATCCCCGCGGCCGGGGCAGCATTGACGATGCCCGCCTGACGCGCCCCGTAGAACGGCACGGTTTCGAGCGAGGCATCGATTGCAACCGCTTCGGGCGATGCGGCGGCCGCGAAGGCATGCGGCGCCAGTCCCGCTAGAGCCGCCGCGCCGCCCACTGCGGCCGTACCCTTGAACAGTGCGCGACGGCTCGGGGATTCCGGCTGATCCTTGCTGCTGAAGAGGTGATGGGGAAATGGACAGCGGCTGAAGAGAGGCATGGTGCGCTCGCTATCGGGTGGTCAGGCCGAGCGCCGACTGCAGATCGATAAGATCGGCGGCGAGATCGGCGAGTTGCGGGGGCGGACCAGAGGGCGACTGCTTTAGCGCGCTCGCCACGGCGAAAAGATCGCCATCTAGCTTGGCGGAGAGCGTCTTGTCGGCCCGGAGCGCCAGCGGCCGAAACAGTTCCACGACCTTTCGCACGCCGGCAATGCGGGCGGAGGTGTCGGCGGAGTCGCCCAGCCGGTTGGCGAGGTCGGTGACCACGATAGCGGCGCCGGCGATGATGTCGCGCGGAGCGGCGGTGGTTGTGTGCGCCGCTGTGGCAAGGGTAGCTGCACTTTTCATTGCGGCCTCGACGGAATCGGCGAGGCCATCTGTGCTCGTGGATCCAGCCAGCCTCTTGTCGAGTGTAGCGAGATCGGTCGGGCCATTCGCTTCGGCTTCCGGCCCAAAGAGCGGGAGGACGGGCGCGATGTGGTCCACCGCGGCCAGTGCTTCGGCAGCGTGAGCGCGCGCGCCGGCAAGGTCGTTCGCCTTCACGGTGGCGGCAAGCGCGGCAACGGCCGTGTTCAAGGCCTCGGCGGACTGGATGGCATAGACGCGGTAGGCCGCGGTCGGCGCGACGAGGTCCACCGCCCTGGGCGCGGCGGGCCGGGCCGTGGTCGAGCCATCAGCGGCGACCACCGTCAGCGTGCCGTGCGGATTGCTCAGCAGGCCGCAGGTCATCTGGTAGGTGCCGGGATCGAGCCGCGGCATCAATTCCACCGAAAAGCCGGGGGCGATGTTCTCGCGCTCGGCCAGCACCATTACGCCATCGAGGATTTCCCATTCGATGGCGCGATTGCCGGTATTCTTGATGCGGAAATCCGGCGTGCCGGCGGCAACGCTCACCGTTCCGGGCGTGCAGGCCCGGTCGGAAACCTCGATGGTCACGACGTTACCGGCGGGCTTGGCCGGCTGCCGCATGGTGACGAACACGACGCCGAGCGCCGCGACGATCGCCGCCAGAACGCCGATTGCGCCAAGGACCAGAAGTTTCAGACGGTTGGCGGGCATGGTGCTTCCGCCGGTTAGCTGGCAGTGCGCCGGCGCAAGAAGGCCAGCGGCGAACCGAACAGGAAGATCGGCAAGGCGATCACGAGGAAGGCGAGATAGACGCTGACCTCCGAGACCGTCGGCGTGTCCTCGTAGCCCAAGATGCCGGCGAGGAGCGACCCGAGCGGCGAATCCTGTGGCAGTACGTGGCTCCAGTCGAAAACCACCTGCTGCAACTCGTTCCAGAGGCCCGCCTCGTGAAAGGCGCGCACCGAGCCGGCGAGGAGGCCGGCGGCGACGACAAGGATGAACACCGCCGTCCAGCGGAAGAAGCGGGAAAGATTGATCCTGATCCCGCCCCAGTAGATGGCGAAGCCGACGATAGCTGCCCCGATCAGGCCGATGCCCGCCCCGATCGCGGCCCAGGGGCCGGTCGCCTGCTCGAACGTTGCCAGCAGAAACACCATGGATTCGAGCCCCTCGCGCGCCACGGCGAAGAACACGAGTCCGACAAGGGCGAAGCCGCTATGGGCGGCGACGCCGGAGAAGGCGGCATCGATCGAAACCTGCAGGCCCGCCTTCATCGATCGGGCGGCCTCTTTCATCCACAGCACCATCGAGGTGAGCATGAAGACGGCGACCACCCCGATGGCTCCCTCGAACAGCTCCTGCTGCTTCTGGGGGAAATCGGCATTGACGATGGCAAGAAGCAAGCCGACCGCGGCACAGAGCAGCACGGCCAGCACCACGCCCGCCCACACCGCAAACAGCCAATTGTGCCGGCCGGTCTTGACCAAATAGGTCGCAACGATCCCCACGATCAGTGAGGCCTCGATGCCTTCGCGCAGCATGATGAGCAGTGGTACGAGCATTGGAAATGGCTTTTGTGGAGTATCGTTGTCCACTTTTTGGTAGCAAACATGACTATGGGCGTCAAGTTTCAGTGCGACATTTTGGCACCTTGATCACTCTTCTTCCTTCTCCCCTTGTGGGAGAAAGTGGCGCGGAGCGCCGGATGAAGGGTGGCTCTGTGCTTGTGGCGGCCGAAAGCTCAGCCCGGCATCGTCCCCGTTGCCCGCCGGTATTTCTCGACCACCGCGCCGACATGGTGGGCGATGATGCGGCCCGAAAGCGGCTGGCGGCTGGCGGGCGTTGAAAGCAAAAACGGGGCGTATTGCGAGATCAGCCCCGCCTCGGCATTGCCGGCATCGATATTTGCAAAGAGCTGCTGCAGGGCGGCGGCGATGCGCGGGCGAGGCCAATAATAGCGGATGCGGTCGCTGAGGCCGAAGAGGCGCATCGCCGGGGCGCGCTCGTCGTCCGCAATATAGCTCCGCCATTGTGAGGGATCGCGCATCATTTCGTCCTCGACGACCGCGAGGATGTTGGAGCGGGGAGCCGAGAGGTGGCTCTCGATATGCGCCATGGCGACCACCGCCTGGCGGAAGGCGAAGGTCAGCTCCGGGCCGACCTTGAGGATGCCGAAATGCGCCGCGACCAGCCCGGCGAGCCCCCTCTGGCTCTGGTAGTCGGTCGAATGGGCTTCGAACACGGCGTTGGGGATATCGAAGATGGTCTCCGACAGTTCCTCGGCCTGGCGCGGCTCGAATGCCATGATCTCGGCATTCCCGAAATCGACGCCCGGTTGCACCACCACGCCGATCACCCGCTCGAGCGCCTCGCTGAGCCCGGCCCGGCTGAATGCCTCCTCGTGCAGCTCAAAAGTGTTGCGCGCCGAGTCCGGCGTCGTGACGGAGATGCCGCCATGGCCGGCGGTTTCGCCTCCCGGCACTGGAACTTCGGTGCCGATCACATAGGAGAGCGGCACGCCGTCGGCGGCTTCCTCGGCGACCGCGCAGAGCTCGGCCGCCCGGCGGGCGCGGGTTTCGTCGCTCAGCGACACATCGTCGGCGCAGGCCATCGAGGCGTCGAGATGGATTTTGGTGAAGCCGGCCTCGACGTAGGCCGCTACCATTTCCTTGGCCTTCTCCATGGCGATTGCCGCCGGCTCGGACCGCCACGGGTTTGGCCCAAGGTGATCGCCGCCGAGGATCACCCGGTCCGGATCGACGCCCTCGCCGGTCGCGAGGATGTCGATGAAATTCTTGAAACCGCCCGGGGTCATGCCGGTATAGCCGCCGAACTGGTTCACCTGATTGCAGGTCGCCTCGATCAGCACGGGCTCGTCGTCCCCGGCATAGCTCGAGAGGATGGTGCGGAGCGTTTCGGTGTGCGCGGTGCAATAGGAGGGAATGCCGGCGGGCACGCCGGCACGGTTGGTGGCGGCAATTTCGGTCAGGGTCTTCACTGCGTCTCTCTCCCAAGAAAAGCTTCGATTTCGGCCAGGGTGGAATTGCCTTCCATCGGCCCCACCTGCTGTACCGCCAGCGCGCCTGCCGCATTGGCGTGGGCGAGCGCCTCGGCAAAACCCATTTCGCCCCCTGCCAACAGCGTCAGCAGCGTTGCACAGAAGCAGTCGCCTGCCCCGGTCGGGTCGGCGACCGCGACGGGAAAGGCAGGCAGGTCGGCAACCTCCCCTTGCCGCGTGCGGCCCAAAGCGCCCCGCTGGCCGCGCTTCAGCACGACGACTTCCGCCCCGCTGGCGAGCAGCCGTTCGGCGAAGGCCTCGAAATCCTCGCCGGAGAATAGCACGGCGGCGTCCTCTTCGCTGGGCAGCACGAAGCGGCTGATTCTCAACAGCTCATCGATGGTCTCGCGGTAGCCTGCGTCCCCGATCAGCTCCTTGCGCACATTGGGGTCGAGCGAGATCGCAACGCCTGCAGCCAGGAACCGGCGGCAGAGATCGAGGAGCAATTTCCGCATCCCGGCGTCGCCCAGTGAGGAGCCCGAGATGTGAAAAACCTCGAGACCGGCCGCGATCATCGCATTGGCAATGGTTTCGGGAGCGGCGAGGCGCGCCGCGGCGGAATGGGCGATGTTGAAGACGAAATCGCGGCTGCCATCGGCATTGTAGCTGACGAAAGCCGAGCCGGTCGGGATGTCGGCAATGCGCTGCACCAGGTCGAGCACGACGCGGTCGGCGCGAAAACGGTCGAGGATCACCTCCCCGAACGCATCATCGCCGACCGCCCCCGCGAACAATGCTTCCGCGCCGACCTTGGCCGCCTGGTCAATAAAAATGCCCGGCGCGCCGCTGGGGAAGGGGCCGGAATAGACGGTGGGACGGCGATGATGGCCGTCCCTGTCGCCTGCCACGAATTCGACCAGCAACTCCCCTGCCGAGCCGATCACCGGGCCCTTGCCCATTCTTCCCCCTTGGCGGCGTCAGGCCCGCCCGAATTCATCCTCGATGCGAATGATGTCGTCTTCCCCGAGATAGGAGCCGGTCTGCACCTCGATCAGCTCCAGGAGGATCTTGCCGGGGTTGGCCAGCCGGTGCGTGCAGCCCAGCGGCAGATAGATCGACTGGTTCTCG
>DATJHO010000017.1:0-35143 GCA_035493835.1 Devosiaceae bacterium
GCTGCTCGAGGCGCTGGGTTTTCCGCGCGATGCCTTCACGGCGGTGTTCGCCATGGGCCGCACCGCCGGCTGGATTGCGCACGCCCGCGAACAGGTGCTGGGCGGACGCCTGATCCGCCCGCAATCGGTCTATGTAGGCCCACGGCCGCAACAGGCGGCGTAAGGCGGGGCGGTGCAAGCGAGAAAACCCTTGCCCCTCTGGGGAGAGGGTGGCCGGCAGGCCGGTGCGGGCTAGCCAAGGACGACTTCGCTAGCGGGGCTGATCAAATATCAAGGCTCTCGCGCCATGCACTTGGCTACCCCTCGCCCTAACCCTCTCCCCGGAGGGGCGAGGGGACGTTGATGGAAGCGCGGACGCCGGCGTGTTGGGCCGCAGGCATTCGGAAAAGCCCGCCATCTCCCTATATTGCTCCCATGAGCTTTCTCGACCGGAACCTGCGCATCGCGCCGATCGACGTCTGGATCGACCCCACGGGGCCGCGTGAGCGCGCCATCATTACGCATGGGCATGGCGATCACGCCCGCCGCGGCCATGGGGCGGTGCTGGCGACGCCCGATACCATTGCCATCATGAAGGCGCGCTATGGCGAAGATTGCGCGACCTCGTTCCAGGCGCTGGAGTTCGGCACGCCGCTGATGGTGGACGACGTCGAGGTGACGCTGTTTCCCGCCGGGCACATCCTGGGCAGCGCCCAGGTGCGGCTGCGCTATCGCGGCGAGACGATTGTCGACACGGGCGACTACAAGCGCCTCGCCGATCCGACCGCGCAGGCCTTTGAGCTGGTGCCCTGCGACATCCTCGTCACCGAGGCGACGTTCGGCTTGCCGGTCTTCCAGCATCCGCGCCCAATGGACGAAATCCGCCGCCTGCTGAAATCGGTGGCCGACAATCCGGAGCGGGCGCATCTCATCGGCGCCTATGCGCTGGGCAAGGCGCAGCGGGTGATGTCGCTGCTGCGGCAGGCGGGTTACGACCGGCCGATCTTTCTCCACGGCGCGATGGTGGAGCTGACCAGCCTCTACGAGGAACGCGGCATTTCGCTCGGGCCCACCAAGCTGGCGATCGAGGCAAGCAAGGCCGAACTCGCTGGCGCCATCGTCATCGCCCCGCCGGGTGCGATGAAGGATCGCTGGAGCCGGCGGCTGCCCGATCCGGTGCTGGCGATGGCCTCCGGGTGGATGAGCGTCAAGCAACGGGCGCGGCAGAGCGGGGTCGAGCTGCCGCTGGTGATTTCGGACCATGCCGACTGGAACGAACTGCGCGAAACCATCAGCGAAACCGGGTCCTCGCAGGTTTTGGTGACGCATGGGCGCGAAGACGCGCTGGTCTACTGGTGCCGGCAGCAGGGGCTCGCGGCGACCCCGCTCAACATCGTCGGCTATGACGAACTCGGCGAGGGCGGCGAATGAAGCGCTTTGCCGAGCTGCTGGAATTGCTGGCGCTGACGCCCTCGCGCAATCGCAAGATCGAGGCGCTAAAGACCTATTTTGCGGAAACGCCGGATCCGGATCGCGGTTTTGCGCTGGCCATCCTCACCGGCGCGCTGAGTTTCAAGAACGTGAAGCCCGCGGTGCTGCGCGAGGTGGTAACGCGCGAGGTCGATCCGCACCTTTTTGCCCTTTCCTATGATTATGTCGGCGACCTGGGCGAAACCATCGCGCTGATCTGGCCACATCATGGGGCGCAAGAGGATTTGCCGCGGCTCGGCGACCTGGTGGAACTGCTGGAGACCACGTCCAAGAGCAGGCTGCCCGATCTGATCGCGAGCCTTTTGACCCGGGCGGCGATCAATGAGCGCTGGGCGCTGGTGAAACTGGCAACCGGGGCGCTGCGCATCGGTCTGTCCGCCCGGCTGGCGAAGACCGCGCTGGCCGAAATGAGCGGCCGACCCGTGCAGGAAATCGAAGAGATCTGGCACGGGCTGAAAATTCCCTATACCGAGCTTTTCGATTGGCTGGAGGGCAGGGGCGAGCGGCCGGACATCGCCCACGAGGTCCGTTTCCACCCGCTGATGCTGTCCAATCCGATCGACGAAACGGTCGATCTCGACAAGCTCGATCCGAAGGATTTTTCGGCTGAGTGGAAGTGGGACGGCATTCGCGTGCAGCTCGTCCTCGGCAACGGGCCGGCGTCGCTGTTTTCCCGCACGGGTGACGATATCGCGGCCGCGTTTCCCGATCTGGTGGATAACGTCTTCGGCCAGGCTGTGCTTGATGGTGAATTGCTGGTGGGCGAAAATTTCGAGCCCGCTTCGTTCAACGATCTGCAGCAACGGCTTAACCGCAAGGTCGCGAGCGCCCGGCATCTTGCTGATTATCCCGCGTTCATCCGGGTCTACGACATGCTGTTCGACGGCCTCGAGGACGTACGCCGGCTGCGCTGGACGGAGCGCCGGCAGCGGCTGGAAGCGTGGCTGGAGAAAAATCCGCAGACGCGTCTCGATCTCTCCGAGGTCTTATCCTTTGCCAATTGGGAGGAACTGGCCGAACTTCGCCGCCGCGGCGCTGCCGAGCATGGCCATGAGGGGGTGATGCTCAAGCTGAAAACCTCGCCCTATGTGCCGGGGCGGCCCAAGGGGCTTTGGTTCAAGTGGAAGCGCGATCCGAATGTGGTCGATGCGGTGCTGATGTATGCGCAACGCGGCCACGGCAAGCGGTCTTCGTTCTACTCCGATTACACGTTCGGGGTATGGAAGGGGAACGAACTGGTGCCGATCGGCAAGGCCTATTTCGGCTTCACCGACGCCGAATTGCGCGAGCTCGACAAATGGGTGCGCAACCACACGGTTGCTTCCTTCGGGCCGGTGCGCGAAGTGGCCAAGGAACTGGTATTCGAGGTGGCCTTCGACAGCGCGCAACTTTCCGGCCGGCACAAATCCGGCGTGGCGCTCAGGTTTCCGCGCATAAGCCGCATCCGCTGGGACAAGCCGGCGCAGGAAGCGGGAACGCTCGAGGAAATGCAGGTTTTCCTCGGGGCGACATAGGCTTTTCTTTCCCTTGCCGGAGAAGGTGGCGCGAAGCGCCAGATGAGGGGTTGCAAAAAACCCAGAGCCTCTGGCTCGCCCCTCTCCCGGAAGGGGCGGAGGGATGGACTAAACGGAGACAAGAATGTCGCTGAGTGCGATCGAAAGAAAAATTGGCGAACTGGAAAAGCAGATGGCGGCCGCGGCCGAGAGTCAGGATTTCGAGACCGCCATGCGCTTGCGCGACGAGATCGCGGTGCTCAAGGGCCAGGCGCCGGGCTCGCAGGGCGGTGAAATGGAAGTGCGCCAGCCGCCGCCCGGGCAGATGGGCCTCGGCACCCACATACCAGTCGCGGCCCCGCCAAAAGGCTGGAAGCCGCCGAAAAAGCCCGATCCAATGACCGCTGCCACCAAGAGCGGGCGGCGAAAGTAGCTATCGCGAATAGTGGTAGCGGCATTGGGCTATCACGAGGCTTTCCCCCTCGATCCGATAGACCAGACGCTGTTCGTCATTGATCCGGCGCGACCACCAGCCAGCGAGATTTTCGCGCAACGGCTCGGGCTTGCCGACCCCCGAGAACGGGGAACGCGAGCAGTCCTTGAGGAGCGCATTGATCCGATCCAGCAGCTTCGGATCGTGTTCCTGCCAATAGAGATAGTCGGCCCAGGCCTTTTCGGTGAACAGCCGCCTCATTCGGGCAGCGGAACTTCGACGACCTTGCCTTCCTCGGCCTCGGCGATCGACTCGATCAGCCGTTCCTTATTGGCGGGACTGGCAAGCAGATAGGCCGTTTCCTGCCAGGACGAAAAATCCTCGAGCGACATCACGACGGCAGGCGACTTGCCGTTCGCCCGGGTGATGAGCAGGGGCACGTGATCCTCGACAACCTGATCGAGGTCCGCGGCGATGTTTTTGCGAAAGTCGGTGATGGATTTTGCACGCATGCTAACAGTGTACGTTACTACGTACAGGATTTAAGCCCATTATGGCACCCTGATCCAATCCTCACCGCTTTGCACCAGGCGCGAGGGCAGCGGTTGGGAGGGATCTTCGGCGATAAGCGCGACGGCGGGCGGCTCCAGCGGCAGGTGGCCATCGGCGTACATTTCGCCGAGATAGCGGAGCGCGGTGCCGGTCTTGATGGTGATGGCGTTGGTGTCCGCGGCGATCGTCAGGCCGCCCAGCGCTTGCCGCGTCTTGGGCATCGAGCGCCGCCGCTCGCGCGCCAATGCCCCGGTGGTCTGCTTGTCGGGAGTCAGCGCGATCGAGAGCACGCCGTCGCCATAGCGGGCAAAACCGTAGACCACGGCTGGGGAGTCGCCGACCTTGGCGGCGAGCAGATAGACGTTCTCAGACACGGGGGCGAACCGCACGTCGAGTTCGCCTTTGATGTCCGGCAGGTTGGTGGTGACGTAGTCGTTGCCGCGGCGGACGAAAGTGGCCGATCCGGCCTTCGAGGGCACATAGCCGTCCGGGCCCGCCTCATAGGGATAGTACGTAAAGGCATCGGGGAGCGGGGCGACTGCTGCCTCGTCGGCGATTAGTTGCGTCGGCGAGCTGATGCTGCAGGCCGCGAGCATCAGCGTTGCGGCGACCAGGGCCATGGCTTTGACCAGGAGGCGCATGGGTTCGGGGCTCAAGGGTGGGATGTGCGCTCCTGCGCCAGTCTCTGGCGCGCCAAGAGCTGGATCTCGCGGAGTTCGCTGATCATGGTTTCGAGGTCGCGCTTTTGCGCTTCGAGCAGAACCAGCCGTTCTTCGGCCTTGCCGGCCAGCAAGGCGACTTGGGCGGTGTGCGAATGGGCGTCGTAAAGGCTGAGATAATCGGAAATGTCGCGCAGCGAAAAGCCGAGGCGCTTGCCCCGGAGGATCAGGATTAGCCGGGCGCGGTCGCGGCGGCGGAAGATGCGGGTGCCGCCCACCCGCTCAGGCGCCAGCAGGCCCTTGCTTTCGTAGAAGCGGATAGCGCGCGTCGAAATGCCGAACTCGCTGGCGAGATCGGCGATAGCGAAGAGGTCGCGGGGTTCGGCGGCGCTGTGATTCACTTGTGACTTGCCCTTGTCGCTGCGTATTCCTCGCGCAGCTCTTTCTTCGAGAGCTTGCCGATAAGGGTTTTCGGCAATTGCTCCTTGATGATGACCTCGCGCGGAATTTCCAGCTTGTTGAGATGCCGGCTCGCGAACTCCCTGAGCTCCTGCGGCGACGCCGAGGCACCTGCCTTCAGCTTGACGAATGCGACCGGAGCTTCGCCGCGATATTCGTCCGGCACGCCGATGACCGTCACCTCGTCGACCGCCTCATGAAGGTAAAGGGTGTCCTCGATAACGCGCGGATAGACGTTAAAGCCCGAGCAGATGATCAGGTCCTTGATGCGATCGACGAGGAAGACATAGCCGTCCTCGTCCATGTAGCCGACGTCCCCGGTTCGGAGGTAACCGTCGATGAATGCCTCGCTCGTTGCCTTCTCGTCATTGTAGTAGCCGAGCATCACCTGCGGGCCCTTAACCAGCAGTTCGCCGCGCTCGCCGAGGGCGACGGTCTTGTACGGATCCTCGAGGTCGGCAAAGCGGACATCGGTCGCCGGCAGCGGCTGGCCGATCGAGTTGGGCTTGGAATCAACGTGCAACGCCGCGCAGCAGACGACCGGCGAGGCCTCGGTCAGCCCATAACCCTCGGCGAGGCGCACCGGCGACACCTTGGCGAAGGCCTCGCGCACCTCGTTGGGGAGGCCCGCCCCGCCGGAGACGGAAATCTGCAGGCTCTGCAACTTGTCGCCGATATCCTTGGCGTTGGCCAGCGCCGCCAGCAGGGTGGGTACCGCAAGGAGGATGTTGGCGCGGGTGCGACCGATGAGCTGGATCAGGGCCCTGAGTTCGAAGCGCGGCAGCATCACCGTTGCGGCACCGTTGCAGAGCGGCAGATTGAGGCAGGCCGTCATCGAAAAGATGTGAAAGAACGGCAGCACCGCAACGACTTTTGAGGGGGCGAAGAAGAGATCGCCCGCCCATTCGTTCACCTGCGCGATCTGGGCCGCGATGTTGGCGTGGCTCAGCATGGCGCCTTTCGGCGTGCCGGTGGTGCCGCCGGTATATTGCTGCACGGCCACGTCGGTCAGCGGATCGATCGCTACGGAGGCCGGGGTCCCGGCGCGCTGGATGAGTTGGCTGTAGAAGCTGACCTTGCCGGCGGCGGGCGAGTCCTTGATCTTGGCGATGTCCTTCGCCTTGGCGATGCGAAAGAGGATGCTTTTGGCCAGCGGCAGCGCCGAAGGGAATTCGCCGACGATCACCCGTTTTACGTGCCCGGCGGCGACCAGCGCCTCGGCCTTGCTGAAGAGCTGGACGAGGTCGAGCGTCACCAGCAAATCGGCCCCGGCGTTGGAAACGATGTGGGTGAGTTCGCCGAGTGTATAGAGCGGATTGCAGTTCACCACCGTGCCACCGGCGCGCAGGACGCTGTAATAGGCGACGACATAGAGCGGGCAATTCGGCAGCATCAGCGCAACGCGGATGCCCTTCTTGACGCCGAATTCGGTTTGCAGCGCTGCGGCGAAGGCATTGATGGCCCTACCCAGTGCGCCAAACGTCGTCGTGGCGCCGAGGAAATCGAGCGCGACGGCCCGGGGCGTCTTCGCACACACCGCAAGCACCTGTTCGTGCACCGGCGTGGTGTCGACCGCGATGTCCCAACGGACCCCCGGCGGGTAATGGTCGAGCCAGGGGCGCGCAATCGGCTCCCCCGCGGTCTGAGCGGTCATGCCTGTCCCTCCCCTTGCACGCCGACGCGATTGGGCGATGCGGCGATCCTCCTGCCTGAACTATTCCACGGCTTGACGTTAACGTCAAACGTATGCCGCGGATTGGCAGGGAACGGGCGCGAGCGGACAGCGTCAACTCGCGCCCGGCAATGGGAGCCGGATGTCGAAGCGTTCTAGGAAAAGTGGCCCGATTCAAACGCTTTCAGAGTTTCCTTGAAACAATGAACGCCTCTAGTACCGGACGCCGTGGTAGCCAAAACTACCGAGGGCGGATTGGGCGTTATTGGCGGTTTCGGCCATGGTTTCGGCGTTGACCTGCGCCGTCTGGGCGGCGAGGGCGGCAGTGGCGGCCTGGTTGCTCGCGGCTTCTTCCGCCAGTTGGGAGTTGGCGACCGCGTTGTTGTCGATTGAGGCCGAAAGCCCCGAGCTGAAAGTGGCCTGGTTGGCGGCCAACTGGGCGGCGGCGAGATTGTGCTGTGCGCTCAGCAGCGAATTCTGCGCTCCCTGCAACTGCAATCCCTGCAGGTTTCCTGGCGCTGCCGGTCCGAGGGGCGTCAGCGGCAGGTGGGCGGAAGCTGCTCCCAGCTGGGCCAGCCCCATGTTCTGCTGCGCCAGCCGGAGCTGGCTCTGGGCCGCAAGCAGGGCCATATTCGACTGCTGGATCATTGGGGCCGGCTGTGCGGCCCGGATCGTGGTCATCCCCTGCAGGGCGGAAAGGTGTGCCTGCGTCTGACGCAAGGTATCGGCGGCGCCGTCGGACATGGCCTGACTCCTGTCGGCGATGCCGCGCGCCAGGGCGGCGTCATCGTTGGCCGCGTCAGCATTGGCCTGCATGTCCAGGTAGGTTGGCGGCTCTTGGGTGGTGGTGGTCGCGTCCGAAGACGCCTGCGTGCCACTAGACGCCTGCGTGCCACTGGACGACGCCTGCGTGCCACTGTTGGTGGCCGGCGTCGCGGCCCCAGCCGCCTGCATGCTGCTATTAGTGGCGGCTTGCATTTGCTGGGCTTGGGTGGCGGTGCCGGTGGCGGGGAGCAGGGCGGCGGCTATCGCCGTCGCGGTCAGGGCGGTGAGGGAAATACGGATCAGTTTCAGGCGTTGGCGGCGAAGCATGATGGTCACTTCTCGATCGGGTTCAATGCCTTCCGCAAATGTGCCTGCGGTGATCAAATGACAACGCGCAATCACGCTTGTTTGCTCCGTCGTGCTCTCAATAACCCCACGGGCATGGCTTGTTGAAATGCTGGCGCGTCATTAGCTTGACGTAAACGTAAAGAACACTAGGCTCACATGGGGCGCCAGCATCGGGGCAACCAGCCGGGCCGGTCCCGGCGGCGTCGGGGAGGAGCGTCCATGACTCTGCTGCTCATCGTGCTTTCGATGGTGACAATCGCGGCACTGGCGATGCGGCGTGCGCCGCTCTGGCACTGGGCAGTCGCGGCGCTGGTCATCGGCCTGCTGGCGGGCGCGTTTGCCGGTGGGTTTGCGGGGTGGGTAGCAGCCTTATTGCCGGGTGTTATGCTGGCGCTGCTGTCGGTGCCCCAGATTCGCCGGGTGCTGGTGACAGGCCCCGCTTACGGGTTCGTCAAAGCGATCCTGCCGCGCGTTTCGCGCACCGAGCAGGAAGCGCTCGATGCCGGCACCGTGGGTTGGGATGCCGAGCTTTTCTCCGGCAAGCCGGACTGGCAAAAGCTCTTTGCCGTCCCCAAGGGGCAGTTGAGCGCCGAGGAACAGGCCTTTCTCAATGGGCCGGCCGATGTCCTTTGCGGCATGATCGACGACTGGGACATCCGCCACAACCGTGCCGACCTCCCGGAATCGGTCTGGCGCTACGTAAAGCAGCAGGGCTTTCTCGGCATGCTGATTTCCAAGGAGCACGGCGGCCTCGGCTTTTCGGCGCAGGCGCAATCGCAGATCATCTCCCGCATTGCCAGCCGCTCGGTCGCGACCGGCATCACCGTGATGGTGCCCAATTCGCTCGGGCCGGGGGAATTGCTGGAACGATACGGCACGCCGGAACAGAAACAGAAATACCTCCGCCGCCTGGCGACGGGGCAGGAGGTGCCGTGTTTCGCGCTGACCGGCCCCCATGCCGGCTCGGACGCGGCGGGCATGCGTGACGTCGGCGTCGTCACTTACGGCACCCACGAGGGCCAGCGGACGCTGGGCGTGCGGCTCTCCTGGGACAAGCGCTACATCACGCTGGCGCCGGTCGCGACGCTGCTCGGCCTCGCCTTCCACCTGCACGATCCCGAGAACCTTCTCGGCAAGGGCGAGAATCCCGGCATCACGCTGGCGCTGGTGCCGGCTGCGCATAAGGGCGTGGTGATCGGCCGGCGCCATTTTCCGGCCCGCTCGGCATTCATGAACGGGCCGACCAGTGGCAAGGACGTGTTCATCCCCCTCGATTTCCTCATCGGCGGCCCGGACTATGCAGGGCAGGGCTGGCGCATGCTGATGGAATGCCTTTCGACCGGCCGTGCCATTTCGCTGCCGGCGATCGGCTCGGTTTCGATTAAGCAAGGTCTCCGTGTCACCAGCGCCTATGCCCGAATTCGCCGCCAGTTCGGGCTCTATGTCGGCATGATGGAGGGCGTCGCCGAGCCAATCTCGCGAATGGTGAAATCCGCCTACGCCTTCGAGGCGGCGCGTTCGCTGACGGCGGCGATGGTCGATGACGGCCAGCGCCCAACGGTGCTTTCGGCCGTGCTGAAATACCAGTCGAGCGAAGCCATGCGGGCGCGGATGAACGATGCCATGGATATCCATGGCGGCCGCGCCATCCAGGATGGGCCGGCCAACTACCTGCTGGCCGGCTACATCAATATACCGGTCGCGATCACGGTCGAGGGCGCCAACATTCTGACGCGCACGCTCATCACTTTCGCGCAAGGCGCGCTCCGGGCGCACCCTTATCTCTTCAAGGAGATCGCGGCGGCCAAGAACGAGGACAAGCGGGCGGGACTTACTGCATTCGACGAAGCGTTTGCGGGCCATGCCGGCTACATGCTGCGCAACATCTTCGGCAGTTTCCTGCACGGGGTCAGTCTTGGGCGTTTTGCTGCAACCCCGGTCGAGCATGAGCTCGACTGGTGCTACCGCCAGCTCTCCCGTTACGCGCAGAGCTTTGCGCTGGTGGGCGACTGGACGGTGGCTTTCCTCGGCGGCGAACTCAAGGCGCGACAGCTGCTGTCGGGGCGCCTCGCCGATATCCTCTCCGAACTCTACATCCTCTCGGCGACGCTCAAGCGCTACGAGGATGATGGGCGGCCGGAAGAGGATCGGCCCGTCGTTGAGGCGGTGGCGCGCGATGCGTTCTTCCGCATCGAGCAGAGCTTTGCCGCCGTGTTCGCCAATTTCCCGAACCCGACGCTTGGGGGTCTGATGCGGTTCCTTGTATTCCCGCTCGGACGGCATGCGAGGCCCGCCGACGACAAGCTCAATCTGGGGCTGGCGCAGGCGGTGCTGAAACCCGGTGCCTTCCGCGACCGACTGACCGTTGGCACCTATGTGAGCCTTGATCCGATGGATCCAACCGGGGTGCTCGAGGATGCGTTGGTGAAGGTCGTGGCGGCAGAAGCCGTTGAGGCAAAGTTCATCCGCGCGGCAAAGAAAGGTATCATCGAACGGCGACTCGACCGCGATGCCATTGCCGATGCAGTTATGGCCGGCGTGATCACGGCAGAGGAGGCGCAAGTGTTGCGGACGGCCGACGAGGCAACCGATCGCGTTATACATGTTGACGACTTTTCGTCGGAGCAATTGCAGCGTATCGAAAGCCAGCGCGAGCCGCAGCACGACGCGGCGGAATAGGGAAGAAGCCTTGCCGCAACCTAACCTGCCCAAGACCAAGCACTGGCGTTTCGAGGTCGATGTCGAAGGCCTCGGCTGGTTGACGATCGACACGCCCAAGGCGAGCGTCAATACGCTGCCGCGCGAGGCAATCGCCGAACTCGAAACCCTGGTGGCCCGGTTCGAGGAGCTGATCGCGACCAGCGAGCTCGCTGGGGTGATCTTGCTCTCCGGAAAACCGTCCGGGTTTATCGCCGGCGCCGATATTTCCGAGTTCGACGCGATGGCCGATTACGCCATCCTGCCCGAGGCGCTGCGGCGGACGCACACACTGTTCCAGCGCATCGAGAACCTGAAGGTTCCGGTGGTCGCTGCTATCCACGGCTTCTGCCTGGGGGGCGGGCTCGAGCTGGCGCTCGCCTGCCACTACCGCATTGCCGTCAACAGCGACTCGACCCGGCTCGGGTTTCCGGAGGTCAATCTCGGCATTTTTCCCGGCTTTGGGGGCAGCGGCCGGTCAATCCGGCAGGCGGGACCGATCGATGCCATGCAGATGATGCTGACCGGCCGCTTCGTGCGCGCCAGCGAGGCGCGGCGCATGGGGCTGGTCGACAAGCTGGTGCGGCACCGCGACAATCTGCGCTGGGAAGCGCGCAAGGCCGTGCAGCAGAAGCGCCACTCCACCGTCTATGGCTGGCGGGGCGAGGTGCTGACGCTTAGGCCCGTGCGCACCTATCTCGCCACCAAGATGCGCGGCGAGGTGAAGAAGAAGGCGCGGCCGGAGCACTACCCGGCCCCCTATGCGCTGATCGAGAATTTTGAAAAGTACGGCGACGACTGGGAGGCGATGATCCGCGCCGAGATCGATGCCTTCGTGCCGCTGATGGCCTCCGACACTGCCGCCAATCTGCGCCGGGTGTTCTTCCTCCAGGAGGGGCTGAAGAAGCTGGGCGGCAAGGGGCCGAAGCCGCAATTCGCGCGGGTGCATGTGATCGGCGCGGGCGTGATGGGCGGCGACATCGCCGCCTGGTGCGCGCTGCGTGGGCTTTCCGTGACGCTCCAGGATCTCGATGCGGAGCGGATCAAGCCGGCGCTGGCCCGGGCGAAATCGCTGTTCAAGAAACGGCTGAAGAAGCGCAACGAGGTCGCGGCGGCGGTGGCGCGGCTCGAGGCCGATCCCGCCGGCAAGGGGGTTTCCCGCGCCGACGTGGTCATCGAGGCGGTGGTCGAAAATCTTGAGATCAAGCGCAGGATTTTTGCCGAGATCGAACCAAGGCTCAAGCTGAACGCGATCCTTGCGACCAACACCTCGTCCATCGAACTGGAGCGGATCGCGGAGGGGCTCCAGGATCCCAAGCGGCTGATCGGGCTTCACTTCTTCAACCCGGTGTCGCAGCTGCCATTGGTGGAGGTGATCCGCTCGACCTACAACAGCGACGCCGAAATCTCCCTCGGCGCGGCGTTCGCGGTCGCCATCGGCAAGAGCCCGGTGGTGGTCAAGAGCGCACCGGGCTTTCTCGTCAATCGCGTGCTGATGCCCTACATGCTTGGCGCAGTCGAACGGGTGGAAAAGGGCGAGAGCAAGGAATTGCTCGATGCCGCAGCCGTCGCTTTCGGCATGCCGATGGGGCCGATCGAATTGATGGATACCGTCGGGCTCGATGTCGGCAAGAGCGTGGCCGAGGAGCTCGGCCATACGGTGCCCTCGGGCAGCAAGTTTGCGAGCTTGGTCGAGGCAAAAAAGCTGGGCCGCAAGACCGGGCAGGGATTTTACACTTGGGAGAAGGGCAAGGCTGTGAAGCAGCCGGCGCCCGAGCACGCGGACCTCGCCGGGCTGGGGCGCGAATTGGTGAAGCCGCTAGTCGACACGACGGAAATCGTGGTCGCGGGCAAGGTGGTGGCGAGCGCGGACCTTGCCGATATCGGGGTGATCCTGGGTACCGGATTTGCGCCATTCCTGGGCGGGCCGCTGAAGGCCCGCAGGGATGGCAGGGCTTGAAACAAACACGAACCTCATCCTGAGCTTGTCGAAGGACGAGGTTCCCCGGTGCTTGTCGCCCTCGTGGTTCGACAGGCTCACCATGAGGGCTTCTCAATGACCGTGCTGACGGCGAGGGACAAATAGATGGGTGAACTCAGGAAGATCGCCATCGTCGGCTCGGCGCGGATACCCTTTTGCCGCGCCTATACGGGGTATGCGGAGGAGAGCAACCTTTCGATGCTCAGCACGACCTTTTCCGCACTCGCCGACAAATACGGCCTCAAGGGCGAAAGGGTGGACGAGGTGATGGCCGGCGCCGTTATCTCGCATAGCCGCGACTTCAACCTGGCGCGCGAGGCGCTGCTCGATGCGGGGTTGTCGCCCCGCACGCCCGGCACCAACATCCAGATCGCCTGCGGCACAAGCCTGCAGGCGGCGCTCACGCTGGGCGCGAAAATTGCGATGGGCGAGATCGAGACCGCCATCGCCGGCGGGTCGGACAGCGTCTCCGACAGCCCCATCGTCCTTGGCAACAAGATCCAGCACCGGCTGGTCGAGCTCAACCGGGCCAAGTCCGTGGGCGAGAAGGCCAAGGCGCTTTCGGGCTTTTCGCTGGGCGAACTGGCGCCGGTCGCGCCCTCGACCGAAGAGCCGCGCACGGGGCTCTCGATGGGCCAGCATTGCGAATTGATGGCCAGGCAGTGGGGGATTTCCCGCGAGGAGCAGGACCAGCTGGCGCTCAAGAGCCATCTGAACGCGGCCGCCGCCTATGACGAAGGTTTTCACGACGACCTGATCGTCCCCTGCGCCGGCATCTGGCGCGACAACAATGTGCGCGCCGACACTAGCCTCGAAAAAATGGCGGCAATGAAGCCTGCCTTCGACAGGGGTTCGGGCAAGGGCACGCTGACGGCCGCCAATTCGACGCCGCTGACCGATGGCGCCGCCGCCGTGCTGCTGGCGAGTGAGGAGTGGGCCAAGGCCCGCGGGCTGCCGATCCTCGCCTACCTCACCATGGGGCAGGTCGCGGCCAATGACTTCGCCGGCGGCGACGGGCTGCTGATGGCCCCGACGCTTGCGGTCTCGGACATGCTCCGGCGCAGCAATCTGACGCTGCAGGATTTTGATATCTACGAGTTCCATGAGGCGTTCGCGGCGCAGGTGCTGTGTACGCTAAAAGCCTTCAACGACAAGAAGTACTGCAAGGACGTGCTGGGGCGCGACAAGGTTCTGGGCCGGATCGATCCCGAAAAACTCAACGTGAAGGGGTCGAGCCTCGCCTATGGGCACCCCTTCGCCGCAACCGGCGCCCGCATTCTCGGCCTTACGGCAAAGCTCTTGGCATCGGGCGAAAAACAGCGGGCGCTGATCTCGGTCTGCACCGCGGGCGGGCAGGGGGTGACGGCCATTCTGGAACGGGCGGCGGCGTAGGGGGCTTGGGCCACTTGGTTCCTCGCTGAGCCTGTGGCTTACCCCCACCCTGCTGCCGCTACCCTCCCCACATGGGGGAGGGAGGTCTGTTGCACAACTGGCGGCCCATCGCTCCCTCCCCCTTGTGGGGAGGGTGAGCGCGGCAGCGCCAGGGTGGGGGTGCAACGTGCTCGATACGGCCAGCTAAACCCCGTCCGCCTCTTCATCCGCATTCCGCCGCTCTTCCCCATCGATCGAGAGGGTTCGGCGACGGCGGTCGGGGCCGACATAGTCGGAGGCATGGACAACGGCGCGGGGATTGTCGATCGCCTGCAGGATCCGCGCGTCGAGGATTTTTGCGCTCATCGGCTTTTTGATGAACTCGGTCACGCCGGCATCGCGCGCCTGTTCGATGCGCTGGCGGTCGGCCTCGGCGAAAACCATGATGATCGGCAGCTGGTCGCCGCCAGTTTTTGCCGTGCGGATGCGCCTGGTCAGTTCCAGCGCGTCGATTGGGGCAAGCTGGTCGTCGATGACGAGGACGTCGTAGGAGGCTTGGGCCAAGGCCGTCAGCACGCCGGCGCTATCCTTCGCTATCGCAATCGTTTTGGCGCCCACGCTCCGCAGCATCGTTGCCGTCAGTTCGCCCATGTAGACGCTGGGGTCGGCAACGAGGATTTTCTTGCTTCGCAGCATATCGGGCCCCAAGCTCGGATCGGCATTGCAGGCTACGGCGGAGCGGTAAATCCGCAGTGAACGAACGGGATCGCGATTATTGTCGAGCGCTCCGGAAGAGGCGCCCGGCAGAACTGAATATCACCATCTGCGAGGCGTGTTTGGCGCGTTGACACATGGGAATTTTCCTCCTATGTCTCCGCCCAATTCCGCGGGGCCTCCTACGGGCGCGGTGTTGAACTGCAAGGGTGAATACCTTGCGGATCGCGCTCCGGGGCCCCTGCTTTTTGATTGAACCGGGGTTTGACGATGAAAGTCCGCAACTCACTGAAGGCCCTGATGACCCGTCATCGCGCCAATAAGCTCGTCCGTCGCCGCGGTCGTGTCTATATCATCAACAAGGTCGACAAGCGCTACAAGGCACGCCAGGGCTGAAGCCCGAGCTTCCTTTGCGCGATCAAGCCCGCTTCGGCGGGCTTTTTTATTTGGCGAGAACGTTACGTGCAGTCTGTCTGTAGCGGAGCCACGTGCTGGCTGGCCGATCGCCAGCGCATCTGCAATGATGTTATCAGATTCGATTGGCATTGAGCGCGTCACTGCCGAAATCGGACCACGTTTGAGTCTGCGACGACACAATGTTCAACTCCGAGACCTTCGGCATCCCGATCGCCCGGCCGCTTGCCGAGGTCTATGAGTTCCTGCTCGAGCCGAGCAACATCATGCATTGGGCTGTCGTCGGCGGTACCGAGACGCAGCATCTGGGCGGGCGGTTCTGGTCGGCCGAGACCTCGGTAGGTCCGCGCATCATCCGGTTCGCCGAGCGCAACGATTTCGGCATTCTCGATCACCATATCTTCCGCCACCCCGGGGACACGCCGCACCTGATCGGCGCACGCGTGGTCCCAAACGGGGCTGGCACCGAGCTGATCTACACCTCGTTCCAGCGGCCCGAGGCGAGCGAGTTCGAGTGGCAATCGCTCAAGGAATGGATCACCGCAGACCTGCTGGCGATGCAATCAATGCTGGAAGCCCGCGGCCGGGTTGCGCCGATGGCGCCCGCACGCACGGTGTCGCTATCGATCGAGCGCCCGGTGCCCGAGGTTTTCGATTTCGTGATCGACCCTGCCAATCTCCCCAAATGGGGGTTCGAAGCTGCCGCAAGCCGGCTCACCGACTACGAGGACAATCAGTGGTTGGTCGAAACTGCCGTGGGCCCGCGGGTGATGCAATTTTCGAAGCGCAACAATCTTGGCGTCCTCGATGCCTGGTCCCGCCGCATGATCGGCGGGGCGCCCGTCCTGATCCCCATTCGCGTATTCCCCAATGACGAGGGCACCGAGCTCACCTACACTTTCCTGCAGCGGCCGGGCACGACAAAGGAAGCTTGGCATTCGCTGCAAGAATGGATGGCAACCGACCTGTTTGCCCTGAAGAACACGCTGGAATTCGAGGTCGATTAGAGCGCGATCCCGTCTCGAGTTGAAGGCTTCACCGCGCGCTCGTCATGGCCGGGTCAAGCCCGGGGATGACGATGTGGGGAGGAAGGAACCCAAATGCTGACGCCGCACTGGCAGCATTTCACCCAAGCTCTCGCGACCTGCGTCAACTCAACCGATCACGCTCCAGGCACGGCTCTTCGTGAGCCGCATTGCCGGCTCACGACGAGCCGGCGCCGTCCTGCCGCACGAAGGCGATGCGCAGCATGTTGGTCGCGCCCGGCGTTCCGAGAGGGATGCCGGCGGTGATGGCGACGCGGTCCCCCGGCCGGGCGTAGCCCTCGCGATAGGCGATGATGCAAGCGCGATCGACCATGTCTTCGAGGCTCACCGCGTCTTCGGTCAGGAAGCACTGGATGCCCCAGACCACCGACAGCCGGCGCGCGGTCCTGACGCTGGGCGACAAAGCGATGATCGGCTTGGCGGGGCGCTCGCGGGCAGCGCGGATGCCGGTCGAGCCCGACGACGTGTAGGTGACGATCGCGGCGAGGTCGAGCGTTTCGGCGACTTGGCGGGTGGCGGCGGAAATGGCGTCGGCCGCGGTCGCTTCCGGCTCCGTCGCCTGGGCGCGAATGATGCCGCGATAATTGGGATCGGATTCGACCGCCATGGCGACCTTATTCATCATCGACACCGCCTCGATCGGGTATTGACCGGAAGCGGATTCGGCCGAGAGCATGATCGCATCGGCGCCTTCGAACACGGCGATCGAGACGTCCGACACTTCGGCGCGGGTCGGCACCGGCGAGGTGATCATCGATTCGAGCATCTGAGTCGCCACCACCACCGGCTTGCCGTAGCGGCGGGCGACGCGCAGCATGCGCTTCTGCAGCCCCGGCACCTGTTCCAGCGGCATTTCAACGCCGAGGTCGCCGCGCGCCACCATGAAGGCGTCGCAAAGCTTGATGATTTCCTCGAGCCGCTCGACGGCCTGCGGCTTTTCGATCTTGGCCATCACGCCCGCGCGGCCCTGAACAACCTTGCGGATCTCGACGATGTCCTCGGGCCGCTGCACGAAGGAGACGGCGATCCAGTCGGCCTCCGCCGCAAGCCCGGCCAGGAGGTCGGCGTGGTCCTTCTCGGTAAGCGCGCCCACCGGCAGCAGCGTATCGGGCAGGCTCACGCCCTTCTTGTCGGAAAGCTTGCCGCCATAGATGACCTCGGTCTCGATGGCGCCGTTGCCGACCTTGGTGGCCTTGAGCTGCAGCTTGCCATCATCGAGCAGCAGGCGGTCGCCGACCGAAACGGACTCGATAATCTCGGGATGGGGCAGGAAGACGCGCTCGGCGTTGCCCTTGGCGTCGGAGGAATCGAGGAGGAACTTGCCGCCGGCGACCAGTTGCGCCGAACCGCCCTCGAAGGTGCCGACGCGGAGCTTGGGGCCCTGCAGGTCGACGAGGATGCCGAGCGGGTGGTTGAGAGTCTTCTCAACCTCGCGGATGCGGCGCACCGTTTCGTGCATCAGCTCGTGGCTGGCATGGCTCATATTGATGCGGAAGACGTCGGCACCGGCCCGCGCCAATTCCTCGATGACCTTTTGGTCGTTCGAGGCGGGGCCAAGTGTGGCGATGATTTTTACACGGCGCGAGCGTCTCATGAGGTATGCATGCCTTCTCGGTTATTCGGTGTCGATCCCCGAAGGCGCGCTGGCATCGGGGTTGGGGTTGCCGCCGTCGTCGGGTGCGGTGGATTCGGGGACATCGCCCGGTTGCGGCTGGTCGGGAGGGCCGTCCGCATCAGTGCCGTTGGCGTTATTTGCATTGGCGGCCGGATCGGTCAACTGCAGCGTCCAGTCGCTCTTGTTCTGGGTATCCACTTCGAAGAAGCCGGTACGCTCATAACCACGCGCGAGGCAATCCTCGATGCCGAAAATGGTGAAGCTATCGTCGCGCGTGCACATATACACGTTGCCGTCCCATGCGCCTCCGCCGATGTCATCGGCTGCGAACAGGTAGAAGAAGCGCGAGTTGAGATTACCCTGATATACCGTTGCGCATTGTGACGGTGCGGCAACCCACCAACCCTCTGATTGCCAGCCGCGTTCGGCCCGATAGCCGAGGGCGATCGAAACGGGGTCCGCGGTCTGGTTACAGACGCGCAGATCGGCGAATGCGGGAGTGACGGAGACGAAAGCGCCTCCGAGCAGCAGCGCCAGCAGGGCCAGACCGAGACGGATTTTGGACAAAGCAGCGCCGGATGCCATGACGACGATTGAACCCTCTTTGAGCCGGGGGGAAAAGACGAGTCAACCGCTATTTCCCGGATTGGGCAGAAATGGGAAGGTTTTGGGATGTGTGTGGATTGCGGCGCTTTGCCGCTTGCCTCACGCGGCCGGCTAGGGTTGAAGCGGGGTTCCGACTGTCCGCCCCGCGGCGACTGACCAGCGCCGGGTCGGGCTTCTTTTCTTTCCAGTGAATGTGGGAGGTATCCTAGATGGCTGATACCGTGTCATCCGATAGCGTCGCCCAGGACCAGCTCAGGGCTTTCATCGAGCGCATCGAGCGCATGGAAGAGGAAAAGAAGGCCATTTCCGACGACATCCGCGACATCTACGCGGAGGCCAAGGGCAACGGGTTCGACGTCAAGGTGCTGCGGCAGATCGTGCGCATCCGCAAGCAGGATCGCGATGAACGGATGGAGCAGGAAGCGCTGCTCGAACTCTACATGACCGCCCTCGGCATGAGCCTCGCCCCCGCCGAGCGCGAGGAAGACTAGTTTTACGCGCGGCGGCGGCAACGCATACACGCTGAGCGGCGGACTACAATCGGCTGAGTCCGACCGGCCGTACAAACCGATTCCCATGCACGGCGTCATTCCGGCGAATGCCGGAATCCAAAAAGCTCAGCCGTGCGGCGCCTAGCAGGTCTTTCCGCGAACTCACCGAGTACCGGATTCCGACATTCGCCGGAATGACGGCGTGCGTGTAAAAAAAAGCACCGGACGCCCTTTTCCGACAATTGCAGCCGCGCTTCGTCCGCCGAGCAAATCGGCCATCCTGGCGCGGCAGGCACGACTAAAATCCCCTCCTTTGACTGGTACCTTGCATCACGCGAATTGAACCAGATGCGGGGGCATGGATTGTGCAGCTACCGGGCTGCCGGCCGAACCATCTTCACCGCCAGGCCCGGCATTTGCCGCAACCGCCATCCTGCCGGCCATCCGGGCCGAGGCAGCCGCGGTTGTTTCCTCGTCCAGTTCATCAGGAGTCAAGACCATGAGCAGCGACTTCATAACCACTCAGGACGGCACGTCGATCTTCTACAAGGACTGGGGCACCGGGCAACCGATCGTCTTTCACCATGGCTGGCCGTTGAGCAGCGATGATTGGGATGGCCAGATGCTCTTCTTCCTGGCGCAGGGCTATCGGGTCGTCGCCCATGACCGCCGCGGCCATGGCCGCTCGAGCCAGACCGATGAAGGCAACGAGATGGATACCTACGCGGCCGACGTTGCGGCGCTCGCCGACCATCTCGATCTCACGGATGCCATTCACGTTGGCCACTCGACTGGTGGCGGCGAAGTCGCCCGCTATGTGGCTCAGTACGGGGCCGGTCGCGTCGCCAAGGCAGTGCTGATGAGCGCCGTGCCGCCGATCATGGTCAAGACCGCGGCCAATCCCGGCGGCCTGCCGCTCGAAGTGTTCGACGGTTTCCGCGCCATGCTGGCCGCTAACCGGGCGCAGTTCTACCGCGACCTGCCGGAGGGCCCATTCTACGGCTTCAACCGTCCGGGGACGCCGATCTCGGAAGGGGTGATCGACAATTGGTGGCGGCAGGGAATGATCGGCGGCGCCAAGGCGCACTACGACTGCATCAGGGCGTTCTCGGAGACCGACTTCACCGAGGATCTCAGGAGTATCGATGTGCCGGTATTGGTGATGCATGGCGATGACGACCAGATCGTGCCGATCGCGGACGCTGCGCTCGAGTCCATCAAGCTGCTGAAGAATGGCGAGCTGAAGGTCTACCCGGGATTTCCACACGGCATGCCGACGACGCACGCTGATGTCATCAACCAGGACCTGCTGGCATTCTTCAGGGCCTGAGCGACGTCCAAATATGGAAACACCCCGCTTACCGGCGGGGTGTTTGGTGTCCGGCCGCGATTAGCCGCTATTTCATCAGCGAGGCGATCGAATGGGCCTGGTCGATGTTCTTGGCCATCGCGACAATACGTTCCGCAACATCGCGCGGCAGGTCATAGCGCTCGGATAGCCGGGCTGCATCTTCCTTGCGGCGAAACTCGATTTCCTCACGGCTTTCGAGTCGAGCTATCTCAATACGCATCGTCGTCGTTCTCCTGGTTGATGATTGCCTAACGCCGTGCCCTCGGATTTGGTTCTCCCCCAAATTTAGTAACTCTTTAACGTTTCGGACGTGACGGGCGAACCCCGGAAATCGGGCTAGCTCCGCCGGGGGAACGGCACCGGCGTTGACCGACGCGAAAGACTTGTCTGCCAAATTCCCCCTCTGGAGGTCCGCAATGAGCTTTGCGAAATTGCAGATAAAGGCGGCCGCGACGGCGTTCGCACTGTTTGCATGCGCCAGCCTGGCGCTGTTTTTCCTCGTCCGCAGCGTCGGCAACGTGGCGGCGGTGCTGCCCCTGGCCCGGCAATTGCCCGCCTATTCGCCGGTGCAGACGATCGGGGCGGTGCTCGATCTCAGGCCGGTGATCGCGCTTGGGGCCGGAACGCTATTGGCGGCTGGTGTGGTGCTGGTGATCCGCAACGCCTTCCTGGACCGCGCCGTCTACATGCTCATCAGCATGCTGACCCTGGTGCTGGCCTCGAGCATCGGCATCGTCGCGGGTTTTGGCGCCTACCACTCCATTATCGACCACAAGCTGCTGGTGCCGCCGGGGCTGCTGCCGTCGGCAATCGCGCTCGGGGTGATGATGGTGCTCAGCCTCGCCAACTTCGATGGCCTTCGCAGTTCGCTGCTGCTCCGCACCCTGCTTGCGCCCGTGCTGGTGGTGGGGGCGCCGATTCTGTTGATCATCGGCGGGTAGGGCACCGGACCTCGCCCTTCGACAGGCTCAGGGTGAGGTCCTGCGGAAGGCACTGTTCGGTCATGAATTTTAGAACTTGAGCCATTTGCATGGCCGCTTGGCTAGCCCAAAAACGGAGATTCCCTCCTTCGCGGGAATGACCGGCGTTCTGCACCAATAACCGGGTCTATGAGAGGCCCGAGCCACCATCCCGGTGTCATTCCCGCGAAGGCGAGAATCTCCGTTTTCTGGGCCCGCTGGCGGGGACAAATCCCCACGCCTCAACGAGCCCTCACGTGCGCCTGCCGAACCGCAGGAGCCGCCCTCAGCCCGCCTTGGGCGTTGAAACCGGCAGCACGCTCGATGAGCCGCCGAGGGCCTGCAGCACGGCCGCGACGATCCCCGCGGCATCGAGCCCGGCCTGCGCATACATATCCGCCTGGCTCGATTGCTCGGTGAAGCAATCGGGAATCATCAGCGGACGGAAACGCAGTTTGCCGTCGAGCAGCCCGTTTAGGGCAAGGAAGCTCGCCACGTGGCTGCCGAAGCCGCCAATGCCGCCTTCCTCGACCGTCAGCAACAGGTCATGATCGCGGGCAAGGCCGGCCACCAATTCCTCATCGAGCGGCTTCATGAAGCGGGCATCGGCGATCGTCGGGGCAAGGCCGAGGGCCGAAAGCCGATCCGCCGCCGCGAGGCATTCCCCGAGACGGGTGCCGAAAGAGAGCAGGGCGACCGTTGCCCCCTTGCGCACAATGCGGCCCTTGCCGATCGGCAGCACCTCGCCGCGCGCCGGCAGGTCAGCGCCGACGCCGTCGCCGCGTGGATAGCGGAAGGCGATGGGGCCGTCCTCATAGGCGGTGGCGGTCGCGACCATGTGCCGGAGCTCGACTTCGTCCGCCGCCGCCATCAGCACCATGCCGGGAATCGCCCCGAGATAGGCGTTGTCGTAGTTGCCGGCATGGGTCGGCCCGTCGGCGCCGACAAAGCCGGCGCGATCGATGGCGAAGCGTACCGGCAGTTGCTGGATGGCAACGTCGTGGATCACCTGATCATAGGCGCGCTGCAGGAATGTCGAATAAATGGCGCAGAAGGGTTTCAGGCCCTCCGAGGCGAGGCCCGCGGCGAAGGTGACGGCGTGCTGCTCGGCGATCCCAACGTCAAACATGCGGGTCGGGAACAGTTCGGCGAACTTGTCGAGCCCGGTGCCCGCCGGCATTGCGGCGGTGACGGCCACCACGCGGTCGTCGCGCTTGGCCTCATCGATCAGGCTTTCGGCGAAGACCGACGTATAGGACGGGGCGTTCGACTGCGGCTTGGCCTGGGCGCCGGTGATGACGTTGAACTTGTTGACGCCGTGATATTTGTCGCGGGCGTTCTCGGCCGGCTCGTACCCCTTGCCCTTCCGCGTGGCCACATGCACCAGGATCGGCCCGTCCTCGGAGTCGCGGACATTGGTCAGCACGGGGAGCAGGTGGTCGAGATTGTGCCCGTCGATGGGGCCGACATAATAGAAGCCGAGTTCCTCGAACAGCGTGCCGCCGGTGAGCCAGGCGCGGGCGAATTCCTCGGTCCGGCGCGCCTGCTCGTGGATGACCTGCGGAAACGCGCGCGCGATCTGCTTGGCGGTGTTGCGCAGGCCCCGATAGGCGGGCCCCGAAACCAGCCGCGCCAGGTAGGCGCTCATCGCGCCCGTGGGCGGGGCGATCGACATGTCGTTGTCGTTGAGGATGACGATCAGCCGGGCGTCCATGGCGCCGGCATTGTTCATGGCCTCATAGGCCATGCCGGCCGACATCGCGCCATCACCGATGACAGCGACGACATTGCGCTTCTGGTTCAGTAGCTTGCTGCCAACCGCCATGCCGAGGCCGGCCGAAATCGAGGTTGAGGAATGCCCGGCCCCGAACGGGTCATAGGGGCTCTCCGCTCGGCGGGTGAAGCCCGAAAGCCCGTTCTTTTGCCGCAGCGTGCGGATGCGATCGCGCCGGCCGGTCAGGATCTTGTGGGGGTAGGCCTGGTGGCCGACATCCCAGATGATGCGGTCGCGGGGCGTGGCAAACACCGTGTGCAGGGCCACAGTCAGTTCGATGACGCCAAGACCGGCGCCGAGATGGCCGCCGGTCACGGAAACCGCGTCGATCATTTCGGCGCGCAGTTCGCCGGCCAGCTGCTTGAGCTGGTCGCGCGACAGCGTTTTCAGCGCGTCGGGCGAGGCGATGGTATCGAGCAGGGGAGTGAGCGGCTTGTCGGTCATGCCGATCCTTTGCCGGCCAGAACTTACTCCAGCCAGATTTAAAGACAGCTGCGGTATGATGCAATCAAATCAGCCGCATCAGGGCGAAATCACATGCAATTGCGGCAAGATTGTTGGCGGCCCTCAAGGGCGCCGCAATCTCATCGGGCCGCGACGAGCAGCGAACCAGCGGCAAAGCGGGCGGTGCCGAGCCGCACGGCGCCCGCGGGCCTGAAGCCGAAACGGGCAACCATCGCGCCGAGTTCGGTCGCGGGGTTCAGGTCGGTGGCGTTGGGTTCGACGAACACGGCGAAGGTGCCCGAGGTCATTGCGGCCGGCTGCACCATGGCTTCCGCGAATCCGGGGGGAACAAGCTGCGTATTGCGGGGCTTGAAGCTCGCGAGGGCGGCGGTTGCCGGGTTCCGAAGATTGGGGCTGTTGCGCCGATCGGCGGCGTAGCTGCTGAGCGCGGCGGCGCCAATAGGCGTGCCCACCGTGTTGGTGAGGGAATTGCCCGTCGAGGCGATGGTCACCGTGCCGGTGCTTTCGTTCTGGATGAGCGCCTGAAGCTGTTGTTCGGCCGTGGTGCCCGGGCCAATCGGGGCATAGGCGGTGACGGTTGGCGGCGCCATGCGTGCCGCCGGAATCGGCGCTTCGATGGAGGCGATAGCGCCCAGCGCGCTCTGCGGCCGCACATTGTCACGCGAGCGTTGCGCCGGCAGCGGGGCGCCGGTTCCCTTCGCCCCATAGGCGGATGGGAAAGGCTGCTCGACGGAAGCGCCGGCGCTTGCCACCATGGTAATGGGGCCGCTGCTGACGCTGGGACGGCTCGTGGGGTGCGCTTCGGCCGCAAGCGTCACTGGTCGCGCCATCGGCACCGGTGCCACCGGGACTGTCGCGACCGCGATCTGCGCCGGACCGGCCGATTCCTGCGAATCGTCGTCGCCCGCATCGATCTGCGCGTCGGGCTTGCGGATCTTGGGGTCGCCGGGGTTCAACCCCTGAAAAATATCCGAAAAGGTCTTGCCGGTGAGCGAGGTGGTTGCCGCCGCCACCATGGTGTCGTGGCCGAGCGAGGCGGCGCCGCCCTTGAGCGCTGCGGGATTGGTGCAGGGGACGGCATGGCAGGCGTTCCACTGCGCCATGGCGTAGGCACGGCCGGAACCGGAGAGCACTCGGCCATTGGCCGCTACGTGCAGGGTCTTGCCGTCGGGGAAGATCGCCTGCAATTGCGCCGTGGTCATGCGCGGCCAGGCGCGGACCGTGCCCACATCCATGTGGACGAAGGGGCTGCCCGAATTGGGGTAAAAGCCGACGCCGCCCACCTGCTGCTGCATGCCGACGGCGCGCAGCCTGGTCAGCGGGATGCCGGGGATGAAGAAATCCATCGCGTGGCCCAGCATGTGCTGCGAGTGCGACGCCACGCCGGCCGATCGAGAATGGAGAAAGGCATTGGTGACCGGCGACCGGTAAGCGGAGACGATGTTGATCGGCTGTGTCGCCCCGACCTTCTGGTAGACTTCCCAGACCAGGTCGAAAAGCTGCGGGGACATTTGGGTCGGCTGGTTGTTGCGCCAGTCGCGCAGGAACCAGTCGAGTTGCTGCAGCCCTTTCGGATCGTAGACGCCGTTGCGCTTGAAGGTAATGCGCGCCGTCTCGTGCGTGTGGGTGTGGTAGAGATAGAGCGTGCGGTCGCCGGTTTCGGCGCTGACCGGCGCCGTGGTGGGCGGCAACAACACAGCAACCGCCATCAAGGCGGCAAGCAGCAACCGCAGCAATCGCTGAGAATGCAGTGTCGGTTTTCCCACTAAGCCCAAGCCCAAAGAGATAGGTAGATTGACAGGCAGATTAGCCAAAAGTCCGGTACGCTCTATTAACGCTAACGACCCGTTTCTGCCGAAGACCCCACAGCAGCCTTGATTTTTACGAGAAAAACGCGGCTGAACCAAGGCGAATGTCTTTAGCGAACCTTAACCGCTCGAACGGATGGCCGGCGGGCTGGACTCAATCGAGCGAGCTAGAGCGGGCTACCGCGATCCCTGCCAACTCCGCCATTCAGCCAAGAGGCTGATTTTTCGACCCATTTGAGCTGCCGCGCCAAAAACAAGATTCCCCGGCGCGGGGACGCCGGGGACATAATTCGCTGGAATCGAAGTGATGCTGGGCACCGATTGGAACGGTAATTCCCGCCTCGCGGGAATTACCGGGTTTGTTGGCGGATCCGTGCGACATCCCCGGCGTCATTCCCGCAAAGGCGGGAATCTCCGTTGTTTCAGCACGATGGAATCACGCTTCAGCAAGTTAGACGCCGCTCACGATGGGGGTCTTGGAGCGCGTAGCCGGCAGCGCCTTGCCGTCGAGCAGCGCGATCAGCCGCTGGTTGTGGCCATAGATGTCGGCGAAGGATTTGAGCGTCCCGTCCGCATCGGCGCGCAGGGTGAAATAGGCGATGTGCACCGGCACGTGGTTCTTGAGGCTGACCCAGCGTTCGCTGGGGCCGAACATCGCCTTCAACTGGTCGACGGTGAGGCCTGGTTCGTCCTGCAGCACTGCGTTGGCAAAATCCATCGGGTACTGCACGCGGACGCAGCCATGGCTATAGGCGCGGACGGCGGTAGCGAACAGCGGCTTGGACGGTGTGTCGTGGAGATAGACGTCGTGGTCGTTGGGGAACAGGAACTTGATCTGGCCCAGGGCATTGTCGGGGCCCGGCAGCTGCCGAACGGTGTAGCGCCAATTGCTCTGGGTCACGCTGGCCCACTCGATCGACGCCGGGTCGATGACGTGGGAGCCCGAAACCAGCTGCATGTTGTCGCGAGCAAGGTAATCCGGGTTGGCCAGCATGTGTGGCTTGATTTCCTTGGCGACGATCGAAGCCGGTATGTTCCAGTAGGGGTTCACGACGATGTACTTGATTGCATTCGAGAACACCGGCGTCGGAGTGTCCGGCTTGCCGACGACGACGCGCGTGCTGAACGCGGGGGCGTCGTTCTGCATTACCGCCACGCGGAACTCGGGAATGTTGACCATGACGTAGAAGGGGCCAAGGTCACTCGGCAACCAGCGCCAGCGCTCCATGTTGGCGATGATGTCGTCGCGGGTGATCTTGCTGTTGCTGACGCGATTGAGCGCCGCGAGCGTTCCCGGTCCGACAATGCCATCGGCTGCGGTGCCGGCGCCGGTCTGGAACGCCTCGACGGCTGTGACCAGCGCATCATCATAGGTGTCGGCGTCGGTTTCGGGGGCGGCAACGTTCAGCCGCTGGCGCAGCAGGGCGACGCGCGGATCCTGCATGCCGGGCCTGAGCAGCGGGCCGGCGGGGATGACCACCGGCGTTGGCGCGGCGGTGCCCGCATCGAGCTTGGCGAGGGCAGCCTTGAGCGCGCCGAATTCGCGACCCTGTGGATCGAGCGCCGCGAGCACTTTTTCGGGCGAGTCGGTGTTCAGGAGCTGGCCCAGCAGGCCGGTGACATCGAGCTCCTTGGTCTCGGGGTCGATGGCGTTCGACACCGCCTCGGGCGCGATGCGCCCCATATAGGCGTCATGGGCATAGTGGATGGCAGCCATGGCGAAGGCGGTTTCGAGCGTAGCCTGGCTGGCGACATCAGAGCCTGCAGGGCTTTCGATCGCCGGCGTCAGGTAGTCGCTGGGGCGAAAACCTTCGGTTTCGGCGTTCTTGAAAACATCGATGATCTTGTCGGCCGTCGGCGAGAGGGTCGCGCTGCCATCGACGGCAGCCTTCAGCCAGATCGGCTCGAAGTGGCGGGCACCGTAAAAAAAGTAGAGCTTTTGCGCGTCGGCATAGGCCGTGGTTCCCGGCTTGCCGCCGTAATAGAGGCTGGTCAGCTTGTCTTTGATGGCCTGGGCGAGCGGGGAATCGGCGGGGGCGATCACCACCTGGCTCGCCTGTACCCCGTTGATCGTGACCGCCTGCTGCGCCGTGGCAGCGCCGGTACCGGCCGCCAGCAAGGCGCCGGCCGCAAGACAAAGCATTAAATTGCGCATTTGAGCTCCAAGCATCAGGCGGGTCATGCGGGAGCGCGGCAGGAGGGGGGAGGAATCGCCCGGCGGCTCGACGGCATGCGAGTTGATTAACGCGAGAAAGTTAACACTGACAACGCCTCGCATCCTTGTGAAAGCCGCGTGTGGCGCGCTTGCAACTGACAGGGCCGGTCCCATCGTTTTTCCGACCGTTGTTTCATGTCGTTTCCGGTTTCAAGCGGCATCTGACTGGATCTCGCCGTCGAGCCCATATTCCCGAAGCTTGCGGTAGAGGGTCGAGCGGCCGATCCCGAGCGCCCGGGCGATTCTGGACATGTGGCCCTCATATTTGCCAATGGCGAAGACGATGATCTCGCGTTCGATTGTTGCGAGCGGCGTCACCTCGTCGCCCTCGGTAACGAACCGGTCCTGCTGCCGTTCCCTCGACGCCGGGGGCTTCGGCCGAGGCAGAGCGAGGTCGATATGAACCGGGGCTGAAGCGGTGTTGAGGGTCGCCGTCGCCGCCATCGCCGCGTCCCGGCCTGCCGTTTCGGCCAGCAGTTGCGGCAGGTCGACCGGCGTCAGCAGCCCCGACTCCGCCAGCGTGACCGCGCGATAGAGCACGCTTTCGAGCTGGCGGACATTGCCCGGCCACGCAAAAGACCTGAGCAATGCCAGCGCCTCGGCGGAAACTCCGTCCACGTTTTTGCCCAGCTCGAACTGCGCGCGGGCAAGGAAGCGATCGGCCAGCGCCGCAATATCCTCGGGGCGGTCGCGCAGCGGAGGCAGGTAGATCGGCAGCACGTTGAGACGATAAAAGAGATCCTCGCGAAAATCCCCGCTCCGGGCGAGATTGAGCAGCCGGCGCCGGCTCGCCGCAATGACGCGCACATTTACGCGTTCGGGTCGGGCGCCCGCGGAGGGGAGTTCGCCGGTTTCCAAGAGGCGCAGCAATCTGGCCTGCGCCTCGGGGGGCAGGGCATCGATCTCATCTAGGTAAAGCGTGCCGTTATGCGCGGCAGTGATCAAACCTGCGCGATCCACACCGTTGCGCCCGGCCCCGAACAGGCCCGCGTCACCGGCCTCCCCGCCCATCAGCGCGCAGTTGACGGAGACGAACGGTTTTCCCGCCCGGTCGCCGAGGCCGTGAATGACGCGGGCGACCAACTCCTTGCCGGTGCCCGCCTCGCCCTCGACCAGCACCGGAATGACGTTGCGGGCCGCCTTGCCGCAAAGCGTTACGACCCGGTCCATGGCGGGGCTGCCGGCGACGATGTCATTGAGCTTCAGCGTGCCTGCGCGGCGGCCGGTCTCGGTACGGAGCGCCGCGCCCAGCGCATCGAGCCTGAGGGCGTTGCGCAGCGAGACGGCAAGGCGCTGGCGCGTCGTGGGTTTTACGAAGAAATCGACGGCGCCGGCGCGCAACGCCGTGTCGACCGACTCGGGGGCGGCGGTCGTTCCCGCAACGATCACCGGCTGCGCCAGGCGCTCGCGGCGCATCGTCTCGAGCACCCCCATGCCGTCCCGGTCGGGCATGATGAGGTCGAGGATCACCGCCGCGATCCCCGGATCGGCCCGCAGCATGGCGAGCGCCGCATCGCCGCCCGGGGCGGTGAGCACGGTGTAGCCGGCTGCTCGCGCAAGTGTGACGAGGGACTGCAGGTCATCGGGATTGTCGTCGACGATCAGAACGCGCGTCATTGGCAGGCAAACTCTCACAACCTGCCCCGAATCGGGACAGTGCTCCCAAAATGGGAACCGCCGGTTAATGGCGCTTTAAGCATGTCCGGGCTGCCGCAAAGCTTGGCAGTTGGCGCTACGCTGGATATGTTCCGCAACCCCGTGGTTCCGGCCTCGCGTCCAGCGCCGAGGCGCCCCGTTTCAAGAAGGCACCCATCATGGCCAACATCTTCCGTGCAACCGAGGCCGCCGCCCAGTCCGGGCACAATCAGTTCGGAAGCCTGCCGGAATGGGACCTTTCCGACCTTTATCCCGGCCGCGACGCACCAGAGGTCAAGGCCGACCTGGAAAAGGCCCGAGCCGAGGCCAAGGCGTTTGAGGCTGACTACAAGGGCAAGCTCGATGGCCTTGCGCGCAATGGCGGGCTGGTCGAGGCGATCCGGCGGATCGAAGCGCTGAGCGATCTCAGCGGCAAGCTCGGCTCGTTCGCCTATCTGCAATATGCGCAAAAGACCACCGACCCCGACCGGGCAAAATTCCTGGGCGACCTCAGCCAGCAGCTCACCGACATCTCGACAGGGCTGATCTTCTTCGAACTGGAGCTCAACCGCATCGACGAGTTCGTTCTGGAGGCCGCGTTCGCTGCCGATCCGGCGCTGGCGCACTACAGGCCCTGGTTTACCGAGGTGCGGAAGGCCAAGCCGTACCAGCTCGAGGACCGGGTGGAGGAACTCTTCCACGAGAAATCGACCACCGGCGCCTCGGCCTGGAACCGGCTCTTCGACGAGACCATGGCGAGCCTCAGCTTCGACGTGGCCGGCGAAAAGCTCGGCCTCGAGGCGACGCTGCATTTGCTCTCCGAGCGCGAGGAGCCCAAGCGCGAGGCGGCGTTTCATGGCCTCTCAGCGACGCTGAACGACAATTCGCGCCTCCTCACCCAAATCACCAATGTCCTCGCCAAGGACAAGGACATCTCCGACCGCTGGCACGGTTTTGAGGACATCGCCGACAGCCGCCACCTCGCCAATTCGGTCGAGCGCGAAGTGGTCGATGCGCTGCAGGCCTCCGTGCGCGTCGCCTATCCGCGCCTGTCGCACCGCTACTATGCGATGAAAGCAAAATGGTTCGGCAAGACTGAGCTCAACGCTTGGGATCGCAACGCGCCGCTGCCGACCAGCGACGAGCGCATTTTCGATTGGAACAGCGCCAGGACCACGGTGCTCGAAGCCTATGGCCGCTTTTCGCCAAAGCTGGTCGAGGTGGCGGAGCCTTTCTTTGAAGGGGGCTGGATCGATGCCCCGGTTCGCGAAGGCAAGTCGCCCGGCGCCTTCGCGCACCCCACGGTGCCGAGCGCCCACCCCTACCTGATGCTCAACTATCTCGGCAAAGCCCGTGATGTGATGACGCTCGCGCACGAACTGGGGCACGGCGTGCACCAGCGGCTGGCGGCCCCCCAGGGCGCGCTGATGGCGCCGACGCCGCTGACCCTGGCGGAAACGGCGAGCGTTTTCGGCGAAATGCTGACCTTCCGCTCGCTGCTCGATGCCGCCGAAACGCCGAAGCAGCGCTTTGCGCTTCTGTCCTCCAAGGTCGAGGACATGCTCAATACGGTTGTGCGCCAGATTGCCTTTTATACCTTCGAGCGGGAGGTGCACACAGCCCGCAAGGCCGGCGAGCTCAGGACCGAGGAACTGAACCAGATCTGGCTCGGCGTCAGCCGCGAAAGCCTGGGGCCGGCGATCAGACTGAACGAGGGCTACGACATCTTCTGGTCGTACATTCCCCACTTCATCCACAGCCCGTTCTACGTCTACGCCTATGCCTTCGGGGATTGTCTTGTGAACTCGCTATACGCCCAGTATGAAAAGGCGAGCGAGGGATTTGCGGAGCGCTATTTCGAGCTGCTGAAGGCGGGGGGATCCAAGCATCACTCGGAACTTCTCGAGCCGTTCGGCCTCGACGCGCGCGATCCGGATTTCTGGTCTCTAGGGCTCGGCATGATCGAACAGCTGATCGACGAGCTTGAGCAATCCGATCCGCGCTAGGCATGCCCGTGCCGGCGCAAATTTTCGTGCCTGGTGTCGAGGACAAAAATGGCTAACCAACCAACCGTCGCCCATTCCGCCAACAATACCCATGGCCACACTGCCCCGGCCGACGGCCCCGGCAGCGCGATGGACTATGCCGCGCATGAGGCGACCTATCGCCGTTTCACCGGGTTGGTGAAATGGGGGATCATCAGCTGTGCAGTACTGCTGATTTTTCTGTTCATCGTCATTCGCCCTATGATCGAGACGGCGGCAAGCTAGGCCACGGCGTCCACCGGCCACCAGCAGGAGATTCGGATGAAAATTGCGATTGTGCGCGAGCGCGCCGAAGGGGAAACGCGCGTCGCCGCCACACCCGAAACGGTGGCTCGATTTGTTGCCTTGGGCGTGACGGTTTCGATCGAGCAGGGAGCCGGCGAACGTGCGCGTTTTCCGGACGCCGGCTACGAGGCGGCGGGCGCCACCGTGTCGCCGAGTGCCGCGGCGGCGCTCAAGGGCGCCGACATCGTACTGACGGTGCGGCGGCCGGACGCGGCCCTGCTTTCGGGCATCGCGAAGGGCGCGCTGGTCATCGGCGGCATGGATCCTTACGGCCATGAGGCGGAGATCGCGGCGCTCGGCAACACCGGGGCATCGGTGATCGCGATGGAATTCATGCCGCGCATCACGCGCGCCCAAGTGATGGATATCCTTTCCAGCCAGGCGAACCTTGCCGGCTATCAGGGGGTGATCGATGCGGCGGTGCATTTCGACCGCGCCTTCCCGATGATGATGACCGCGGCCGGCACGGTGCGCCCTGCAAAGGTGTTCGTCATGGGGGCGGGCGTTGCCGGCCTCCAGGCCATCGCCACGGCGCGCCGGCTCGGCGCCATCGTTTCAGCGACCGACGTACGCCCGGCCGCCAAGGAGCAGGTCGAGAGCCTCGGCGGAAAATTCATCGCCGTCGAGGACGAGGAATTCAAGCAGGCCGAAACCGCGACGGGCTACGCCAAGCCGATGTCGGCCGAGTACCAGCAGAAGCAGGCCGAGCTCACCGCCAGCCACATCGCCAAGCAGGACATCGTCATCACCACGGCGCTGATTCCCGGGCGCCCGGCGCCAAAACTGGTTTCGAGGGCGATGGTCGAGTCGATGGCGCCCGGTTCGGTGCTCGTCGATCTTGCCGCCGAGCGCGGCGGCAATATCGAGCTGACCGAGCCGGGCAATGTGACGACGACGCCCAATGGCGTCACCATCGTTGCCTATACGAATGTGCCGGGCCGGCTCGCGAGCTCCGCCAGCCAGCTTTTCTCGCGTAACCTTTATGCGTTCGTCGAAACCCTGTTCGACAAGAAGACCAAGGAGTTTTCGGTCAACTGGGACGACGAACTGGTCAAGGCGACGCTGCTGACCAGGGATGGCGCGGTGGTGCATCCGAGCCTTGCCGCCGCTGCGGCAGCGGCAGTTGCGCCCGCGGCGGCACCTGTCGTCGCGCCGGTCGATGCGGCAAGCCCAGCGGCGGAACCGGCGGCCAAGCCTGCGCGGGCCCGCAAGCCGGCGGCATCGAGCACGCCCACAACGTCCGAGCCGACGGAAGCCGAGACCGAGCCCGCGGCGAAGCGGGCGCCGCGCGCGAAACCCGCCCCAACAGACACGCCGGCCGATGCGCCGGAAGCAAAGGCTCCCGCCAAGCGCACTCCCCGTGCCAAGGCGCCGCCGAAAACTCCGGAGAGTGGAGAGCAGCCATGATCGATCCCTTCATCTTCCAGCTTTCGATCTTCGTGCTGGCCATTTTCGTGGGTTATTTCGTCATTTGGAGCGTGACCCCGGCGCTGCATACGCCGCTGATGAGCGTCACCAACGCCATCTCCTCGGTAATCGTCGTGGGTGCGCTGCTCGCCGTCGGCGCACACCTGACCGCCGACAGCAATATCGCTTCAAAAATCTTCGGGTTCTTTGCGCTGATCCTCGCGAGCGTAAACATCTTCGGCGGTTTCCTGGTCACCCAGCGCATGCTGGCGATGTACAAGAAGAAGGGCTAAGCCATGATCTCCGCCAATATCGCGGCGCTGCTCTATCTCATCGCCGGCGTGCTGTTCATCCTGGCCCTGCGCGGCCTGTCGAGCCCGGCCTCGTCCCGGCGCGGCAATACGCTCGGAATGATCGGCATGACCATTGCCGTGCTGACGACGCTTGCCGTCACCGGCCCCGACGATCCCCTGTCCTGGGGCTTGATTATCCTCGGGATCGCCATCGGCGGCGCCATCGGCGCGGTCGCGGCGCGGCGCATCGCCATGACGGCGATGCCGCAACTGGTTGCGGCCTTCCACTCGCTGGTGGGCCTCGCCGCCGTGTGCGTGGCTGCGGCGGCGCTCTATTCGCCGACGGCTTTCGGCATTTTCGAGAACGGCCATATCCGCGGCGAAAGCCTTGTGGAAATGAGCATCGGCGTCGCCATCGGCGCCTTTACCTTCACCGGCTCGATCATCGCCTTCCTGAAGCTCAACGGCAATATGAGCGGCAAGCCGATCCTGCTGCCGAGCCGTCACCTGCTGCATATCCTGCTCGGGCTGATCCTCATTGCGCTGATCGTGACCTTCGTCGTCACCTCGGAGCCGCTCTATTTCTGGCTGATCACCGCCGTGGCGCTGCTGCTCGGCGTCTTGATGATCATCCCGATCGGTGGCGCCGACATGCCGGTCGTCGTCTCGATGCTCAACTCCTATTCGGGCTGGGCAGCGGCGGGCATCGGTTTCACGCTCGGCAACACGGCGTTGATCATTACCGGCGCGCTGGTCGGCTCGTCCGGTGCGATCCTCTCCTACATCATGTGCCGCGCGATGAACCGCAGCTTCATTTCGGTGATCCTCGGCGGCTTCGGCGGCGACGATGCCGCGGCGGCGAGCGGCGAGGAAGAAACGCGCCCGGTGAAGCAGGGCTCGGCCGAAGATGCCGCCTTCATGATGAAGAACGCCGGCAAAGTGATCATCGTCCCCGGCTATGGCATGGCGGTGGCCCAGGCCCAGCACGCATTGCGCGAAATGGCGGACCTGCTGAAGCACGAGGGCGTCGAGGTCAAATACGCGATCCATCCGGTCGCCGGCCGCATGCCCGGGCACATGAACGTGCTGCTGGCGGAAGCGAATGTCCCCTATGACGAGGTGTTCGAACTGGAGGACATCAACTCCGAGTTCGCCCAGACCGACGTCGCCTTTGTCATCGGCGCCAACGACGTGACTAACCCCGCGGCCAAGACCGACAAGTCCTCGCCGATCTATGGCATGCCGGTGCTCAACGTCGAAGACGCCGGTACCGTGCTCTTCATCAAGCGCGGCATGGCAGCCGGCTATGCGGGGGTGCAGAACGAACTCTTCTTCCGCGACAACACCATGATGCTGTTCGGCGATGCCAAGAAGATGACCGAGAACATCGTCAAGGCACTGGGGAAGTAGGTTCTCCGGGGCTTCACCCGCCTGCCGGCACCCTCTCCCACAAGGGGAGAGGGGAGTTGTTGCCCAGCCCTCGCCACATCCTTCCTTCTCCCCTCGTGGGAGAAGGTGCCGCGCAGTGGCGGATGAGGGGGACAGCCTCCAACCCAGGCAATTTCCTCAATCAACGCGCCAGTTACCTCCAGGTGCCTTCTTGCTCAAGCGGCCGGGCGCGGCTCATGTTGGCGTGGTTTTCTCGTCGGATATCCCATGCCCAAATCCCTCAAAATCGACCTGTTCACCGATGTCGTCTGCCCCTGGTGCCTGATCGGCACGGCGCGGCTGGACCGCGCCATTGCGGCGCTGCCGGAGGACGTTGTCGTGGAAGTGGAAAATCACCCGTTCTACTTGGACCCGAATACGCCCGCCGAGGGCGTGGTCGTTGCCGATCGGCTCCGCGAGAAATATGGGCGCGAGCCGCGCGAGATGTGGGATCGCGTCGAGGCCGAGGCGCTGAAGGCTGGCGTCACCCTCGACCTGTCGCAGCAGCCGCGCATGTTTCCGACGGCCAAGGCGCACACGCTGACCAGGCTGGCCCGGACCCTCGGGACGCAGTACGCGCTCGCCAAGGCCATCGCCGAGGCTTATTTCCTCGAGCACCGGTTGATCAATGACGACGAGGTGCTAGCCGATCTCGCGGTGGCGCATGGGTTCGAGCGCGCCGAGGCCGTACG
>DATJHO010000018.1:0-6014 GCA_035493835.1 Devosiaceae bacterium
GTATGTCTCCCCGCTGGGCCGGACGCGCGAAACCATGGAGCGCATCCGCAGCCGCTTCGCCCCGCCGCTGCCCGAACTCACCATCGATCCGCGCCTGATTGAGATTTCCTTCGGTGTTTACGAGGGGCGGCTTCACAACGAGCTGCGCGCCGGCGAGATGACCATTGCCGGCGAGCGCGACGCGAGCTTTTGGCATTTTCGCCCGCCGCAGGGTGAAAGCTATGCCGATCTTGCCGAGCGGGTCGGCGATTTCGGCCGCTCGCTGACTGGCCCATCGATCATCGTCGCCCATGGTGGCCTCTTGCGCGTGCTGATGCACCTGATCGAGGGCTATCCGCAGGTCGAGGCCGTCAACTGGTTTCCGCCGCAGGATTCAGTGGTGCATTTTCTCGACGGCCGCGCCACGGTCTACCCGGCGGGCGAGAGCTGGGACGATTGACCCCTACGCAACGCGCTCCTAGAACGCGACTGGACTAAGTCCAATTTGCCTCCTGGCCTCGGCCAGGAGGGAGCGTGACCCTCGAAGGGCGGGAATAACATGTCGTTCAACACTTTCGGCCAGCTTTTCCGTTTCACCAGCTGGTGGGAGAGCCACGGGCCGGCGATCGGCGTGGTGGTGGATGGCTGTCCCCCGGGCATTCCGATCAGCGCGGAGGTGATCCAGCGCGATCTCGATCGCCGCAAGCCGGGGCAGTCGCGCTTCACCACGCAACGCCGCGAGGACGATGCCGTGAGGATACTCTCGGGCACCTTCGAGGACGAAACGGATGGTGTGCTTAAAACCACCGGCACGCCGATTTCGCTGTTGATCGAAAACACCGACCAGCGTTCGAAGGATTATTCGGAGATCAAGGACAAGTATCGGCCCGGCCACGCCGACTACACCTATCAGCAGAAATATGGCATCCGCGACTACAAGGGCTCCGGCCGCGCTTCGGCGCGCGAAACCGCGGCGCGGGTGGCGGCGGGCGCCATCGCACGGCTGGTGATCCCCAATGTGCGCATTCGCGGCAGCCTGGTGCAGATGGGGCCGCACAAGATCGACTACGGCAATTTTGATTGGGAGCAGGTCGACCAGAACCCGTTCTTTTGCGCCGACGCCACTGCCGCCAAGCTATGGGAAGGCTATCTCGACGGCATCCGCAAATCGGGCTCTTCAGTCGGGGCGGTGATTGAGGTCGTGGCCGAAGGCGTGCCGCCCGGCTGGGGCGCGCCGATCTATGGCAAGCTTTCCGCCGACATCGCCTCGGGGCTGATGTCGATCAATGCCGTCAAGGGTGTCGAGATCGGCGCCGGGTTCGAGGCGGCTAGCCTCACCGGCATCGAGAATGCCGACGAGATGCGGGCCGGCAATAACGGGCCGTATTTCCTCTCCAACCACGCTGGCGGCATTCTGGGCGGCATCTCCAACGGCGATCCGATCGTGGCGCGCTTTGCGGTGAAGCCTACCTCGTCGATCTTGACGCCGCGGCGGACGGTGACCACCGCCAACGAAGAGACGGACGTCATGACCAAGGGCCGCCATGATCCGTGTGTGGGCATCCGCGCCGTGCCGATCGGGGAGGCCATGCTCGCCTGCGTCCTCGCCGACCATTTCCTCCGCCACCGCGGGCAGACCGGCCGCGAGGGCGGGGTGGGGTTTTAGGGCAGGGCATAGCGTTTGGGGCCCACCCCCACCCTGGCGCTGCCGCGCTCACCCTCCCCACAAGGAGGAGGGAGACGATGTTGCTCCGTGGTTGCCACAGATCTCCCTCCCCCTTGTGGGGAGGGTAGCGGCAGCAGGGTGGGGGGCTGTCCAAACACACGTGCCCGAGGTGTCTCCGAACCTCACCTTTCGACAAGCTCAGGGTGAGGTCTCTCGGGCCGGATCCCCTCGTCCGAGGCCCTCATGGTGAGCCCGTCGAACCACGAGGGCCGGGCACGGGACGGGGTCGACGCTACCCAATCTCCTCAACCACCTGCACCAGACCGCCCAGATCGCCAATCCGCCGGTAGCGCTCGGTTCCCGCGGGCTCGTGGTCGTGCTCGATGGCCCAGGTGATCTCGTGCGGCACGTAAACGCCCCATGCGCCGGCGGTCAGTGCCGGAACGACGTCGGATTTGAGCGAATTGCCGACCATCATGGCGTGTTCGGGGCCATCGCCGTGGCGGGCGAAGATGCGGGCATAGGTGTCGTTGGTCTTGGTGCTGACGATCTCGATGCCATCGAAGAAATCGCCGAGCCCGGAGGCGGCGATTTTCCGCTCCTGGTCGAAAAGGTCGCCCTTCGTGATAAGGATCAGCTTGTGCGAATCCGCCAGCGCCTGAAGCGCCTCTCGGGCGAAGGGCAGCGTTTCGACGGGATGGCTGAGCATGTCGCGGCCGGCATCGAGAATTTCTCCCAGCACCCGGGCCGGCACCCGGCCCTCGGTTACCTCGATGGCGGTCTCGATCATCGACAGCGTAAAACCCTTGATGCCGAAGCCATAGAGCGCAAGGTTGCGCCGCTCCGCCGACAGCAGCCGTTCCCCGAGATGGGGCGCCTCGGCATAGTCCCCGAGGAGCTCGGCGAACCGGCTTTCCGTCAGGTCGTAGAATTTCATGTTGTGCCAGAGCGTATCGTCGGCATCGAAACCGATAGTGGTGAGCTGCCGGGCCATTTTTGCGCTCCGAATGGAAGACCTCGCGGCGGGCGAGGTCTTCCAGCATATATGGAGAGTTGCGCGCTAGGGAAAGTGGCCGAGCTTTGCAGTTCTGCTGCCCAAGTCCTTAGCAAACAAACAACCCCCACCATCGTCCCCCCCTCAAGGGGGAGGGGGACGATGGTGCACGGCGTTGCCACAAATTCCCCTCCCCCTTGAGGGGAGGGTGGCGGCAGCCGGGTGGGGGTTGTTTTCTTTCCCTAGTACCGCTGCGGGCCGGCGGGCTTGTTGCCGACGATCTCTTCGATCTTGGCCAGCACATCCGGGGTTAGTTTTGCGCGCGCATCGAGCGCCTTGAGGTTGTCCTTGAGCTGGCTCAGCCTGGAGGCGCCAAGGATAACGGTCGAGACGTGCGGATTGGCGAGGCACCACAGCAGCGCCATGTGGTGAATCGGCAGGCCAGCCTCGTCGGCGAGTTTGGCAAGCTTCTGCACCTTGGCGAGCTGGTCCTGGCCCTGCGGGCTTTCGAGGCGTGCCTTGAGCCATTCATAGCCCGGCAGCGCCACGCGGCTGTCGGCCGGAATGCCGTTATTGTACTTGCCGGTCAAGATGCCCGAGGCGAGCGGCGACCAGATGGTGGTGCCGAGCCCGAACAGGTCGTAAAGCGGCAGGAACTCGGCCTCGACCTTTTCGCGGCGGAAGACGTTGTATTCCGGCTGCTCCATGGTCGGCGGCGTCAAATTGTTGGCGCGGGCCACCGCATAGGCCTCTGTGAGCTGCTGGGCGGTCCATTCCGAGGTGCCCCAATAGAGCACCTTGCCCTGCACGATCAGGTTGTGCATGGCCCGAACCGTCTCTTCGATCGGCGTATCGATGTCGGGGCGATGGCAGAAATAGAGGTCCAGATACTCGACCTGCAGCCGCTTCAGCGCGGCGTGGGCGCCATCAGTAACGTGCTTGGCCGAGAGGCCGCGGTCCATCGTGCCCTTGCCGGTACCCCAAAACACCTTGGAGGAAACGGCAAAGCTCTCTCGCGACCACTTGAGCTGCTTCAGGGCGTCGCCCATGACGATTTCGGCGTTGCCCTTCTCGTAGCCCTCGGCGTTGTCGAAGAAGTTGATGCCGTTGTCATAGGCATGGCCCATGAGCGAGACGGCATCGTCTTCGCCGACCTGCTTGCCGAAGGTGACCCAGGCGCCGAACGAAAATTCGCTGACTTTTAGGCCCGATTTGCCCAAACGACGGTACTGCATGACTTACCTGCATAATTTGTCGGTTTGCGAAAATCCCCGGTGGGCGCGATGGGAATGAAGGCCGCAAGCGGCGGCGTGGACGCGCGGTGATATCGGGGACGTGACTGCTCCAAAAGGCTGGAACGGCGACACGCTAGCAGATCGAGTTGCGTGCCTCAATCGGCGAGTGACGATGGAGGGGCTGTGTATGGGCCCCCTCAGCCGGCCTCGTCTTCGCTCGGCCACCCTCTCCCCGAGGGGGCGAGAAAAGCCGGTGAGGGCGTGCCTCTTATTCCTCTCCCCATCGGGGAGAGGTCGCCCGAAGGGCGGGTGAGGGGCTTTCGTCCCACTACTTTCCGCGAAACACCGCCACCGTCTCCCGATTGCCATCCCCGCCGTTGATCGGGGAGGGGACGGAGAGCCGGTGCGAAAAGCCTTGGCGGGACATGAAGCCGATGACGTCCTCGATTGCCGCCGCGATCGCCGCCTGGTCCGTGACGATGCCGCCGCCGCCGACATTTTCGCGCCCGACTTCGAATTGCGGCTTGATCAGGATCACGGCGTCGGCGCCGGACCGGCAAAGGCCGAGCGGGGCGGCGAGCACTTTTGCCACGGAGACAAAGCTGACATCGCAGACGAGGAGGTCAATGGGATTGGGGATCAGTTCCGCTGTCAGGTCGCGGGCGTTCTGTCCCTCCAGCACCGTCACCCCGGCGTACCCACGAATTTTTTCGCTGAACTGGTCGTGCCCGACATCGACCGAAAAGACCCTTTCGGCCCCGCGCTCCAGCAGCACTTGGGTAAAGCCGCCGGTCGAAGCGCCGATGTCGAGGCAGGCCTTGCCCGCAACCTCGATGGCCCCGGCATCGAGGCCCGCGATCAGCTTCAGCGCGGCCCGCGAGACATAGCGGGCTGCCGGATCGTCCAGCTCGATGCTGTCGGCGTCAGTCACCATCTGGTTTGGCTTCAGGGCAGGGGTCCCGTTCACCCTGACCGTGCCCCTAAGGATGGCATCCCGGGCGCGGGCGCGGCTCGGCAGCAAGCCCCTGGCCTCGATGGCAAGGTCGAGCCGGATGCGCTCGTTCATGTCCCGACGAGGCGCTTGAGCTTGGCGGCTTCCGACTTCTGGTCCTCGCCATAGGCGACGGTGCCCTCGAACTCGCCCTGCCGACCGAGCAGGAACACCGTCGCCGTGTGATCGACCAGATAGGTGTTGGTGCCGTCGTCGGGGCCCTTCTTGGAATAGACCCCGAAGGCGGTCTTGACGGCATCAACCTGCGCCTGGGTGCCGGTGAGCCCGATGATCGGCGAACCAAAAGCGGAAAGATAGTTCTTCAGTTGCGGGATGGTGTCGCGGTCGGGATCGACCGTCGCAAAGACGATCCGCAACTGGTCGGGCGAAAGCTTCATCTGCTGCCGCAGCGACGTCAGTTCGGCCAGCGTCGTCGGGCAGACGTCAGGGCAATAGGTGTAGCCGAAAAACATCAGCGTCGGTGTGCCCTTGAGGTCCGCTTGGGTGAACTCACCGCCGGCCGTGGATTGCAGCGTGAATGGCGCGCCGGTCAGGCCCACGGTCGGCGCCGGCGGCTTCCAGAAATACAATGCCGCCGCGGCGCCACCGACCACGACCACGAGCGTCCACAGGATGATTCGGAACAGCGCGAGGCCGCTAGAGGGCTTTTTAGTCGAGGGAGAAGTGTTTGCCATGGCGCCAGTGGTTTAGCGGATTTCGAGCGCTGGCGAAACGGTGGGGGAACACGAAATGGTGAGCAGGCCGTGTCGGGTCTGCGGCCGCCGGGCAATGGGCGCGGCCGCTCCCTTTGAGGAGAGGGTGGCGGCAGCCGGGTGGGGGTTGTTCCGATCAACGGCTCTGTGGCCTGGGACAACAACCCATCCCTCCCCTCAAGGGGGAGGGGGAGCCCGCGGCACGGGTGCGCCTCCATCGCTCCCTCCTCCTTCAGGGGAGGGTGAGCGCGCGAAGGTGGGGGCGTTGCCACCAGCGCTGCGCTGGTGGAAAAAGCCCCCTCATCCGGCGCTTCGCGCCACCTTCTCCCGCAAGGGGAGAAGGAAGACCGGGGCGCGGTCAGCTGTCGAGCGGTTCTGTCCCGACCGGCTTGCCGTCGCGCGAGAGGGTGATTTTTTCGATGCGGGCCTCGGCCGA
>DATJHO010000019.1:0-27640 GCA_035493835.1 Devosiaceae bacterium
GGACGATATCCACCTGTTCCTCACCCCCGTCACTGTCGGCGGCGGCACCCCTGCCCTGCCCGACCTCCGCCTGGGGCTGGAATTGCTTGACGAGCGGCGGTTCGGCAACGGCGCGGTGCATCTGCATTACCGGGTGCAGGCGGGTTGAGGGCACGGCGCCCCACACCCACGGCGTCATCCCGGCGGACGCCGGGATCCATCTCCGGGCAACATTCCCCACGGTCGGAGCAAAAGATGGATTCCGGCGTCCGCCGGAATGACGGCCGAGTGGGGATAGGCCGCGCTCACATAGTCCCCCCGCGGCCCCTCACGTCATCGCGACCCAAGCTGGCCAAACCTTAATCCCTCGAACCGGGAGTTAACGCCACCCGCCGGGGGGAAATGGCATTGTGGTCCTGTCCTGATGCCGCCGGGCGAGCCCGAGTGGCGCGGGTCAGAGAATGAGGAATGACCATGTTTTCCGTTTCGAAAAAACTGTTGGCCGGCGCTGCAGCCGGCCTGGCCCTGGTGATGACCGCCGGCGCCGCGATTGCCGCCCCCGCCGATGCGACCGCCAGCGTAAACGTCCGCTCCGGCCCGGGCGTCTCCTACCCGATCGTCGGCACCCTTGCACCGGGCGAGGGCGTCAATGTCGGCCAGTGTGCATCGGGCTGGTGCCAGGTAACCGATAGCGGCGCCCCCGGTTGGGTGTCGGGCGCCTATCTCACAGGTGCCGAGGCGCCGAGCTATTACACGCCGACTTACTATGCCTCGAACTACTATGGCGCTGACGATTACTATGATGCGTTCCCGGACTATCCGTGGGGCGGCTATGGCGGCTCCTATGGGCATTACGGCAGCGGTGGCGGCTACAGGTATAGCGGTGGCCACGCGTTTGGCGGTGGTGGCCATTCCATGGGCGGCGGCCATTCCATGGGTGGCGGGGGCCACGGCGGCGGCGGGCACGGCGGTGGCGGCCACGGGCGCTAAGGCCGGAGCTGCAAAGTAATCTATCCCCGCCAGTTTCCCCTGCCCTATTCTCGCCTCATCGCCCCGCCGAAGCGAGATCATGACGAGTGGTTGGCGGGGGGAGATCGGGTGTGCCGCGGGTCGCTGCGGCGCAGGTTTGAAATCCAGTGGCCGGCCCGTGATACTGCGGGCAGCCGCTTCCGTACCGGCACTTGCGAGCGCCGGTACAAGGATCGGGGCGCCTTCGCAAGAGGCGCCCGGGCGAGGGGGAAACGGGCCTGCCGGTCACCGGCAGCACCCGCTACGCCTTGCGCCCGGATCCGTAACGGGAGGCGGCGGCGCATCAAGGCAGCGTAGCCCTGGACGGATGCCTCAAAATCCCGGTCGCGATGGCGAGACATGTCTCACCATTCGGCACGACCCGGCCAGGAGACCATGTCTCGCCACCGCCCGCTTGCCTGATCCGAGTCGCGCCGGAGGGGCGGGTGCGCTCTTTTCGGACGTCCAATGAACCTTCGCGCAACGAACGTCCGGAGACCTATTGTCGGAGGGCCGGAACGCGTGCGCCGTTAACCGTGCGACTTTACTAAAACCTAAGGAACAAAAGAACTTCTTCGGACATTCATCGTAAAGAACAATGATGTCCGCGGCCGCCCATGCCGCCGGACACGTCCGAGGAGAAATCGATGTCCCTATTCATCAAGATCCTGGCCGGCGGCTTGGTGGGTGCCGTGCTGGCGCTGGGCGCGAGCGCGGCGCAGGCACAAACGGCAACCGCGACCGGCGCGGTCAATATTCGCTCGGGTCCGGGTATCAATTATCCGGTCGTGAACTCGCTGCAGCCGGGCCAGCAGGTCGAGATCCAGCGCTGCACGGGCAGCTGGTGCCTGGTGGCGGCGCCAGGTCCCGATGGCTGGGCCGCGCGGCGCTATCTCTCGAGCAGCACGGCCACTATTTATGTGCAGCCGCAAGTTGTCGAGCCGTATTACGGCTACAACGACTATCCAGACTACGGCTACACCAACAACTATTACTATTCGAGCCCGCCGATCTATGTGACGCCACCCTTTTACGGCGGCTATTACAACCGGCCCTTCTACAACCGCCCACCCTATTATCGCCGCCCGCCCTATGACCGGCGGCCGGGCTACAATCGTCCTGGCTACAATCGTCCCGGCGACCAGCGGCCGGGTATTCCGGGCGAGCGCCCGCGGCCGCCGCAGGTGGGCAATCAGGGCAACCCGCCCCCGGTGATAATTCAGCCCCCCGCGGGTGGTCCGCCGCCCGACAATTTGCGCCGGTATCGCCAGCGGCCTGGCAACCCACCCCCGATGATGCAGGGCGGTGGCGGCAACCCGCAGCGCTTCAACCGCGGTCCTCGCGTTGCTCCGCAGGGCGGTGGCAATTTCTGCGCGGTGAACCCTGCGGCGTGCGCAAGTCGCGGCGGCGGCCGGCAGGGGCGCAACCAGTAGCCGTGGCCGGCGGATCCCCGCTGGCCGGGATCCGCCCGCCGGTAAACCGAGATAGCTTTTCCCCCGGCTCCAGAGGGGTGTAACAGTGCATCGATCAAACCGCTCCGGCAAAGGCGGCGGGCGCACGGCGAGGAGTTTCGAAATGGCAAGCGCAAGACCGGTCTTTGGCGTGCTCCTCGCGTTGGCGGCCTTTGGCGCGCTCACCAGCGCGGCGCTCGCGGCCCCCACCGCCCGCGCCACCGGCACGCTCACCATCTATTCCGGGCCCGGCTATGGCTACGTCCCGATCGGCCAATTGCCGGACGGCAGCCGGGTGACGCTCGCCGAATGCACGCCTTCGGGCCGCTGGTGCCGCATCGATCAGCCGCCGGGCGGCTGGGTGGTCGGCAGCTATCTCGTGGGCTCCCCCGCCAAGGTGCAGGCGACCCCATATCGGCCACTGGTCAATCCATTCTTCGACCCGTTCCGGCCACATTTTCGGCCTTATTGATCGAGGAGGCCCTGCTTGTTGCGGGCCTTATCAATTTGCGGGCGAACCAAAGGAATTTTTCCGTGAGAACAAACCAGATTGTGGTTTCGATGGCCGTGGCGGCGTTCGCGCTTCTCGGGCTGGCCGGTACCGCTTCAGCGGCCAGCGGCGGCGCCTATGCGAGCGACAATATCAGCATTTACGAGCTGCCCCGCGCCCGGGCCAACGAGATCGTCGGCATGCTGCAGGCCGGTGAGCAGGTCGCCATCGATCGCTGTACGCCGTCGCAAAAGTGGTGCCGGGTGTTCCATGATGGCCGGACCGGCTGGGTGCCGGGCTCCTATCTGATTGGCGCGGCGACCAAGAACAACGAAACCCCGCTGCCCTCGCTGACCTCCCCGGGGTTCCACTAAGCGCGCGCTCGCCTCACTCGACGCGCAGTCGCTCGACGTCGATCCCGCGGGCCAAAAGGGGCTCGCGGGCGCGGCGCACCATCATCTCGTTGAGTCCGTAAAGGGCGATCGCGGCCACGGCGAGGGCAATGCCAAAACCTTGGAGGCCGTTTTGCGTGGCAGCGAGGATCGCCGCGAGCACCCCGACCAGCGTTCCGCCGGCGAGCACGATGAAGCGGCGATCGCTGTCAACCTGAAGATTGCGCGCACCCGAGAGCAGCAGATCGCGCAACTCCTCGTCCGACATCGCCGAGAGTTCGCGATTAGTCCCCTCGCGGCGAATGGTGGCCATGTAAGCGTCGACCCGCCTGAGCATCACCGTCTCGCGCTCATCGGCAACCCGCCGGCGCGACCCGCGCATCAACGCACCCGCCACCAGCGCAAGCAGCGCCAGCACCAGTCCGAACTCGAGCACGATGCCCATTGGTCGGCCCCCTCCCTTGTTCCCCCAATAGGTGCTGCCAAAATCGCCGGAGTTCAAGACAACTGAGGTCCGGAAGGCTTACTCGCGGGGACCCAGGGCCTCGGCCGGGCCCGGCTTATGGGTGGAACGTCGACGCTCGCGTGCCATCACGACCAGCCCCGCACCTACGATCACGGCCGCGCCAAGAAGCGAAATGGGATCGATCAGATGCCCGAAAACGACAAAGCTCAGCGTGATACCCCATGGCAGCGAAAAATAGCTGAAGGGCTGCAGCAAGCTCGCCGGCGCCATCGACAGGGCCATCATCATCAGGCCGTGGCCGGTGCACATGGTCACCATCAGCACGATGGCGAGCAACCAGGCCCTGAGGTCCATCGGCTGCCAGTGGAGGATGCCCACGGCCGAAGAGAGCAGGAGACCCACAACCCCAACATAGACCATGCTGGTCGCGGTGGGATCCTGGCTCGAGACCTTGCGTGTCAGGGTGATATAGACGGCATAGGCCAGCGCCGAGCCCAGCGCGAACATCACATCGGCATCGATCGGAAGCCCTCCCGGCCGCACGATCACCAGCGCGCCGAGAAAGCCCACCCCCACGGCGATGAGCCGGAACGGCCCTACCCGTTCGCCCAGCAACGGAACCGCCAGCAGCGTGACGAGCAGCGGGTAGACGAGCGAAATCGCCTGCAGCTCGGCGAGCGGCACAGTCCGGATGGCGAGCGCATAGAGCCAGATATCGGCCATCAGCAGCACACCACGCAGGGTCTGCAGCAACGGGACTTTCGACTTGAGGGCGTGCCGCAATGGCGCCTGGCGCAAGGCAAGGAACAGCGAAAGCGCGGCAAACGCCCAGTAGCGGATCATCACCACCTGGAAAGACGAATAATCCTGCACCAGGATCTTGGAAACCGCATCCTGGATGCCGAGCACAACGACCGCGACTACACTCAGCAGAATGCCGCGACGAACATTGTCGCCGGCTCGGACGCCGTTAGGGGCGACCGCATTGGCCTCACTCATTCACTGCACCAGAATCTGGAGATGTCGATTCGAGGCGAAAGCGCCCGCCCAAGATGGCAGGGGCTCATAGCATGTTCACCGTTAGTGTGGACCAATTTGATGCCCTGATTTCGGGAAATCCGATTTAGGGCGCGCTCGTCACGCCGCTGGCAATGCAACGAATGCCCCGCGCGATCAACTACACTATATTCGGCAGGATGAGCTGCACACCGATCTCCAAGCGAGCCCGAGAACCACGCCATCCAAACCGGGGGCTCGGCATTCTTTTGTCACTAGCGTTGATCTTGCTTCCGGGGTCGGCGACCCTCGCAGGGACAGTGGCGGAGGGCACCGGCGAAAGCCCAAAATCCTTCAAGGACTGGCTCAGCGCCTGCCAGCCGAATGGCTACTGCGCGGCAATGACTTATGCCACGCGCGGCCCGGGTGGCCCCTCGGACTACGTCCTGCGTGTGGGCCGGCAAGCGCAACAGACATATTGGGAGCTCTCCTTTGCGCCGCTCGCCAAGGTCGATCCAGCCAAGGGGATGGTCGTGACGGTCGGCAAGGAGGCGGCGAGCTTTGTGTTCCCTGATCAGGTCGCGCCCTACGGTTCGGTGAACGACTTCTTTTTCCTCGGCCCCGCGGCCCAGTCCGTGCTCGACAAGCTCGTCCATGCCGGGTCGGCGGAAATTCGGTTCACCGACACCGGCGGCAGGGAAGAAGGTGTTACCTTTTCCTTGGACGGGATTGGTGCGGCGCTGATCTGGATCGATGGGCTACAGGGCCGGATCGGCTCTGAGCGCGTGGCCGAGGCGCCACCCTATGGGCTATTCCGGGCGGACGTGCTGGGCGCAAGCTGGATGGAGCCCGCCCTCGCCTTTTTCCAGTGTTCCCCTTATCTCGATTGCGACGGTGACAAGATTCGGCAACCATCCGCCCCATGACAACGACCTCATCATCCCGCGGCATCGCCCTGGTGACCGGCGCTGCCGATCGCATCGGCGCCGTGCTGGCCAACCGGCTCGCCGCGGAGGGCTTTGCCGTGGTCGTTCACCATCGCGACTCGGACGACAACGCAGCCGCACTTGTCGCCGCGATCCATTCGGCCGGGGGTAGTGCGGCGGCGGTCAGGGCCGACTTCACGGCACGGTCGGAACGTGCCGGGCTGATTGCAGCGGCGGCGGAGATCTTCGGACCGCTCAGTGTGCTCGTCAACAATGCGTCCGTGTTTGAGCGCGACAGCATCGCTGATGTGGACGAGGCCCTATGGGATTCCCATTTTGCGGTCCATGCCGAAGCCCCGGTGTTTCTTGCCCGCGATTTCGCCGCGCAGCTGCCGCCGGGGACCGAAGGCAACATTGTCAACATCATCGACGAACGGGTGCTGCACCTTTCGCCGGCCTATCTGAGCTACACCCTGTCCAAGGCGACCCTCTGGGCGGCGACACAAACTTTGGCCCAGTCGCTGGCACCGCGCATCCGCGTAAATGCCATCGGTCCCGGCCCGACATTGCCGCACAAACGACAAACCGAGGCGCAATTTCGGGCGACGAGCGCCCGGACGCCGCTCGGCCGGGGCACCATGCCCGGCGAGGTTGCCGACGCGCTGATGTTTCTCCTAAACGCCCCCTCGATCACCGGGCAAATGCTCGCCCTCGATGGTGGCCGTCATATAGAATGGCCCGAACGAAGCGGCCCTACGCCACGACAATGAACGACGACATCCCAGAGACCGGCGCCGACATCATCCGCGACTTCGTCAGGACGCTCCCCGCCTCGCCCGGCGTCTATCGCATGATCGATGTGAACGGGGAGGTCATGTATGTCGGCAAGGCCCGCAATCTCAAGGCGCGGGTCACCAACTACACCCGCCCCGAGGCGCTGGAAATCCGCCTGCAGCGGATGATCGCGGCGACGCACACGATGGAGTTCGTGCGCACCGAGACCGAGGGCGAGGCCCTGCTGCTCGAGGCCAACCTCATCAAGCGCCTGAAGCCGCGCTTCAACGTGCTGCTGCGCGACGACAAGAGTTTTCCCTACATCCTCATCGCGACCGATCACGAGGCACCGGAAATCCTGCTGCATCGCGGCACCCGCCGGCGTCCGGGCCATTATTTCGGCCCGTTCGCGTCGGCAGGAGCGGTCAGGCGGACCATCACCTCGCTGCAAAAGGCGTTTTTGCTGCGAAGCTGCACGGCGAGCTTTTATGCCTCGCGGACGCGGCCCTGCCTCCTGCACCAGATCAAGCGTTGCGCGGCCCCCTGCACCCGCGAGATCGCCCTTCCCGACTACCAGGAACTGGTCGATGAAGCGCGCCAGTTCCTTTCCGGCAAGTCCAAGTCGGTGCAAACCCATTTGTCGACGGAGATGAACGAGGCGGCGCAAAACCTCGATTTCGAACGTGCTGCCCTGCTGCGCGACCGGCTGAGCGCGCTGGCCCTGATCCAGAGCAATGGCGGCGTCGTTGCGCAATCGGTCGAAGAGGCGGACGTCTTTGCGGTCGCGCATGAGGGCGGCCAATTCTGCGTGCAGGTGTTTTTCTTCCGCGCCTTCCAGAACTGGGGCAACCACGCTTTTCGCCCACGCGCCGACGCTTCGATCAGCGAGACGGAGGTGCTGGAGGCGTTCATCGGCCAATTCTACGAGAGCCGCACGCCGCCCAAGCAGATTCTGCTGAGCCATGAGCTCGCCGAGCCGGAATTGATGGAGGAAGCGCTCGCCATACGCGCCGGCAGCAAGGTTTCCGTGCTGGTGCCAAAGCGTGGCGAGAAGAAGGACCTCGTCGCCTATGCACTCAACAATGCTCGCGAGGCGCTCGGCCGCCAGTTGGCCGAGAGTTCGACCAATCGGGCCCTGCTCGAGGGCGTGGCGGAAAAATTCGGGCTGGAGGAACCGCCACGCCGCGTCGAAGTCTACGACAACTCCCACATCATGGGCACCAATGCCATCGGCGCCATGATCGTCGCTGGCGAAGAGGGCTTTTCCAAAAAGCACTACCGGACCTTCAACATCAAATCGACCGAGCTCACGCCGGGCGACGATTTCGGCATGATGCGCGAGGTCTTGACCCGCCGCTTCACCCGACTGGCCAATGAGAGCCCGGAAAATGCCGAGGACGAGCAGACCGGCATGCCAGACTGGCCAGATGTGGTGTTGATTGACGGCGGCCAGGGCCAGCTCAACGCCGTGCTCGGCGTCATCCGCGAGATGAACCTGCCGCGCGAGGTCACCTTCATCGGCATCGCCAAGGGCGAGGAGCGCGACGCCGGGCGCGAGACCTTCTTCATGGAGGGCAAGCCCGGATTCAAGCTACCGCATCGCGATCCCGTGCTCTACTACGTGCAGCGCCTGCGCGACGAGGCCCACCGCTTCGCCATCGGCACCCACCGGGCCCGGCGCAAGAAGGATACGATGACGAACCCGCTCGACGAAATCGACGGCATCGGGCCGGCACGCAAGCGGGCCCTGCTCAATCACTTCGGCTCGGCCAAGGCCGTTGGCCGCGCCTCGCTTGCCGACCTCGCCGCCATCCCGGGCATCTCCGGGCAGATGGCGCAGCTGGTCTATGACCACTTTAATAGGAGCGACCAGTAATCACCTAAAGCATGTCCGTTGAGTGGTCGCGAGAGCTTTCGCGCGTACTGCCAAAGCGGCGTGGGCATTGGGTCGCACGCCTGCCACATCGTCAAGCCCGGCCATGACGACCAACCGCGGTGAATATTCAACTCAACGAAATCGCGCTCTAGCAAACCTGCCCTCCCTCCCTCTCCGTAGGAACTCCAAGCATGAAGATCATCGTTATCGGTGCAACCGGCATCATTGGCTCGGCGGTCGCGAAGGCGCTTGCGGGCAAGCATGAGGTCATCGGCGCCTCCCGTAAATCGACATCGCACCCGGTCGACATCACTGATGCCGCCAGCATCAGGTATCTATTTTCGAGCGTGGGCCAGTTCGATGCCGTGGTTTCGGTCGCGGGCGGAGCGGCTTACAAACCGCTGGCGGAATTGACCGACGCCGACTTCGCCATGAGCCTGGGCTACAAGCTGATGGGCCAGATCAACGTTGCGCGTCTCGCCGTATCGCATCTCCCGGATGGTGGTTCGATCACCCTCACCAGCGGCACCTACGCGCTGGAGGCGGGGGCGAACGGCGCAGCGATCGCCGTCGTCAATTCGGGAATCCACGGCTTCGTCACGGCGGCGGCCGCCGAGTTGCCCCGAGGGCTGCGCATCAACGCAGTCAGCCCACCCTTCGTCGGTGCCCTGAAGCTCAACGAAACCAAGAGCCACGTTGAATCGATGACGGCGGAAGATGTCGCATTGGCCTATCTCGACGCCGTCGATGGCCACGCCACCGGGTCCGTAATCGACACCCGCCGCTACGCCCGCCGCTGAGCGCGGACCTCGACATTCGTTCGGGGTTCAATGTCTTACGGGCAATAGCCCTCTCCATGGAGCCCCTCTTTAATGTCAATTTCCCTGGCGCTGCCGTTCAGTCTGATGGCAGCCATCCTGGCGGCCTCACCGGCCCTCGCCGAGGCCGTGACCTATCAAGGCACCCTCGGCAAGGCCAATGTGATCGTCGAACTCTCGGCCCCGGTCGAGACGGCCAGCGGCAAGTTTGCCGGCCGATATTCCTACGCTATCAAGGGCATCGACATCCCGCTTGATGCCCAATCCGTCGCGCCGGGCAAGGTCGACCTCGCCGAGGAACAGCCCTGCACCGACAAGATCTGTCATACGACCGACGATGGTGATCCGGCGGGTCCCGCGCCGCTCGGCGGCAGATGGCACCTCGAATCCGCTCCGGGTGGCCAAACGCTCACCGGCACCTGGAGCGATGGCGGCAAGTCGCTGCCGATCGCCCTCGCCCGTTACGGCACTCGCAAGCTGGCAGCGGACTTCGATGGCACCCCGGCGACGCTGGCGTCGAACCCGTTCACTTCGGGAGAGGGGCAGCTGACCAAGGCGATCTCGCCCTATGACTTCCTCAAGATGCAGGTGCCGCTGAAGGCTGCTGCGCCCACCACCTGGGGCAGCGTGGCCTTCACCTACGTCACCGACCCACGTACGAAATTCAAGTTTCCGCGCATCGTCAGCCTCGGTGGGGCCGATGTGACAGCGGCGAACGACTATCTGGCCCAGCAGCACTGGATGCTGAACGGCAACGCCTTTGCTTGCGAGTCCACCGCCTATCAGGGGCTGGGCTGGAACGACTCCATCGCCGACGCCGCCGGCAGCCTGGGCGGCTACGACGACGAGACCCTTGAGGTGAGCTATCTCTCTGCCACTGTCATGAGTTGGGTCGAATCCGGCAGCCTGTTCTGCGGCGGCGCCCACCCCGACAATCATCGCGACGTCTACAATCTCGACGTCAGGACCGGCAAACCGCTCGATATGAGCCTCGTGTTCAAGGACTGGGTGCCGACCCCGCTCGATGGTGGCGCCCCCAAGGACGCCGAAAGTGCCCGCGCGCATCCCGACCAGTACACCTGGGGGCCGGATCAGGCGCTGGTGGATTTCGTCCTGGCGCACCGCAAGAAGCTCGACGACCCCGACCTCGAAAACGATTGCGGTTCCAGCGGTGCCATTCACGACAGTCTGGCGCTCAGCTTCGCCGAGGGCGACAAGGTGCGCTTCAGCCTGGCGGGCATGCCGAACGTTGATGCCGTCTGTGACGACGACTTGTTCGAATTGCCGATCGCCTCGGTGAAAAGCCTGCTGACGCCGAAAGCTGCGGATTATTTTCCCGCCCTGAAGGCCCAGTAGTGACAAGGTCGCCCCGAGCAGCTACATAGCCTCTTATGACCCTCGTGCGCGCCACCTATTCGTATTGGTATTTTAGCTACGGAAGCCGCTGGCAGCCGGAGGGGCACGTTTGATCTAAAACCATCAAACAAGACGACAAACCCGAAAGCCGCCAGCCCAGCTAGGCGGCTTTTTTGTCGCCCTGGGCTCCCCAGAAAAAAAGGAGCCGAAAATGTCGAAATCCACCGACGACCTGCGCATCAAGGAGTTGCGGGAGCTGCGAACACCGGAGGAGGTGATCGCCGAGTTCCCGCGTACCGACAACGCAACCCGGACGGTCATCGCCTCGCGCCATGCCATACACAACATCCTCCAGGGCAGCGACGACCGGCTGGTCGTGGTGATCGGCCCCTGCTCGATCCACGATCCGGTCGCCGCCATGGATTACGCCCACCGGCTGGCGGAAGTCCGCAACCGCCTTGCCGGCTCGCTCGAAATCGCCATGCGCGTCTATTTCGAGAAGCCGCGCACCACGGTCGGCTGGAAGGGCCTGATCAACGACCCGAATCTCGACGGCAGCTTCGATATCGACAACGGCTTGCGCGCCGCGCGGAGCCTCCTCCGCGACATCAACGATCTCGGGTTGCCGGCGGCCTGCGAATTCCTCGACATGACGACGCCACAATACATCGCCGATCTCATGAGTTGGGCCGCCATCGGCGCGCGCACCACCGAGAGCCAGGTCCACCGCGAACTCGCCTCCGGCCTTTCCTCTCCCGTCGGCTTCAAGAACGGGACTGACGGCAATGTGCAGATTGCGATCGACGCCGTGCGCGCGGCGCGCCAACCGCATCATTTCATGGCCGTGACCAAGGCCGGGCGCTCCGCTATCGCCTCGACCACGGGCAACGAGGACACCCACATCATCCTGCGCGGCGGCAAGGCGCCGAACTACGATGCTGCAAGCGTCGAAGCTGCGAGTGCCGAACTGGTCAAGGCCGGTCTCCGACCGGCGATCATGATCGATGCGAGCCACGCCAACAGTTCCAAGAAGCCGGAGAACCAGCCGCTGGTGCTCGAGGACGTCGCGCGGCAGATCGAGGCAGGCGATGGCCGCATCGTCGGCACGATGATCGAAAGCAACCTCGTCGCCGGCCGGCAAGACCTCATTCCCGGCAAGCCCCTCGTCTACGGGCAATCGATCACCGATGGCTGCATCGATTGGGAGAGTTCGGTCACGGTGCTGGAACGGCTGGCTACGGCAGTGGAAGCGCGACGGGCGTTGGCCGCGCGGGAAGTGGCTTAGGCGGCCAACTTTCTACGACGGATCATTTTTCGCCAAGAGCAAGGCCCCCTCGTCTCCCTCCCCGTTGAGGGGAGGGATCAAGGGCGGGGGGCAGCAAGCAGCGTCGGTGGAAGGGAACAACCCCACGCGACTGTCGCCACCCTCCCCTCAAGGGGGAGGAGACGATGCGGCACGCTCGGCGAAAGAGGACGCGGCCGAAGTGGTGCCTCAGGGGCGCTAGTCAAACCTGTGGCTGGCGGGTGGGTCGCTTGCGGGAAACGACTCGTCCACTGCTTCGTCCGTCCTTTCCCACTGCTTGGGCTTGTCGCGCATGCCTCCGGGACCCGCCGCTCTCACTTGCGCCGGATCACCGGGCGCTCCGGCGGGCCGTTTGCGCCAGAATGCCGGGGCAAGCTTGCTTCCCCTCGACGTGGTTCGTGCAGCCATCGCGATCTCCTCCCCACATGAGATCAACCCGCTCGCTCGGGCAATGGTTGCCGCTCTTGACCTCCCGCGTGCGATCCTGTTGGCTCTTTGGATGGCAATAAACCCGAGCCTCACCACGATCCCCAATTTGCTGACCTATGGCCGCATCGTGGCCATCCCGGTCATCGTGCTGCTGGTCGTCTTGGGTGATCCGGCCCTGCGCTGGCTGGCGCTGATCCTCTATATCGCCGCTGCCATCAGCGATTTTTTCGATGGCTATCTCGCGCGCCGCTGGAACCAGAGCTCGCCGCTGGGGCGCATGCTCGATCCGATCGCCGACAAATTGTTGGTCGCCGCCCTGATCGTGACCTTCGCCTGGGACCGGTCGTTTGCCGCATGGGACCTGATTCCAGCCCTCGCCATCTTGATGCGCGAGATTTTGGTTTCGGGCCTGCGTGAATTCCTCGGCCCGCGCAATGTGGTGGTGAAGGTCACTCAATTGGCCAAATGGAAGACCACGGTGCAGCTGCTCGCGCTCACGTTCGTCTTCCTTGCCCCGTTGCTTGCCGGCGCGGGGTTGGTCGCCGAACTGCTGCTTTGGCTTGCGGGCGCCATGACCATCATCACCGGAGTCCAGTATTTTCAGGGAGCCTGGCCTCATCTTTCTGGAGAACTGGAATGAAAGTCCTTTATTTCGCCTGGCTGCGCGAGCGGCTCAACAGGGGTGAGGACGACGTCGACCCGCCGGCCGAGGTCGCGACGGTTGCCGATCTCATCGCCTGGCTCGCGGCTAATGACGAGGCAGCCGCCCTCGCCATGGCGAACCCGAAGATCATCCGGGCCGCGGTCGACACTGAGATCGTGCCGCATGACGCGCCCATCGCCGGCGCCAAAGTGGTGGCACTCTTTCCGCCCATGACTGGCGGCTGAAATGAACGTGCGCGTCGAAACGGCCCCGTTCGATCCGGGCGCCGAAACCAATGCCTTTCTGGCGGCGGCTGAGGGAGCCGGCGCGGCGGTGACTTTTACCGGCATCGTTCGCTCCCTGCCGGACCAGCAGGTCGCCATCCTGACGCTGGAGTGCTACCCCGAGCTGGCGGTGAACCAGATCGGCAAGATCATCGCCGAGGCCACGGAACGCTTCAGGCTGTTGGACGCAACCGTCATCCACCGCTACGGCCAACTCAAGGCAGGCGAACCGATCATGCAGGTCATGACGGTCGCCGCGCACCGGCAAGCCGCCTTCGAAGGCGCCGAGTTCCTGATGGATTACCTCAAGACCGATGCACCCTTCTGGAAGAAGGAGCAGTCCCCCGACGGCACCGAGCGTTGGGTCGAGGCAAAAGAGCAGGACGACGAGGCCCGCGAGCGCTGGACCAGGTGACGGCTCGGGCGGCAGCTTTGAGGCAAAACCCGTCCCCGCAAGTGGGGAGGTGTTTCGGCTGAGTTCGCCATGAGGTGGTCGCCTGGCAACAGGCATTGACGGCGGAGGGGGTGGACCACATGCCCCTACCGGCGCTCTCAAAACAAAAAGCCCCGCCGAAGCGGGGCTTTCGCGTCATTGGTGATGCTTACTCAGCTGCCGCGCGCTTGGGCTGCACGGCTTCCGAGTAGGCGTCAATCATCATCTTGCAAACGGTGTCCGGCTTGAACCGGAAATCGCCGATCTCTGAGACGGGCGTCACTTCAGCAGCGGTGCCGGTCACGAAGCATTCGTCGAAATCGGCCAACTCTTCCGGCCGGATGTGACGTTCGATGACCTTGAGGCCGCGCTCGCGGGCAAGATCGATCACCGTCAACCGGGTGATGCCGTTGAGGAAGCAATCGGGCAGCGGCGTGTGGATCTCGTTGCCCTTGATGAAGAACACATTGGCACCGGTCGCCTCCGCCACCAGCCCGCGATAATCGAGCATCAAAGCGTCGGCATAGCCGGCATCCATCGCGGCATGCTTGGACAGCGTGCAGATCATGTAGAGGCCTGCGGCCTTGGCGGCCGAGGGGATCGTTTCGGGCGACGGGCGTTTCCAGGTAGACCACATCAAGCGAATGCCCTTGAGGCGCTCTTCCATGGTAAAATAGCTCGGCCAGTCCCAGCAGGCGATCGCCACATGCACCTTGTTGTTGCGCGCGGGCACCGAAATTTCCTCAGATCCGCGCCAGGCGACGGGACGCATATAGGCATCCGTCATGTTGTTGGCAGCAAGGGTTTTGCGCGCTGCGTCGTCGAGCTGGTCGGCCGTGTAGGGGATCGGCATGTCGAGCATGCGCCCCGACGCGATCAGGCGTTCCGAATGTTGGTGCAGCTTAAAGACTTCGCCGCCATAGGCACGCTGGCCCTCGAACACGGAGCTTGCGTAATGCAGCCCATGCGTCAGTACGTGAACCTTGGCGTCCTTCCAGGGCACGAGTTCCCCGTCAAACCAGATCCAGCCGTCTCGCTGATCCATTGGCACGCCGGCCATCTTTATCTCCTGATCATCGTCAATCGCGCGCCCCCGATGAGGCGCCAATTCGCTGGACGGCCATCATGCCCCAGCCCTAAGCCCTTGGCAAACCGGAAGGGCTTTGGGATAAGTCTGAAAAGGCCTCCCGCAAGGAGACAGCATGACATTCACCAAAATTAATGTCAATAAAGCTGACATAAAATCGCCTCCTTCCGAAGAGACCGATATGCCGCTTGATGTCATGGGCCTGTTCTTTTTCGCCTATCGCGACTTCGTGGGCGATGCGGACGCGCTGCTCGAACGGCAGGGGTTCGGGCGGGCACACCACCGGGTGCTGTACTTCGTCAACCTCAAGCCCGGGATGCCGGTGGCCGACCTGCTCAACATCCTGAAGATCACCAAGCAGAGCCTTGCCCGGGTGCTGCGCCAACTCATCGACAATGGCTACATCGAGCAGGTGACCGGCGCCGCCGACCGCCGCCAGCGCCTGCTCTATGCCACGGAGAAGGGTCGCCAACTCTTTGATGTTCTCTCGGCCACGCAGACCAGCCGCATCGATGCAGCCCTCGCCAACCTGCCGCCGGAAGCGCGCCGGCACGTGCTCGGCTTTTTCGTCGGCATGGTCGAATCCAAGGATCGAAACCTGCTGGACCGGCTGAAGCTGACGGAGAATCTGTGAGGGTCGGAGCTCGTCCTTCGACAAGCTCAGGATGAGGTCCTCGGGGGTAAGTCCGGAACGAGACTTCTCGGGGGAGGTCTCGGCGCCACGATCATTCGGGCAACTGCGTGAGGCAAGGCTCTGAGGTAGCCCTCATGGTGAGCTTGTCGAACCACGAGGGCGGCCCCCCGAGGCTCCCCCCTCACCTCACATCAGCCTGCGCCCATTCGGCGTCGGCCGCTCAACCCCCGCCAAAACAATCGCCCCATCCGCATCGGCATAGCCGAGCGTCAGCACCTCGGAGCGTACGGGCCCGATCTGGCGCGGGGGAAAATTGACGACCGCCATCACCTGCCGGCCGACCAGCGTTTCGGGCGTATAGTGCACGGTGATCTGCGCCGAGGACTTTTTGACCCCGATCTCCGGGCCAAAGTCGATGAGCAGCACGTAGGCCGGCTTGCGCGCCTCCGGGAAGCCGCGCGCCTCAACCACCGTGCCGACGCGAATGTCCACGCGCTCGAAATCGGCATAGGCAATGGTTTCGGTCACCGCCCCAGTTCCTCGCTCCGAAGCTTGGCCGCCATCACGGTCTTTTCCATCAGGCTGGTGAGCCCGTTGGGCCCCATCAGCACACCGAGGGCCGCTTCCGTGGTTCCCTTGGGCGAGGTGACATTCTGCCTGAGCGTTGCGGCCGGCGATGGATCCGCCTCAAGCAGCGCCGCTGCCCCGATCACGGTCTGGCGGGCAAGGCGCATCGCCTGCTCCTCGCTAAACCCCTGCCGAACGCCGGCGGCAGCGAGCGCCTCGACGAAGTGGAAGACATAGGCCGGACCCGACCCCGAGACCGCGGTCACGGCATCGATCATCGCCTCGTCGTCGAACCAGACGACATCGCCCGCCGCCCGCAACAGCGCATCGGCGATATCCCGATCCGCTGGCCTGACCCCGGGGCCTGCCACCGCACCGGTAGTTCCCTTGCCGACCTGGGCGGGCGTGTTGGGCATGGCGCGGACGACGCGCTGCGTCTCCAGCCCCGCGGAGATCGCCGCGAGGGAGATGCCGGCGGCAATCGAGATCACCAGCGTATGTGCGCCGACCACCGGCTGGAGGTCACCAAGAACCGACAGCATCACTTGGGGCTTGACCGCCAGCACCAGCACCGCGACGAGCACGCCATCTGCCGACCCGACGAGTCGCACGCCGGTCCGCTCGGCGAATTGATGCGCCGCCTCGCTCGCATTCGGGTCGACCAGCACCAGCTCGTTCGCCGGCAGGCCCGCCGCGATCCAGCCGCCGGCCAAAGCCAATCCCATCTTGCCGGCCCCGATCAAAACGACGGGGCCGATATCCTTCAATGCACGATCAGCCAATGCCTAACTCCGGTTTAGCCGCCGGCGCAGGCGAACTGAGCCGAGCTCATGCCTCGCCGACGGTCTCGAACATCACCTGGCTCAGGGCGTCGGGGGCGCTCTTGCCGGCCCACACCACGAACTGGAACGCCTGGTAGTATAGATCGCAAGCGTCGGTGGCGGAACGGAGCAATGCCTCGCACTGCTGCGGGCTCACATCGGCTCCCCCGGTCAAGAGATGCGAGTTGCGGAAGATGACGACGCCCTCGTTGTTCCACATGTCGAAATGGCCGATCCACATCTGCTCATTGATTTGGCTGATGAGCTGCTTCACTTCGGAGCGGCGGGGCTCCGGCACCTTCAAATCGAAGGCACTCGCAATATGGAGAGATTCAAGATCTTCCATCCAGTTGAACGACACATGATAGTCACTCCAGCCGCCGCGCACAGAAATAGAGATTTCGTCGGCGTCCTGACGCTCGAAATTCCAGTCATTGATGGCTGCGATATGCTCGATGATGTCAACCGGGTGGACAGTCCGGTCAGGCTCCAGCTGCAGAAGAGACATGTTATTACCGCCTTGGCGCGCGTTATTGGGGCAACCGGATAACCGGCAAATGATCGCAGGGATTTGCAGCCTGGACCATTTGCGAAAACCTACGAATCGTCCTGACCATCGGAACCTACACCGAGGTTCCGATTTCGGGGACCGAAGCGCGGCCTTTCTTCTGTGGATGATCCTGCCCGTATTGTTAATAACTGGTTAAAGCCGTCGGCTGTTCAGCGGTTTATCAGGGACGGGCGCAGCGCTGAGGCGGCGAAAGTGCCGACATGCCGGCGTTTGGAATGACCCAGAACGCAAGTCGTCGGGACGCGCCCATCGGACATGGCGCAGCCGGCAATTCCGTTAACGAAAACGGATCAGACGACCTTGTCGCCGCCGCGCGAGGACGCGAGTTCTCGCTTCAGGGCGGCGATCTCCTCGCCTTGCACCTGAACCAGTTCGCGCAGGGCATCGAAATCCTCGCGCTTGACCAGGTCCATGTCGGCCACGAAGCGCTGCACCTGGGATTTCACCGCGGTTTCGATCTCGCGACGCACGCCGTCGGCCACTCCCGCCGCATCATTCATCAATCGGCCAAGGTCGTCGAAAATCCTGTTGCTCTGGGCCATCGCAAAACCTCCGGGCGCCTTACGCCGCGCGAAGCGGCTCAACGTGCTATTTAGGCGGTCGCGCGCGGCTTGACCAGAGCCGAAGGCTGGTTGCATGGTCCGACGCTGCCTCAGGGGATGATGATTTGCCTTTTCCCAACATAAACCCGATCGCACTCCAGTTGGGTCCGTTGGTCGTTCGCTGGTACGCGCTCGCCTATCTGGGGGGCGTGCTGCTCGGCGCGCTCTACGCCTACGGCCTCTTGCGGCGAAAAACCCTGTGGGCCAACGGCACGCCGCCGTTCGAGCCTGCGGCGATCTGGGATTTTGCCTTCTGGGCGGTGATCGGCATCGTGGTGGGCGGCAGGCTCGGCTATGTGCTGTTCTATAACCTGCCCCTCTATATGGCGCATCCGCTGCAGGCGTTCATGCTCTGGGACGGCGGTATGTCGTTCCATGGCGGCCTCGTCGGCATCATGGTCGCGCTGTTCTTTTTCGTGCGCAGCAAGGGGGGGCGGGTGCTTTCCGGGCTCGATCTCCTGGCGGCGGTTGCCCCGATCGGGCTCTTCCTCGGGCGCGTCGCCAATTTCATCAATGGCGAACTTTACGGCCGCGAGACCACCCTGCCCTGGGGCATCGTCTTTCCGACCGGCGGGCCGCTGCCGCGTCATCCCAGCCAGCTCTATGAGGGCCTCCTCGAGGGGGTGATCATGTTCCTGATCATCCGTGTCGTTACACACGTTTTCTTCGGCCTCAGGCGGCCCGGCCTTGCTGCCGGCGTTTTCGGCATGTGGTACGCCATCTCGCGCATCCTCGTCGAATTCGTCCGCATCCCCGACCCGCAGCTCGGCTATCTGTTCGCCGGCTGGGTCACCATGGGACAGATCCTGAGCGTACCGGTGTTCCTGGCTGGGTTGGGGCTGGCGATCTATGCCTTGAGGAAGCCCGTCCATGCCTGATCCAGCCCCGGATCTCAGCGAACTCATCGACATGCAGATCCGGCAGACCGGCCCGATGTCGATTGCGACCTATATGGGCCTGGCGCTGACGCACCCGCGCAAGGGCTATTACAAGCAGGGCACCGCGATCGGCGCGGCCGGCGATTTCATCACTGCCCCCGAAGTCTCGCAGATGTTCGGCGAGCTGATCGGCTTCTTCATGGTCAATCTCTGGCAGCAGATGAGCGAGCCCAAGGCATTCACCGTGCTTGAGCTCGGCCCGGGCCGCGGTACGCTGATGGCCGATATGATGCGAGTCGCCGCGCGCGCTCCCGGCTTCGCCGAGGCTGCCAATATCGAACTTTTCGAAACCGACCCGGAACTGCTCGCCCAGCAGCGGACGCGGCTCGAACCCTTTCACCCGAGCTGGATCCAGAGCTTCGATCTTGCCGCCGATACGCCTCTGCTGGTGGTCGCCAATGAGTTCTTCGATGCGTTGCCGATCCGGCAATTCGTGCGCGGCAAGGACGGCTGGCATGAGCGCATGGTCGGCCTCGGCGCCGACGGCAAGCGCATGTTCGGTCTGTCGCCGACGCCGATTCCGAACGAATCGCTGCCCGAGTCCGTACGCGAAGAGCCGGAGGGCGCCGTGTTCGAGGCGGGGCTGGCCGCGGGCCAGGTAATGCAGCGGCTGGCGAGCGCCGTCGCACGCCGCGGCGGGGCGATCCTTGCGATCGACTACGGCTACACGCCGACCCAGACGGGCGAGACCTTGCAGGCCGTTCGCCGTCACGCCTACGCCGATCCACTGGAAGCACCGGGTGAATCCGACCTCTCGGCCCATGTCGATTTTGATGCGCTGGGACAGGTCGCGCGAACCGCCGGCCTCGCGGTGCAGCCCCTCGCGGCCCAGGGCGATTTCCTGAAGCATCTCGGCATCATTGCGCGCGCCGCCGGACTGGCCAAGGCCAATCCATCGCTCGCCGAGGAGATCAACGGCGCCCTTGACCGGCTCACCTCGCCATCTCAGATGGGGACGTTGTTCAAGGTCTTGTGCGCCGCAAGTCCGGGCCTGATCCCGCAAGGCTTTTCCTGATGAGCATTCCCTTCGAACAGAGCCCGCTGCTTTCGGGCATTCCTGGTCTCCACCACGGCTTTTTCGGCCGCCGGGGCGGTCATTCGACGGGCGATTACGCCTCGCTCAATGTTTCGGAGACCGTTGGGGACAATCCCAAGCACGTTACGAGCAACCGCGCCGATCTCCTCGAAGCGATCGGGTTGCCCACCACCACGCTGGCTCAGCTCACGCAGGTGCACTCAAATCGCGTGGTGATCCTCGATGACCGCCATCAGGCAGTTGCGCGTCCCGAGGCCGACGCCATCGTGACAGCCACTCCCGGGGTGATTCTGGGCATCCAGACCGCCGACTGCACGCCAATCTTGCTGGCGGACCCGCGCGCTGCCGTGATCGGCGCCGCCCATGCCGGCTGGAAGGGGGCGCTCTCCGGCATCATCGGCAATGTCGTCGATGCCATGGTCCGCCTTGGGGCGCAGCGCGAGCGGCTGGTCGCCGCTATCGGCCCCACCATCTCGCTCCACAATTACGAGGTCGGCCCGGAATTCGTCGAAAGCCTTTTGAAGCAGCATCGCGATGCTGAAAACCGGGTGAGCAGGCCCACGGGCGGGCGGGAGCATTTCGATCTCCCCGGGTTCGTGTTCGATCAACTGATCGAGGCGGGCGTGGGCAAGGTCAACGATCTCGGACGCTGCACCTACGGCAACCCGAAACACTATTTCTCGCATCGCCGCGCCACCCATGAGGGCAAAAAGGCGGGCCGGCAGATTTCGATGATCGGATTGATGTAACCGGTTGCTTCGCGCTGGAAGCTTTTTTAACGCCGTCACACGGGTGTAACAGACTCGCATTGCGCCTGCCCCCGTCGCACGATAAAGGTGCGCCCATTCCAAGATAGGGTGAGTGCGATGAAACTGGTCACGGGCAACTCCAACCGGGCCCTCGCCGAAGCCGTCGCAAGCTATCTCGAGCTGCCGCTCACCGACTGCACGGTCAAGCGGTTTGCCGACAAGGAAATCTTCGTCGAAATCCATGAAAACGTGCGCGGCGAGGACGTCTTCATCCTGCAGTCCACGTCCAATCCGACGAACGACCACCTGATGGAGCTGCTGATTCTCACGGATGCGCTGCGTCGCTCCTCGGCGCGCCGCATCACTGCGGTAATGCCCTATTTCGGCTACGCCCGGCAGGACCGCAAATCGGCCTCGCGCACGCCGATCTCCGCCAAGCTGGTCGCCAATCTTATCACCGAGGCCGGCGTCAACCGCGTCATCACGCTCGACCTGCACGCCGCCCAGATCCAGGGTTTCTTCGACATCCCGACCGACAATCTCTACGGCGCCCCGGTCATGGTCCGCGACATCCAGGAGCGCTATGACGGCGCCAAGCTGATGATCGTCTCCCCCGACGTTGGCGGCGTCGCCCGCGCCCGGGCCACGGCGCAGCGCATCGGTGCCGATCTCGCCATCGTCGACAAGCGGCGCCCGCGCGCCGGCGTCTCGGAAGTGATGAACATCATCGGCGACGTCAGCGGCCACACCTGCATCCTGATCGACGACCTGGTGGATTCGGGCGGCACGCTGGTCAACGCCGCCGAGGCCCTGCTCAGGGCCGGCGCCACGGAAGTCTCGGCCTACATCACCCACGCGGTGCTCTCCGAGGGCGCCACCGAGCGCATTGCCAAGAGCAAGCTCAAGGAACTGGTGGTGACCGACTCCATCGCCGAAACTGACGGCGTCCGCTCCGCCCGCAACATCCGCCGCATCACCATCGCCCCGCTGATGGGCGAAGCCATCGCCCGCACCGCCAGCGAGCAGAGCGTCTCGAGCCTGCTGGACTGAGTTTTTACCCCTTTTGGGGTTCGTGGCCATGGTTCGACAGGCTCGCTATGAGGGTGAGTGTGTGGCCACTGCGGAGAAACAGACTCAGGCGACCTCATCCTGAGCTTGTCGAAGGACGAGGTCGCCCCATCCGGTCGACGAAATCTTGAGCCCGTGACTCAGGCCCCCTCACCCTACCCTCTCCCCCGAGGGAGAGGGTCGTTGTGGCACGGCCATCGTCTCCTCTCCCTTGCGGAGAGGGTGCCGGCAGGGCGGGTGAGGACTGGGCCACATGCGGAAAGAAAGGCCCGAGACATAATGGGTTGCGGCCCCGGGGCCCTTGCCGCCCTTTCCCCTTTCCTCTATATCCCGCGGCCATGAAGCGCCTGTCACCCCTGGAGGACGGGCGCGCGAGCTATGAAATCATGGCTCGCACCAACCAGAATGGATATTTCCATGGCTGAAGCTACGTATGAGCTCAAGGCTCAGGCGCGGGCTGGAGTGGGCAAGGGGGCCGCTCGGGCACTGCGTCGTCAAGGTTTGGTTCCCGCCGTCATCTACGGCGACAAGAAAGACCCCCTGCCCATCACCATCCTCTACAAGGATGCGGTGAAGCGCATCTATGCCGGCGGTTTCCTCTCCCACGTCATCACCCTGGACGTGGACGGCGAGAAGCACAGCGTCATCCCGCGCGACTACCAGCTCGACCCGGTGAAGGATTTCCCGATCCACGTCGACTTCCTTCGCGTCGGCGCCGGTTCGAAGATCACCGTCGAGGTCCACGTGACCTTCATCAACGAAGAAGCTTCCCCGGGCATCAAGCGCGGCGGCGTGCTGAACATCGTCCAGCACACGGTTGACCTCTCCTGCCCGGCCGACCAGATCCCCGACCACATCACGGTCGATCTCACCGGCAAGGAAGTGGGTGACACCATCCACATTTCCTCGGTTATTCTCCCCACGGGCGTTAACCCGGTGCTGCAGCGCGATTTCACCATCGCGACGATCGTTGCGCCGTCGGGCCTGAGGGCTGAAGAGGCCGCCGCTCCCGCCGAAGGGACTGCCGAGGCCAAGAAGGAATAGCCTTTCTTCCGGCTATGCCTTAAGCGGTAGTGACTGAGCGGCGCCCCTTGCGGGCGCCGCGCCATTTCTGAAGCGAGGGCGCCATGCACCTCTTTGTCGGCCTCGGCAATCCCGGCGACAAATACGCCCGCAACCGGCACAATATCGGCTTCATGGCCGTGGACGCGATTGCGAGCCGCTACAATTTCCCCGCCTTCCGGCAGAAGTTTTCGGGGCTCGTCGCCGAAGGCACGATCGATGGCGAGCGGGTGCTGCTGCTGAAACCGCAGACCTTCATGAATTCCTCCGGCGACAGTGTCGTCGCGGCGACCAATTTTTATAAGCTCGGCCCCGCCGACGTGACGGTTTTTTACGACGAGATCGACCTCATCCCGGGAAAAGTCAGGATCAAGCGCGGCGGCGGCTCAGGCGGCCATAACGGCATTCGCTCGATCGATCCGCAGATCGGCGCCGATTACCGCCGGGTGCGGCTGGGTGTCGGCCATCCCGGCCACAAGGACGCGGTGATGCCACACGTGCTGGGGGACTTCTCCAAGGCCGACCAGGCCTGGCTGGTGCCGGCGCTCGACGCGGTCGCCGACAATGCGGGGCTCTTGCTCAAGGGCGACGACAACACCTTTATGAACAAGCTCGCCCTTGCCGTGGGCGGGGATGGGGCAGAGCGCCCTGCTCGTCCGGAAACCGCCGACCCCACCCGGCTCAAAGCACAGAGCCACGTCCGCGCCGCCCGCCCGAAGCAGCCCCCGGCAAAACTGCCCGAGACCGGGCCAATGGCCGACATGCTGAAGAAGATGTTCAAGAAGGACTGAAGCGCCTTACTGCAACGCTGGCACTTGATCGCGCCCCTCTCCCCATCGTCATCCCCGGGCTTGACCCGGGGACCCATGCAGCCGTCCCACTAACTAAAGCGATCGTAGCCAGGCATCATGGCTGGCCGGGTCAAGCCCGGCCATGACGAAGAAGGAGCGGCGACATTGACAGGCGGCGCGATCCGAACCATCTGGAAGCGTTGCATCTCGCGCCGCCGGAAGGATTAGGTTCATGGGTTTCAAGATGGGCATCGTGGGCCTGCCCAATGTCGGAAAATCGACGCTGTTCAACGCCCTCACCCGCACCGCCGCGGCACAGGCGGCGAACTTTCCCTTCTGCACGATCGAACCCAATGTCGGCGAGGTCGCGGTCCCTGATGCGCGGCTCGAAAAGCTCGCCGAGATCGCCAAGTCGCAGCAGTTGATCCCGGCGCGCATGAGCTTTGTCGATATCGCGGGCCTGGTGAAGGGCGCCAGCAAGGGCGAAGGCCTCGGCAACCAGTTTTTGGCCAATATCCGCGAATGCGACGCCATCGCCTATGTGCTGCGCTGCTTCGAGGATGCCAACATCATCCACGTCGCCAACAAGGTTGATCCGCTCGCCGACGCCGAGGTGGTCGAGACCGAGCTGATGCTCGCCGATCTCGAAAGCCTCGAAAAACGCCGCACCGGCGTCGAGAAGAAAGCCAAGGGCGGCGACAAGGACAGCAAGCTCGTCCTCGACCTGATCGACCGCTCGCTGGCACTGTTGCGGGAGGGCAAATCGGCACGGCTGGTCGAGCGCTCGGCCGACGAGGAAAAGCCCTTCCGCGAGTTGCAGCTCCTCACCAGCAAGCCGGCGCTCTATGTCTGCAACGTCGACGAAGGTTCGGCCGCCACCGGCAATGCCATGACCAAGCAGGTCGAAGACTACGCCAAGCAGCATAATGCCGCGGTGATTGTGATTTCCGCCGAGATCGAGAGCCAGCTCGCCCAGCTCCCCGATGCGGAGCAGAAGGAATATCTCGAATCCCTCGGCCTCGCCGAGCCCGGCCTCAACCGCCTGATCCGCGAAGCCTACCAGCTGCTGGGCCTCCAGACCTATTTCACTGCCGGCCCGAAGGAAGCCCGCGCCTGGACCATCCACAAGGGCGACCGCGCCCCGCAGGCGGCCGGCGTCATCCACACCGATTTCGAGCGTGGTTTTATCCGCGCCCAAACCATCGCCTATGACGACTACGTCACCCTCGGCGGCGAAGTCCCCGCCAAGGAAGCCGGCAAGGCCCGCGACGAAGGCAAGGAATACGTTGTCAAGGACGGCGACGTAATGATGTTCAAGTTCAACACCTGATGGTCATGCCCCTCGCTCTGGCGCCCCTTCTTCCTTCTCCCCTTGCGGGAGAAGGTGGCGCGGAGCGACGGATGAGGGGTTTCTGCTTCCGCCCCCCCTCACCCGCGTGCTGGCACCCTCTCCCCCTTGCGGGAGAGGGAGGCTGGGGAGGGGAAGGTGAATAACCCCCTTCCCGCCACCCGCCGCTATTTCGAAGACCTCCACCTCGGCGAGACCATCGAACTCGGCCGCGCCACCGTTACCCGCGAGATGATCTTCGAATGGGCTCGCGAGTTTGACCCGCTGCCCTTCCATCTCGATGAAGAAGCCGCAAAAAAATCGCTGCTCGGCGGCCTCGCGTCTTCGGGCTGGCAGACCGGGGCGTTGACGCTACGCTTGCTCGGCGAGAGCTTTCTCAACGGCATCGCCACGGCCGGCGGCCTCGGCTTTTCCGACCTCAAATGGAAAAAGCCGGTGATGGTCGGCGACACCATCTCTGCCACAGCAACCATTGCTGGGCTGAGGCGCTCCAGCCATCATCCCGAACGGGGCATTCTGATGATGGATCTGGTTGTCACCAACCAGAAGGGCGACGAGGTGATGACCATGTCCCTCGCCAACCTGGTCGAAGCCCGCGAGCCCGCCGCGCAGGAGCCGGCATCGTGACCCGCTGGTTCGAAGACATCGTCATCGGCGAGCCGTACCCGCTCGGCAGCCACAGCTTTACGGAAGCCGAGATCATCCGCTTCGGCAGGACCTATGATCCGCAATACCTGCACGTCGACCCAGAGGCGGCCAAGCACGGCCCGTTCGGCGGGCTTGTCGCGTCCGGCTGGCACACCGTTTCCGTTGGGCATCGCAAGATGGTGGATGCGCTCGATGCCGAGGCCGAGCGCCTCCGCCAACTCGGCAAGGAGCCCGGCGTCTCCGGCCCCTCCCCCGGCGTCAACAAGGCCGAATTCAAGGCCCCGGTCCGCCCCGGCGACACCATCACCTACACCATGGTCGTGACCGGCAAGCGCCCCTCCAATTCGTTGCCCGGCTGGGGCCTCCTGTTCAACACGCTCGAGGGCGTCAACCAGCGCGGCGAGCGCGTGTACCACGCCGAGCTGGTCGCCTTCACCAAGCTGCGGGACTACAAAATGCCATTGCACCTGACCCTGCTGATGGCGCTGGCCCGCGTGCCGGGGCTCGGGCGACTGGTCAAGCGGAGCTAAGCCTAGCAAGCAATACCGCTTCGTCCCGCGACAACTCGTCCCGATTCCGCCACGAGCCTGCGGCATGCATTAAATCGGCGGCAGGCTGTGCCATACTGCCAATCAAGAGAATCAGCCGAGGCCTCCGATGAACCGCATTCCCCTCCTCCTGCTCGTCATTGCCGCTGCCGGTCTTGCCGGGCCGGCCTTTGCGCAATCGACGCAGGGGCGCTGGGAGTGCCACGGCAATGCGCCGTCCGATCCCACCCAGCCAACCCCGCACGGGCTGCTCGCCATTTTCGGACAGAACTATACCTATGCCTCGGCGATTTTCGGCTCGACCGCCTCAGGCGGCGGCGGTGTCGAACAGCAGGAATCGGGAATTTCCTTCACCGATGGGCCGCTGGCTCAAAATGCCGGCGTCGAGACCGGCCAGATCGACACCGGCACCGGGACAGTCGCAATGGACTTGACCGGCGCCAAGGGCACGATCCTGACCTGCCTGGCAATGTGACGCATTCTTGGCCATTGGCAGCGGCCCGCGAATGAGTTAGGCGAGGCCCTCATCGTACTTAGGGGCCGGCATGCCGAAGCTGAAGGCTATTTTCGACACCGATCCGGGCATTGACGACGCCATGGCGCTGCTGCTGCTGGCGCGCCATCCGGATATCGAACTGCTCGGGATCACCACCGTCTTCGGCAACGCCGATATCGAGACGGTCACGCGCAACGCGCTTTTCCTGAAGGACCGATTCGGCCTCGAAGCGCCCGTCGCGCAGGGCGCCGCGGCGCCTCTTGATGCGCCGCGGGTCCCGCGGACCCCGGCCGCCATTCATGGCGAGAACGGCCTCGGCGATATTCCCCTTCCTGAGACCATTGCTGCAACCCTCGATCCGCGCCCGGGCCACCGGCTGATCATAGACCTGATCCGGCAACACCCGCATGAGATCACCCTGATCCCGGTCGGGCGCATGACCAATCTGGCGCTGGCCTTGCGCGAGGCTCCCGATATCGCCGGCCTGGTCAAGAGCGTCGTGATCATGGGTGGTGCCTTCGGGCGCAACGGCCACACGGGGAACGTCTCCCCGGTCGCGGAGGCAAACATCATCGGCGATCCCGTGGCGGCCGACATCGCCTTTGGCGCCAATTGGCCGGTGACCCTGGTCGGGCTCGACGTCACCAAGGAAGTGCTGATGACGCCGGCCTATGTAGAGGAACTTGCGGCCAATGGCGGCGAGGATGGCCGCTTCGTTCGCGACGTCTCCCGGCACTACGAGACGTTTTATGGTGAGCGCGACGGCATCGAAGGTTTTTATGTGCACGACGCGAGCGCGGTGACCTACGCGCTCCATCCGGAATTCTTCGCAACCGAGCGCGGCCAGATCCGCGTCGTGCCGGAGGGGCTTGCCAGGGGACAAACTATCATCAAGCCGGAAAGCTCGCGCTTCCCGCCGGGCGCCTGGGACGACCGCCCGGTGCAAACCATTTGCGTCGGCGTGCAAAGCGGCCGCGTGCTGAAGCTTTACAGGGATATCGTGGGCGGCTGAGGGCCTTTCGGTCGCAGCGGCTCCCCAAGCACCCGCGT
>DATJHO010000020.1:0-7315 GCA_035493835.1 Devosiaceae bacterium
TGTTGGTGATGTCGTGAGCGTAGGGGGGCAAGAACTCGAGATAACTACTATCTCGTAGATCTATAGCACCTCAACCGCACCGCCGCCGGCCGCGCGGAGCAGCGCGCCGAGCACGCTCGATGCGACTTTCACGGAGGCCGGCTTGGTGTCGATCGCAAGTTCGTTGTCGCCGACACCATGCTGATGCTGGTGTGTCCGGCACGCTTCCCTCGCCGCCACGCGGCCGGCACGCTTGTGTTCCGCCGCCGCAAGGACCAAATACGTCGCTCCAGAGCAAAGGTGAACCAATGGCTCGCAAGCCGAATTATGATTTTGAGCGGAAAGAACGCGAGCGACTCAAGAGCGAGAAGAACGCCGCTCGCGCCAAGTTAAAATCCAAGCCAGCTGAGGTTGAAGCCGAGGGCAAGGCGCCCGGTCGCGAAGACAATAAGGAATAGGAGCAAGCGCGCGCTTACCGCGTTCCGCGGTACTGATCGGCGAGCTGCCCTTGGATGCCAAGACCATCAGCGCTCCGCGGGGCGCAAGGCTGCTTCCTCGATCCTGTCGGCGGAGCCTTTTGTTGGGGCAGGGGGCCAGTATGGCGGTCGTCTCCTATACCTGGCCCCTATCCGTTCTTCTGAGAACCTCGCTTAGCCGCGAACGCCGGTTCCGGCCTCAGCGCTCTGCCTGCAAGTTTCTGCAATTTTTTTTTCGAACCCCGTTTACGAAGCCCGGTTCCACTTTGGTGGGGCCGGGGCTTTTTTTCGTCTCTGGGCCTCAAGGCGATCTGGCCGACGCGCTGAGGTGGACCAGCCAGCCACGCTGCCGAGCCCATCGCGGGGCGCCCTCAAGCCACACAGATGCCGGGCACTTCAACCTTGCGAAACAGATGGGGGCTTGCGGTCGCTCTGTCTGGGTAGGCCCCAAGCTGTGCCCGGAACTCGGGACTGCTGAATGCGGCACGGAAGTGAGCGGTCGACTGCCACACGGCGTAATTCAGGAACGTGCCGCTCCCGGCGATGCCCCGATGAAGCTGCGTCGAGATGAAACCCGGCTGCTGCTTCATCACGGCGGCGTCGCTCGCCCACGCCTCAAGCAGCTTGTCGGCGTCCTCTGGCGGGACAACAAACGTGTTGATCAGGATCACGGAGCCGCCCTCGTCCGCCAGTTGGGCGACAAGCGATACCGTTGGGTCCATCTCTACGAATTTTGGCATGTCAAACTCCTGCATTGGTGGGCGAGGGGAGGCAGCGAAATCGCCCCTTCATCTTGAAGCCGTCGCGCATGCTGAGCCCAAGCAAGGTGATGTTCAGTGGCAGGCGACGAGTTCGAGACCTCCACATTGAGCGATCGTGACGTGGTTCACCCGATCGAACGGCTTGCCGGTCTCCGCTTCGGCGGGGGCCAAGGTTGCATTCAGGCAAGGCGGAAGGCCGCTCAGGCGCAGGTTTTGGGGCTCGGGCCCGAGCCGGCCCAGCCGATGGGAATCCCTCCGGCACAGTGAATATGACCCCGTCGCACCTGCTGGTCTAGGACTACCCGCCAAATATAACCTGGCGTAGGCATGAGGCGGGCTTCGGCGCAGCAATATGTCGCACCTATTATCCCGAATAACGGTCGTATTATGCTTTCTCCCGAATGAGAGAAGGGTGAGGAGATCAAAATGAAAGTCCGTTTCCTGGTTGCCGGTCTAATGGCAATGACAATGTCGGCTCCGGCTTTTGCTGCAACGTACTACGTTGTTCAAAAACCCGGTACAACCACCTGCACGATCGTAACCGCCAAGCCTGCCGGCAAGACGACGATGGTCGGAACCTACTCGAGCAGGACCAAGGCCACTGCTGGAATGAAGGGTGCGGCGGTTTGCAAGTCTTCGATGTGACGAATCTGGCGCAGTGACTCTGGCAGGGCGCGCCCTCGCCGTTGTAGTGCAGCTTCTTCAGTGAAATCGGCGTGTCTGTCGATGTTTGCTTTAAGAGGCCGGTTAAATCGCTTCAGAGGCATGGAGCTGCCCGACGACGGCGACCGGCGAGGGGTTTTGCATCAAGGTGCTCGACGACGCCAGGAGGCACCTCCTATGGGCGGTAGTGTCGTTCCATATTGAGGACAAGCGCGACACGCGCATTTTTTCCGGCACCCGACCGCCACCCCAGACGTTGCTCCCGTTTCTCCGACCTTTGCCCCGGTCTCCGCTTCGGTGGGAGCCGGGGTCTTTTTTTGTGAGGCGGAACTATGTTCCTGCCGCCAAGTTCGCCTCCCGAGGGGAACCAAGGAGATGACGATGAAATTGGTCAGCATAGTACCTGCCATACTCGTCATGGCAGCCCTGAGTGCAGCGCCGGCTTTCGCCTCGGGCGCGGGATTTTCAGGACGGGGGCTACATTCGTCGGCGGGGCACCGGGCCTATTGTATTGCCAGCAACTTTGGGTTTCTGCGTCCGAACTGCAACTGCTTCCTCGATTCTGTCGGCCGGGGCCTTTGCTGGAGCAGGGACCCGGATGGGGTTCGTCGCCTACACATCGCTCCCTACCCGTTCTTCTGAGGACCTCGCATAGCAGCGCCAGGTTCCGGCCTGAGCGCTCTGTCTGCAAGTTTCGGTTCGCGATTTACGAAAGCCCCGGTCTCCGCTTCGGCGGGGCAGGGGCTTTTGCATCTGGGCGTGAGACCTGGAGTTGGAAGCCGCCCGCTGTCTCCCCGCTGCGGTTGGCCAAATTGCCGGGCGCCATGCCTCAGCTACCAAGATAACGTTCAGGGGTACGTTCAATATCGGAGCGCTCCCCCGACCGAGACAGACCCGCCCGGCCGTTCGAAGAAACCGGTCGCGGCCCTCCCTCATCGATGAAAAGAGGAGGGAGAGCGAGCCTATTTTCCGCGCCCGCCATGTTGTCACCGCCGCCGTCATAACCGCCGCTGCTGTAGCTGCCCGTCATAACTGCCGCCGCCGTAGCCGCCGGCGAATGACCAACCATTCGAGGCGCGCCTGCCAGCAACGATCGCGGAATCAGCGTCCTGTGAATAACTCGCCAACTTCCTTCGAGTGCATCAGCATTCGATTAAAAGTGTTCGCAATCACATCCGGACGCTGCGAATCCGCGCAATGCCAAATTCCGGTGTCGTAAGACTCTGCGACAGTGACAAATTATGCTGGTAGAGCAGACCGAACATCCGGGTGTTCCCTCAGTCCCTTAGTGTCAGATTATGTTGCGAGCGACAGGATGTTCGGTCGACTGTCATACCTGAAGCCAATCACCGACACGGCGAGGCGATTGCACGCTGACCACAAGGGCAGCGTCGTGATCATATTTGCCATTGCGCTCCCCATCCTGCTCGGCATCACCGCACTGGCCGTCGAGTACGGCAACGGGCTCAACATCCAGGCCAAGAACCAGCGCATCGCCGATATGGCGTCCTACGCCGGCGCGTTGGCCTACAATCAGACCAGCTCGACCGACGTTATGACGTCTGCCGCGGCCAAGGTCGCGTCACTCAACGGAATCGACCCCACCGATATAATTGTTGACTTGGTCGCTTCTCCGCGCACGTCCGGTGCCAAGGCGGTCCGCGCCACGATTTCGGACGTCGACAAGCTGTTCCTGGCTCCTATCCTTGGCGCGTCGCCAACACTACCGATTACCACCAGGGCCTATACGGAGATCGGCGGATCGACCGCGAGCTGCATTCTTGCTCTCAGCAACAGCCTCAGCGGCGTGACCCTGAGCGGAGGCACATCCATCCAGGCCGATAACTGCGCCGTCGCCTCCAACACCACGATCTCCGTACCCTGCGGCACAGCGATCTCCGCCAAGGCAGTCGACTACAGCTCCTCGACCTCGCCCAGCCAGCCATGCAACGGCATCACCGCCGGCTCTATTGTCCAGGTAGCGACCACCGATCCCGTCGAAGGAAACGCGGGTGTCGCGGCGGCCGAAGCGCACCTGGCAACCGTGTCCTCCATCGGCGCACCAGCCAGGCCACCCGTGACGTCCGGTGCCTCGGTTGCCTTCGGTTACAGTGCCGCAGCCATGTCGATCGGCGGCGGTTGCACCGCCACACCCGTCACCAGCTACAGCGGCAAGTGGACCGTGACCTGCCCCTCAGGCGGCACCTACTATTTCGGTTCTATCAGCACCACCGCGACGCTCAACTTCGCGCTCTCAGGATCCGGGTCTACCTACTACTTCAGCGGTCCCGTCAGCCTTTCAGGAACAAACCAATTCGGGCCTGGAACATACGTGTTCGGCGCCGGGCTCGTCACCACGGGCGGCAGCTCGTCGACATTTTCGGCCGGGACCTATGTGTTCGGCAGTGGCAGCAGCAGTTGCAGTGGCGCTACCTACAGCATCTGTAACACCGCCACGCTCGGCTTCGGCGGCCCCAGCAGCTTTTCGATCGCCGGCGGGGTCAGGAATACCGGCGGCTCCACCCTGACCATGGGTAGCGGCACCAGCAATACGTTCCTCATCGGTGCATCCAGCAACGGCGATGCGATGACACTGGACGGCGGCTCGAAGACCTATATGGCCGACGCGACAGGTCCCTCCAGCCTGTTCCAGTTGATCGGCAACCTCAACGACGCTGGCGGCGGCAGCTGTTTGATGGTCAGCGCCGCGGCGCAGCACGATATCGAAGGCAATTTCAACGCCAGCGGCGGCGTCGTGCTGGGCGCCGGCGTCTACTCTATCGATGGCTACATGGCCCTGGGCGCGGCGGGGGGTGGTTCGGGGAACTGCAACGGCACCGCTGTCTCCGTCTACGCGCAGGGTGTCACTATCGTGTTGTCCGGCAAGGTCGTGCCCAGCAGCGGCAACTGCGCCGGGCTGGCCTTCTGCGTGGCCAGCGGCTACAGCAACGTCGTGTTCACGGCTCCGACCAGCGGCCCCACAGCAAATCTCGCGGTAATCGGCCCGTCATCGAACGCCGCAGGCGCGGGCTTCACGCAGGGCGGCAGCAACGGCCAGATCACCGGCGTCTTTTACTTCCCCAACGGCCCCCTATTGATGAGCGGCGGCGCCGGTCTGTCTGGTGGCAGCTCCTGTCTCCAGATCGTCGCCTCCTACATCACGCTCTCCGGCGGCACCACGGCAGCTTCGGCCTGCAGCGGTTCCTCCTCCGGCTCGGCTCAAGCAACAATCGTCCAGTGAGCACCACGAAGCCGCCAAGCATGATTGAACGCCTCATCAACGGACTGCATAGCGATGAACGTGGAACGGCCGGCGTGGAATTCGCGCTGCTGTCACCAATCCTGCTCTTCATCCTCGCCGGCACGATCGACTTCGGCCTGATGATCTACACGAGCGGCGGGCTCGACAAATCTGTAGCGGAAGTCACCAACTACGCCATTGTCCACGGCAGCAGCGCGTCGTCGGCCGGCGGCGCTGCCTTGGCCGCTAAACTCTTGGCGATCGCGCCCGCCGCGGTGGACATCTCCGTTGTTGTCAACGGGGGCCCCCAACTCACGCGTATCAACGGCGCGGTCACCACTGCGGGCACTGTGTCGACCGCCGACGTTTGTCACTGCCCCACCAGCAGCAACGGCACGGTGACTTGGGGCGGCGCCCTGACCTGCGGAGCGGCCTGTTCGGGCGGCGGGGTCGCCGGCAAGTTCGTCTACATCGCAGAGAGCGTCCCGTATTCACCGCTGTTCGGCGACTACGGCTTCGTCAAGAACCACAGCCTGTTCGCCAGCTCCCTGGTGCAAGTACAATGAAGATCGTCCGCCAGTTCGCAATCCATCAAGGCGGCGCCAGCGCCGTCGAGTTCGCGCTCGTCAGCATCCCGCTGATCCTGTTGCTGTTCGGTATCATCGAATACGGACGTCTGCTCTGGACCAAGCAAGAGATCACATCAGTCGCCACTTCGACCGCACGCTGTATGGGGGTGCTATCAACAGATTGCGCGACGGGCGGCAAGTTCGACTCCAGCAAGACACTTGCCCTCGTCGTCACGTCGGCCTCGAGCATGGGTGTGCCGCTCGTCAGTGCCGACGTGACACTTAATTCCAACACCACCTGCAACAGCGTGTCAGGGTTCTCCTCTGTGACCATCGGCTACACCTTTGAGACTGCAGCCCCGCAGGTCATCAGTGCGCTCGCGGATGGCACGAAGATTACGGAAACGGCCTGCTTCCCGAACCAGGGATAACGTGCCACCGGCACTCTATGGAGTGGACCCGTTTTGCCGACAGTCGGCGATTGGGCTTACGCAGTGAGGCGGATGAACTCTCAGGGGGACTTCAGTCCCGAGTGCGGGTGGTATTCACAGCAGTCTTCGATCCAGGTAGGCAGCAAGTCGAGGATCGTGTCGGTATCGGACATGCCGTTGCTCTGCAGGCTTCTGAAGGGCGTAAACAACAACGTCAGCCGAAGGGCGGCGGCGGTCTGGGCGGTCTGCCGGGCGATGTAGGCACTGCCATTGTCGGGGAGAGGTGGCTCGGTTTGTCTGAACAGGTGTCGGGGGCTGGCAAAGTGGATTTCCGCCCTGGTTATGCCGCTGCCGGGATTGGCATCAGCGCGTTGAAGTAGGCGGCGTCCGGGGTGTGCCGGTCAAGGCTCGAGTGGGGGCGCCGGCCATTGTAGAAGACCAGATACCGGGCGATCGAAGCCCGGGCCTCGGCGACGGTGTCGTAGGCCCGAAGGTAGACCTCCTCATACTTGATCGACCGCCAGAGCCGTTCGACGAAGACGTTGTCGCGCCACGATCCCCTGCCGTCCATGCTGATGGCGATGCCGTTGTCGCGTAGGAGTGTGGTGAAGGCCATGCTGGTGAACTGGCTGCCCTGATCGGTGTTGAAGATTTCGGGCCTGCCGTAGCGGCCCAGCGCCTCCTCGACCGCTTCGAGGCAGAAGCTGGTGTCCATGCTGATCGACAGGCGCCAGGACAGCACCCGGCGGCTGAACCAGTCAACCACCGCGGCCAGATAGACGAAGCCCCGAGCCATCGGGATATAGGTGATGTCCATCGCCCACACCTGGTTGGGCCGCGTCACCGCCAGCTGGCGCAGCAGGTAGGGATAGATCTTGTGGCCCGGCGCGGGCCTGCTGGTGCTGGGCTTGCGGTAGAGCGCCTCGATGCCCATCCGCTTCATCAGCGTGGACACGTGCAGCCGACCGACCCGGATGCCCGCTCCCGCCAGCAGGTCACGCAGCATGCGGGCGCCGGCGAACGGATAGTCCAGGTGCAGCGCGTCGATCCGGCGCATCACGGCGAGGGCCTCGGGCGATACCGGACGGGACCGGTAATAGACGCTGGCCCGGCTGATGCCGAGCAAGCGGGCCTGCCGCACCACCGGCAGATCATGACCGCGATCGATCATCGCTTTACGCTCAGCAGCCCGGCC
>DATJHO010000021.1:0-51859 GCA_035493835.1 Devosiaceae bacterium
GCCAGCGTCTCGGCGGAACGCCCCTCGAGCCGGCGCTGTCCCTCGTTCTGCTTGCGCAGGATGCCGCCCAGCAGGCCGCCATGGAGCGGCGACCACGGGATGACGCCGAGGCCGAAATCCATTGCGGCCGGCAGCACTTCCAGTTCGACCGTGCGCTCGATCAGGTTGTAGATCGACTGCTCGGCGACGAGCCCGACGAAATTGCGCTTCTGCGCCGCTGCCTGCGCCTTTGCGATATGCCAGCCGGCAAAGTTGGAGCTGCCGGCATAAAGGATCTTGCCCTGCTGCACGGCGACTTCCATCGCCTGCCAGATTTCCTCCCACGGGGTGTCCCGGTCGATGTGGTGGAACTGGTAGAGGTCGATGTAGGCGGTCTGGAGCCGCTTCAGGCTGGCATCAAGCGCGCGGCGGATGTTGAGGGCCGAGAGTTTCCCCTCGTTCGGCCAATCGCCCATATTGCCGTAGAGTTTGGTGGCAAGAACGGTCTTTTCGCGACGGTTGCCGCCCTGGCTGAACCACTCGCCGATGATCTCTTCGGTGGTGCCGGGAACCGGGCGGCCGTAGCGGTTGGCGGTGTCGAAGAAATTGATGCCCTTGTCATGGGCGCTGTCCATCACGGTAAAGGCGTCGGCCTTTTCGGTGGTCCAGCCAAAATTCATGGTGCCGAGGCAAAGCCGGCTGACGGAGAGGCCTGTGCGGCCAAGATGAGTGTACTGCAAAGCAAAACCTCTGTTGTAAATGATGGGTGCCCGCCAGCCGGATGGAACGGGGCTGCAGCACCATCATCGTCCCTTGCCGATGCGAGTCAACCTGCCCCGCGCCGTTCGCAGGGCGATCACGCGGCGGACACGTTTTCGCGAGCGCATTCCGCTATTCCGGTCTAGCGCCCCGATTTTCCGGGATTGTTCTCTGGTGTCGAACGATCAATCCGCCCGCTCATCGTTATCCAATGTCATGCCTTCGCGCTAGAGCCGGCGTGTAGGGGCCTGTGCGGTCACAAGGGAGATTGAGCATGAATTTGGATAGTCTGAGCAAATACGCGCCCGTGGCATTGGCGGTGCTGCGTATCGTGACGGCGTTGCTGTTCCTCGAACATGGCACGCAAAAACTGTTCGATTTTCCGCCCTCGGAACATCATGTCACGGGCGGTCTGCCGCCGATGGTGCTTTTTGAAGGCTTGATCGAGACCATCGGCGGTCTTTTGGTGCTGATTGGCCTGTTCACGCGCTATGCCGCTTTCATCATGTCCGGCGAAATGGCCGTCGCGTTCTGGACGGCGCATGTGCCGCACGCCGGCAGCATTTTTCCCATCGTCAACGGTGGTGGCGAGGCGGTGCTCTACTGCTTCATTTTCCTTTATTTCTTCTTCGCGGGCGCCGGCCTGTGGAGCGTGGATGCGATCCGTTCGCGCGGCGGCCAAGCGGCCGACGCCCGCGGTTAACGGCCGAGCAGGGGGCAGGGTGCCTTGGCGGCTCTTGCCCCTCGCGGACATCGCAGATTTCTGCTAGGGCAGGCGCATCTGCTTGATCCAGAGGGTAAATAGATGGCACTGGCCGAAGACGTTGCGAAGCTTATCGAGCAGGAAACGACGCTGATTTTCTCCTCCTTCGATGAGGAGGCGGCCTTCGCCATCGGCTCCGCGATCCGTGACCACGGCCGCGCCAACGCGCTGACGCTGGTGGCCGATGTCCGTTTCTGGGATCGCCCGCTGTTCTACGCGGCGCTGCCGGGCACCACGTGTGACAATCCGGAGTGGGTGCGGCGCAAATCCAACATGGTGAAACGGCTGCATCGCTGCAGCTATCGCGTGGTGCTGGAGCGCCCGTTCGAGGAGCGGGTGTTTCCGCCGCATCGCGCCATCGATCCGCATGACTATGCCATCGCCGGCGGTAGCTTCCCCATCAATGTCCGCGGCATCGGCATCGTTGGCGCAATCACCGTATCTGGGCTGCCCGAGCGCGAGGATCACGGCGTCGCCATTGCCGCCATCGCCCGATATCTCGGGCACGACCCGGCGGCGCTGGCGCTGGCGCCACAATAATCCCCCTCAGGTCAAGCGGCTGCTTGACGCGGCCGCCAGACTCTCGCGACATTGGCGTCTGGGGGCTAAAATGAAACTCAACTATCTTCTGCTCGACGTGTTCACGTCGCAGCCTTTGGCGGGCAACCAGCTCGCCGTGGTCTTGAAGGCCGACGGCATGCTCGATGACCAGATGCAGGCCATCGCGCGGGAGTTCAACCTCTCCGAAACGGTGTTTTTGCTGAAGCCGCAGGTCGAGCGGCACACTTCCGCGGTCCGCATCTTCACCCCGTCGGTCGAATTGCCGTTCGCCGGCCATCCCACTATTGGGGCCGCCGCGGTGCTGGGGCTGCAGCAGCGGCTCAGCGCCGTGCGCATCGAAGAAAAGGTTGGGCTGGTCACCTGTGTCGTCGAGCGAGTCGACAAGCACAGCGCCGTGGCCCGCTTTGCGCTGCCGCAGCTGCCCGAGGAAGCCGGCAAGGCGCCCGAGATAAAGGCGACTGCCTTCGCGCTCGGCATCGAACCGGAGGATGTGGGCTGCGGTGTTTATCAGCCCGCGCTCTATTCGGCCGGCGTGCCGTTCTACCTGGTTCCGGTGAAGAACGCGTTGGTGCTCAAGAACCTCAAGCTCAATTTGAGCAATTGGGAGCAAACCTTTCCGCTGGGCCGACATTCGGTCTACTGCTTCACCCAGACGCCGGAGGAAAAAGGCAATGACCTTGCGGCGCGCATGTTCTCGCCGGGCATGGGTCTTCGCGAGGACCCCGGCACCGGTTCGGCCGCCGCGGCGCTGATCGGGCTCCTGGCCAAGCACACGAGTTCGGCCGATGGACAAGTCGAGCTCAAGTTGCGCCAAGGCTACGAAATGGGGCGGCCGTGCCAGATTTCCGTGCAGTTCCGCAAGGATGGCGACGTGCTGACGCATGGCGGCATCGGCGGGCAGGCGATGATCGTGGGTGAGGGCACGCTCGAGTTCGGCTGAGGGCCTCGCCTTTTTAGGCGGTGCCGTGCCGCGGCTTGCCTCCCCCTTGCGGGGAGGGTGGCGGCAGCCGTGGGGGGGCCGGCAGTGCCAGTGCAAGAGCCCGCACCCCTGCTCCCTCCCGGCAAGGGGGACGAAGACGATGGGGGCGCCCACGGGGCGAGGGCTTGTCCTTTACACACCTACGAAAGAACCTCACCCTCAGCTTGTCGAAGGGCGAGGTCCGACCCGGCCCGAAGGTGCAAAAGGGCAATGCCCAGCCCTTGACACCTGCTCGCCCTCACGTTACTTAAGCTAATGCTTAACAATCAACAGCCGCTCGACCTGATGTTCCAGGCGCTTGCCGATCCCACCCGCCGGGCAATCGTGGACAGGTTAAGCCAGGGCCCGGCCTCCGTGAGCGAGCTGGCGCGGCCATTGCCGATGTCGCTTCCGGCGGTGGTGCAGCATTTGCAGCTGCTGGAGCAGAGCGGGCTGGTAAAAACCCAAAAGGTCGGCCGCGTGCGGACCTGCAGCATCGATTCCGGGGCGCTGAGCCTTGCCGAGCGCTGGCTCAGCGAGCGCCGCCTCGGCTGGGAACGGCGCTTCGATCGCCTCGGGGCGATGCTCGCCGAAGAGGCGGCAAGCGAAGGGGAGAAATAGCCGTGCTAAAATCCGCGGACACGAAGCTAGAGCGTTTCCAGGAAAAGTGGCCACCACTTTTCCGGTTCGGAAGCGCGACACGACAAAGACTCAGAGCATCGTTCAGCGTTTCCACGAAACGGTGAACGGCTCTAGGGACTGATCCGATTAAAAAATCGAAGGAGGAATAGTGATGAGCGAACATTCCGTCGCGCACGGCACCTTTGTCATCGAACGCGATTTCCCGCATCCCGTCGCCAAGGTCTTTGCCGCCTGGGCCGATCCCAGAAGGAAATATAGCTGGTTCGGCGGCCCCGGCGAAAACCCGCCGCCTTCGGTGTTCGAGTTCCGGCCGGGTGGCCGCGAGTCGAGCAGCGGCCAGGCCCCGGACGGCCCGAACTACAGTTTCGACGTCATCTACCAGGACATCGTGCCGGAAAACCGCATCCTCTATACCTACGACATGCATCTCGACGGCCGGAAGATTTCGGTGTCGCTGGCGGCAATCGAGTTCGCCCCGAGCGGCGACGGCACCCACCTGACGCTCACCGAATACGGGCTCTATCTCGATGGGCTCGACAATGTCGAGCAGCGCCGGCAAGGAACGATGCACCTGATCGGCCAACTCGGCGACTATCTCGACCGGCAGTAGGGCACGGCGATCGGCCCCTTTTCTTCCTTCTCCCCTTGCGGGAGAAGGTGGCGCGAGAGCGCCGGATGAGGGGTGGGCAACGAATGCCGAGTTTGCGGTCCACCCCTCACCCACCTGCTGGCACCCTCTCCCACAAGGGGAGAGGGAAGCTCGCGGCAAGGCTGTGCCTCCTTATTCCTTCTCCCCTTGTGGGAGAAGGTGGCGCGCAGCGCCGGATGAGAGGGCTTAGAGCCTGGTCTAATACAGCGTCCCCACCTTCACCTCGCGCTTGGGTTCGATCGCGATGGCATTGCGCAGGGGCGCGCCGAATTGGGCTTCCTCGATCTCGAACACATCGCCCGGCCGGGTCTTGATGCCATCGGCAAAGCTCAAGGTCGCGGTGCCGAACATGTGGACGTGCACGTCCCCAGGCTGGCGGAAGATGTCATACTTGAAGTGGTGGTATTCGAGGTTGGCGATGGTGTGGCTCATATTGTTCTCGCCGGAAAGGAACGGCTTTTCCCACAGCACCTTGCCGTCGCGCAAAATACGCGACGTGCCCGAAACGTTCCCCGGCAAGTCGCCCACCAGCAGTTCCGGCCCGATGGCGCAGGCGCGGATTTTTGAATGGGCGAGCCAGAGATAGTTGACCCGCTCCGTCACGTGGTCGGAAAACTCGTTGCCCAGCGCAAAGCCCAGGCGGCGCGGCTGGCCGTGCTGGTCGATGACGTAGATGCCGGCGATCTCCGGTTCTTCGCCGGCGTCCTCGGCAAATGCGGGCGACGGGATCGGCTGGCCCGGGGCAGCGATGGCATGCCCGTTCCCCTTATAGAACCATTCCGGCGCGACGCCGATCTGGCCCGGCGCCGGCTTGCCGCCCTCGATGCCCATGCGGAACATCTTCATGGAATCGGTCAGCGGCGCCTCGGCGGCCTGCTGGTTCGACTTGTGCATCGCATCGCGGGTGGAGGCCGAGCCCAGGTGGGTGAGGCCGGTGCCGGTTACGTAGAGATGGGTCGGATCGGGATGATCGATCGGGGCGAGGACGCGGCCTTCGGCCAGGATGTCGTCGCGGCTCTGCACCTCGCCGAGCGTCGTGGTGGCGATGGTTTCGGCCAGCGTACGCCCGGCGGTGAGCGAAGCGAGCGCGATATCATAGACGCTCTTGGCATTGACGATGACGCGCAAGGTGTCACCCTCGGCAAGGCCTACGGCGCGCTCCCCGTTCTCGTCCAAAAATTGCATGAGGTGCATGTTGCCCGCTCCTTTATCGTGATTACCGCCCCTTGGGCGGGCGGCATTCAACGGGGCAAGACGGGCGAGGGCAAGCCCCAATCCGGGCCGGATGGTGGGAAACTGAAAGAAACTGCACCCCCGGGAGCGAAAGCTGCGGTCACTCCTCCCGGCATTGCGTAGAATGGAGAGGCGGCCTATTTGTCGGCCAACCGGAACGAGGACTATCCGCCAATGACGCTCGACAGCGTAGAATCCGCAATCGCGGCGATCGCCGCCGGCGAACTTGTGGTGGTGGTCGACGACACCGATCGTGAGAACGAGGGCGACCTGATCATGGCCGCCAGCAAGGCGACGCCCGAGCAGATTGCCTTCATGATCCGGCACACCAGCGGCATCCTCTGCGTGCCCATGCCGGCGGCGCGCGCCCAGGCGCTCCATCTGGAGCCGATGGTCGCCAACAACATCGACCCGTTCCGTACCGCCTTCACCGTCTCGGTCGATTACAAGCTGGGGATGACCACCGGCATTGCGGCCCAGGAGCGTACCAACACGATTCGGGCCCTGGCCGGCGGCAATGCCGGCGCGGCGGATTTCATCCGGCCCGGGCACATCTTTCCGCTGATCGCGCGCGAGGGCGGGGTTTTGGCCCGCTCCGGCCACACCGAAGCGGGCGTTGACCTCGCCACCCTGGCGGGGCTCGAGCCAGCCGGCGTGCTGGCCGAGGTGGTGAACGACGACGGCACGGTAAAGCGCCTGCCCGAACTCGTCGCCTTCGCGCGGGAGCACGGCCTCAAGATCGTTTCGATCGAAGACCTGATCGCTTACCGGCTCCACCACGAATCGTTCCTCAAGCGCGTTGCCGTGGTGCCCGCCGTGGTGTCGGAGCTCAACGCCGAGGCCTATGCCTACGAAACCCCCTTCGATCCGTTGCAGCAGGTGGCGCTGGTGATTGGCGAGGTCGATGGCAAGGAGAACGTGCCGGTTCGCCTCTATCGCGAGCAGCCCCTGCGCGACCTCATGGCCCGGGCGAACGGGGAGGGCGATCTGATGGCCGCGGCGGTGGCCGAGATCAAGGCGCGCGGCCGGGCCGGCGTTCTCATCATGCTCAGAAATGCCCATGCGCTAGATGCGGCAAGCGACAGCAAGAAAACGCCGCAGCGGCTCGAATCGGGCCCGGTGGGCGGGGAAAAGCACGAGAGCGCGCTTGCCCGCATGCAGCGCTGGCGCGAGGTGGGCGTCGGGGCGCAGATTTTGCGCGATCTCGGCGTGCGCTCGATCGCCCTGATGACCAGCCAGCCGCGCCAATATGTCGGCCTGGGCGGCTTTGGCATCGCCATCAACGAGACGATCGTTCTCAAATAGGGCTCGATACCGGGTTTCCGGCCTTGACAGGCCCGAAACAAAATGAGAACAAAATGAGAATATTAAAGGGACAACGGGCTTTGTAAGCGACGCGTTGCGCAGGGTGCGTCCGCGTGAAATAAGGGAGTCATGAATGGCGAATTCACCCACACAATTGCGCGTCGTCGAAGGGGCCTCGATGGATAAGGAAAAGGCCCTCGCGGCAGCGCTCGGCCAGATCGAGCGGAACTTCGGCAAGGGCACGGTCATGCGCTTCGGCGAGGGCGCGATCGCCCAGGTCGAGGCGATCTCGACCGGTTCGCTCGGCCTGGACATCGCGCTCGGCATCGGCGGCCTGCCGCGCGGGCGCATCATCGAGGTGTTCGGGCCGGAAAGCTCGGGCAAGACGACGCTGGCCCTGCACGTGATCGCCGAAGCCCAGAAGAACGGTGGCATCTGCGCCTTCGTCGATGCCGAGCACGCGCTCGATCCGATCTATGCCCGCAAGCTCGGGGTCAAGGTCGATGAACTGCTGATTTCGCAGCCCGATACCGGCGAGCAGGCGCTCGAGATCGCCGATACGCTGGTCCGCTCCGGCGCCATCGACGTGCTGGTGGTCGATTCGGTGGCGGCGCTGACGCCCAAGGCCGAGCTTGAGGGCGAAATGGGCGACGCGCTGCCCGGTCTGCAGGCGCGCCTGATGAGCCAGGCGATGCGCAAGCTCACCGCCTCGATCTCCAAGTCGAAGGCGATGGTGATCTTCATCAACCAGATCCGCATGAAGATCGGGGTGATGTATGGTTCGCCCGAAACCACGACCGGCGGCAATGCGCTGAAATTCTATGCCTCGGTGCGCCTCGATATCCGCCGGATCGGCGCGATCAAGGAGCGCGAAGAGGTCATCGGCAACCAGACTCGCGTCAAGGTGGTGAAGAACAAGCTCGCTCCGCCCTTCCGCCAGGTCGAATTCGACATCATGTATGGCGAAGGCATCTCCAAGACCGGCGAATTGCTGGATCTGGGGGTCAAGAGCGGGATCGTCGAAAAGTCCGGCGCCTGGTTCTCCTTCGACAGCCAGCGCCTGGGGCAGGGGCGTGAAAATTCCCGCCAGTTCCTCAAGGACAATCCGCAGGTCGCCGACATCATCGAAAAGGGCGTGCGCGAAAGCTCCGGCCTTCTGGGCGAAGCGCTGCTCGCCGGCCCCGAGGATGGCGAGAGCATCGAGGAGTAAGCCTCGCGCCGTGGCGAGTGGCCTTCGGCCTGTCGCGCAAGAAGTGCGGGAGGCTCGCGCCAGGAGCGAAACAAGGGCCTCCCCGAGGACCTCATCCTGAGCTTGTCGAAGGACGAGGTCCGGTCTCCGGAATAAGGACTCGCCCTAGGATCTCATCCTGAGCTTGTCGAAGGTCGGCGTCCGGCCCCCCGGCGCGCCGGCTTGCTGTCGGTAAGCCCGGCAGCGGCGATCGGTGCGCTGGACAGGGGCGTGAGCCACACTATAAAGGCAATATTGAGAATTAGGCGGTGGGCTTGGTAATCTCCGGGCTCACCCTTTTCTCGTGGTCAGGCCCTCTCCAGAAAGTGCGTGATGAGCAGCGTTAACGAAATCCGGTCGCGTTTTCTCGATTACTTCGTCGCGGAGGGCCATGAGCGCGTGCCCTCGAGCCCGCTCGTGCCGCGCAACGATCCGACGCTGATGTTCACCAATGCCGGCATGGTCCAGTTCAAGAACGTCTTCACTGGCCTCGAGAAGCGCCCCTATCACCGCGCCACCACTGCGCAAAAATGCGTGCGCGCCGGCGGCAAGCACAACGACCTCGACAATGTCGGTTTTACCGCGCGCCACCACACCTTCTTTGAAATGCTGGGGAATTTCTCCTTCGGCGATTATTTCAAGGAACGCGCGATCGAGCTCGCCTGGAACCTTCTGACCAAGGAATTCGGCTTGCCCAAGGATCGCCTGATGGCGACCGTCTACGAGGATGACGACGAGGCGGCGGCCCTCTGGAAGAAGATCGCCGGCCTTGGCGACGACCGCATCGTGCGGCTCGGGGCGAAATCGAATTTCTGGCAGATGGGTGATACCGGCCCATGCGGCCCGTGCTCGGAAATCTTTTTCGATCACGGTGACAAGATTTTCGGCGGCCCTCCGGGCAGCCCCGACGAAGATGGCGACCGCTTCATCGAAGTGTGGAACCTCGTCTTCATGCAGTATGAGCAGCACGCGGATGGTTCGCGTGAAGGCCTGCCGCGGCCTTCGATCGATACGGGCATGGGACTCGAGCGCATCGCGGCGGTGCTGCAGGGCGTCCACGACAACTACGATATCGACCTTTTCCGTGCGCTGATCGAGTCGACGGCAGTGGCGACCGGCACCGAGGCGGGCGGCGCCGGCAAGACCAGCCAGCGCGTCATCGCCGATCATCTGCGCTCGATGTCGTTTCTTATCGCCGAGGGCGTCCTGCCCTCGAATGAGGGGCGCGGCTATGTGCTGCGCCGTATCATGCGGCGGGCCATGCGCCATGCGACACTGCTGGGCGCCACCGAGCCGGTGATCCACAAGATCGTGCCGACGCTGGTGCGCGAGATGGGCCAAGCCTATCCGGAGTTGACGCGCGGCGAGGCGATGATCACCGAAACCGTGCATCTCGAAGAGCAGCGCTTCCTCAAGACGCTGAGCCGTGGGTTGCAGATCCTTGAAGACGCCGCCTCGGACCTCGCTTCGGGCGATACCCTCGACGGCGGCACGGCATTCCGCCTTTACGACACCTATGGCTTCCCGCTCGACCTGACCGAGGATGCGCTCCGCACCCGCGGCATCACCGTCGATCACCCTGGCTTCGATGCCGCGATGGCCGCCCAGAAAGCCGAGGCGCGCAAGAGCTGGGCCGGTTCGGGCGAAGCGACCACCGACGCGATCTGGTTCAGCATCGCCGACAAGGTCGGCCCCACCGAGTTCCTCGGCTACGAAACCGAGTCTGCCGAGGGCGAGGTTCTGGCGCTGCTGAAGAACGGCCAGGAGGTCGACACGCTCGCGCCCGGCGAGGAAGGCATTGTCGTTCTCAACCAGACGCCCTTTTATGGCGAGAGCGGTGGCCAAGTGGGCGACACTGGCGAGTTGACCGGGGACGGCATCCGCGTCCTGGTCACCGACACGAACAAGCATTCGGGCGTGTTCGCGCACATGGTGACGGTCGAACAGGGGACGCTGGCCATCGGGCAAGCCCTGGCGCTCAGGGTCGATCACAAGCGGCGCAGCGCCATCCGCGCCAATCATTCGGCGACGCACCTGCTGCACGAGGCGCTGCGGCAGGTTTTGGGCGATCACGTGGCCCAGCGCGGCTCGCTGGTCTCGCCGGATCGGCTGCGCTTCGATTTCGTACACACCAAGCCGATGACCGAGCAGGAGATTGCCCGGGTCGAGGACATCGCCAACGACATCGTGCTGCAGAATGCGCCGGTCGAAACCCGTCTCATGGGTGTCGAAGACGCCAAGCAGTCGGGTGCACGGGCGCTATTCGGTGAAAAATACGGCGACGAGGTGCGCGTCGTCTCGATGGGCGAGCCCACCGGCAACACGCTTGGCTGGTCGGTGGAACTGTGCGGCGGCACGCATGTGCGGCGCACCGGCGATATCGGCCTGATCACCGTGGTTGGCGAGACGGCGGTGGGCGCCGGTGTGCGCCGCATCGAAGCGTTGACGGCGACGGGCGCTCGCCAGCACGCCAAGGCCAATGCTGGCATCGTCAACTCTGCGGCTTCGCTCCTCCGCGCCGGGCCGCACGAGGTGCTGGAGCGGATCGAGGCCCTGCAAGGCGAGGCGAAGCGCAATGAGCGGGCACTTGCCGAGGCTCGGCAGAAGCTGGCCCTTGGCGGCTCCGCCGGCAGTGCGGGCGCCCCGGCGATCGAAACCGTCAATGGCGTCGCGTTCGTTGGCCGCGTGATCGAGGGCGTCGAAGCCAAGGCGCTGCGCGGCCTCGTGGACGTGGAAAAGAAGCGGGCCGGTTCCGGCGTCGTGGCGCTGGTGCTCAGGGGCGAGGACGGCAAGGGCACGGTGGCCGTCGGCGTCACCGACGACCTCGTCGGCCGCATCTCCGCTGCCGACCTGGTCAAGCTCGGCACCGCCGCGCTCGGCGGCCAGGGCGGCGGTGGCCGGCCCGACATGGCCCAGGGCGGCGGCCCGGACGGGTCGCGGGCGACTGAGGCCGTCGAGGCGATCAAGGCGGGGCTGGCGGGGGGCTAGAGCGTTTGCAGGAAAAGTGGCTACCACTTTTCCGGTTTGAAAACGCGACAAGATAGAGACTAAGAGGCCGTTCAGCGTTTCTGTGAAACGTGAACGGCTCTAGTCTAGATCTCCGGCCCCTCGACTTCCGTGAATTTCGGGCCCCCTCGGCGGGCCCGGAATTCGCTCCAGCGGCCGGCGACGCGGGTGCGGGCGCCGTCGGCGAAGATAGTGGCGAGGCCGGCAAGGGTCACCACCACCAGCCCGCAAATGCCAATGCTATCGGGGAACTCGGCGTAGAATAGCGAGCCAAAACTCACCGCCCAGAGAATCTGCACATATTGGGCCGGCGCCACATGGCTAGCCGGCGCCCGCTGCAGGGCGGCGATGACGAGCAGTTGCGCGACGCCGCCGAAAAGGCCGATCGCGGCGAGGCGCAACAGGTCGAACCAGCCGAGCATCGAAAAGGTGAAGAGCAGGAAGATGCCGTTGCCCCCGAGCTGGTAGGCGCCGTTCATGGCGATGATGCTCAGCCGGCTCTCCTTGCCCGAAACCATCCGAAGGAGCGTGGTGGAGGCGGCGCTGGTGGCGGCCGAGAACAGCGCTGCCAGGTGCCCCGGCTGCAATTCGCGGAAACCGGGGCGCACCACGATCATTACGCCGACAAAACTCAGGCCCACCAGCAGCCAGCGGCTGGGGGAAATGCGCTCCTTGAGCACCAGGACTGAGAGCAGCGAGAGGAACAGCGGCGTCGTGAAGGCGATCGCGTAGGCTTCCGCCAGCGGAATGGTCACGAAGGCGTAGACGATCGAGATCGAGCTGGCGACGGCCATCACCCCGCGGACATGCAGCAGCCAGGGGCTCGCGAGTTGGAAGGCGCAGCGCCACTTTTCGTGCGGCCGCTTGGCAAGCATCGCCGGCACCAGCGCAAACAGATTGGCGACGAAGCCGATCTCGAACACGCCGAGCTGACCTGAAAAACTTTTGGTAATGGCGTCTCCGCACGAATAGATCGAGTAGGAGAGCAGCGCAAAAAAGACGCCGAGCGGCATCGGGCAAGTCCAGGGAAAGGAGCAGGGGAGGCGACGACGACTCGACTGTATAGGTGCGCCGCCCAGACTGTCGATGACGATCCGCGGTGTAGTTCAGGAAAATTCTAATAAGTATCGGCAGGTGTGGCTGTCGTGCAGCGGGCTCGTGAGCAGCTCGGTCCTGCTTGGACTAGAGCAAGGTCTGGCGGGTTTGAATCGGGCCCAAAACAACCCCCACCCCATCCCCCGCCGCTGCCGCGGCCTTCTACGCTCAAATCGCTCCACCGGAGCGATTTGACCCGTGGGTCGCTACGAAGCCCTCAAGGGGGAGGGAGACCATGCGGCACCGCAGTGCCACAGCGCCCTCCCCCTTGCGGGGAGGGTGGCGGCAGCTGGGTGGGGGTTGTTCCTGGTCCCGCCCAGATGGATCACGCTCCAGTGCCGCCCCCCACCGACCCCATCCGCCACATGAAAAAAATGGCGCCGAACGAGTTTACGTTCGGCGCCACCAGAGGGGATAAGTCGCAGTGCGGTTTTGGCGTTATTACGCCATTGCGCGCTTCAGATTGGCGTCGATCGCATCGAGGAAGCCGATGGTCGACAGCCACTTCTGGTCGGGCCCGACGAGCAGGGCCAAGTCCTTGGTCATCTGGCCGGCTTCGATCGTATCGACCGTCACCTTTTCCAGCGTCGCCGCGAATTTGGCCAGCGCGTCGTTGCTGTCGAGCTTGGCGCGGTGGGCGAGGCCACGCGTCCAGGCGAAGATCGAGGCGGTGGAGTTGGTGGAGGTCTCCTTGCCCTGCTGGTGCGAGCGGTAGTGACGGGTGACGGTGCCGTGGGCGGCCTCGGCCTCCACGATCTTGCCATCGGGCGTCATCAGCACCGAAGTCATCAGGCCGAGCGAGCCAAAGCCCTGCGCCACGGTGTCGGACTGCACGTCGCCGTCATAGTTCTTGCAAGCCCAGACATAGCCGCCGCTCCACTTCATGGCCGAGGCGACCATGTCGTCGATCAGGCGGTGCTCGTACCAGATCTTCAGCTCTTCGAACTTGGCTTTGTAGTGCTCCTCGAACACTTCCTGGAACAGGTCCTTGAAGCGGCCGTCATAGGCCTTGAGGATCGTGTTCTTGGTCGAGAGATAGCACGGCACCTTGCGGTTGATGGCGTAGTTGAACGAGGCGTGCGCGAATTCGCGGATCGAATCGTCGAGGTTGTACATGGCCATCGCGACGCCCGAACCGGGCGACTGGAACACTTCGTGCTCGATGACCTGGCCGTCCTCGCCGGTGAACTTGATGGTCAGCGTGCCCTTGCCGGGGAAGCGGAAATCGGTGGCGCGGTACTGGTCGCCGAAGGCGTGGCGGCCGATGATGATCGGCTGGGTCCAGCCGGGCACAAGCCGCGGCACGTTCTGGCAGATGATCGGCTCGCGGAAGATCACGCCGCCGAGGATATTGCGGATGGTGCCGTTGGGCGATTTCCACATCTTCTTGAGGCTGAATTCTTCAACGCGCGCCTCATCGGGGGTGATGGTCGCGCACTTGACGCCCACGCCGTGCTTCTTGATGGCGTTGGCGGCATCGATCGTCACCTGGTCGTTGGTGGCGTCGCGGTGTTCCATGCCGAGGTCGTAATACTCGAGCTTCAGGTCGAGGTAGGGCAGGATCAGCTTGTCACGGATGGCGTGCCAGATGATGCGGGTCATCTCGTCGCCGTCGAGTTCGACGACGGGATTGGCAACTGTAATCTTGGGCATAAAAAGCTCCGCGGGCGTTGAAATCGGCCGCGAGGAGCGGCCTCGGATGCCGCCGCTATAGCACCGCCTTCTATGGGCGCAAAGGGTGCTCGCCGACATCATGCCTCCCGCGCGACTGGGATCGATCAGCAATTGCCGCAACTTGCGGCTTTGGCGAGGCTCCATCCCGGAGCGGCAGTCCGCATTGGAGAGACGAAGCCTCGCCAAAGCAACCGGGATTTTGGGCTTTTTCACCCGGGGCTGCGCTGCCTTCGTTGCGCCGCCGCCTCCGTTACGGGCCGGGGCTGAAAGCCGGACGGGGCCGCCGGCGACCGGCAAACCCGCTCCTCACTTTCCTGGCACCTCATGTGAAGGCGCCCCAGCCCTTGCCCCCTCTTCACACGCAAGGGAGCGGAAGCGGCCCCGCCTCCAGTATCAGAGGCCGGCCACCGGACGATCGAACCTGAACCGGAACGACTCCCGACCCACCCGATCTCCCTCCTGCCAACTACTCGTCATGATCTCGCTTTCGACAGGCGGATGCGAGGGAGTTTACGGGAGGCGGGAAGGAGCGGGGATAGGTCGATGTAGATTTGGCCCGATCCGGAGATTCAACTCTGCAGTGACGCACGCCTCATGCCCAATTCGGTCATTTGGACTGTGAAAGCCGCTCCCCAAAATCCGTCAACGCTCAGCGTGCCGGGGCCGACCGATCCGGTACGCCGCTGCGCTGCGCTCGAGGTCGGCACCCGTACCCGTAAGAGTCCTTCATGTAACCGAATGAATAAGGGTTAGTGCGCTGCTTAATACATGTGATGATTTTGCAAGGCATTTGGTGAGATTGCGGAGGCGGGACCATGCCGATAGTGCAGGTGGGCGCCGGCAGTGAATTCAAGGTGAGGGGATCATGACGATTAGGCAAGCGGGCCGCGGGTTGTGTTCATCGGCCCCCTGCCGCCGTTCGCCCGGGCGGCGCTGGCTCCAGGAGATGGTCACCGATATGGTGAGGAAGCCCTAGATCCTGCTGCAGAAGACCGTTGGCCAAGTCGCGCCGACCGACCGGGTGCCGTCTCTGCCATCATCAATTCGGATGGGGCAACGCTTGAGGGCGACAAGCTGACCCTAATGGACGTCGCGCCGAATTCTATCGTCGATACCGGATCGGCCGATGCGCGCCGCTGGGCAGGTGATGACCGAGTAGTTCATCAGCAATGGGATGCCAGCAGGAGCTAGGCATCTGATTTGAGTTCAAAGTGTACTTGATATTCGCGCGGAGGGCGGTGGAATGCGTAGCAAGACGGCCTTTTCTATATTTTTGTTGCTATTGTTGCCTGCCGTATATTTTGTCGGCGCCATGAGCGTGCGGCACAATGTCTTCCCGTGGCCCCAGGTTTTTGCGCTGAAGGAGCATCTGGCGGGATCGGGGACGCAACCGCTTGCGGAAAGCCGTTACGTTTTTGACAGCGACGAGCGCCTCGTAGCCGACGAAACGAAAACCGCCGTCCCCTGCCCGAAGCAGACCGATCGAACCGCCGTTTTGCTGGTGCTCGGCCAATCAAACGCTGCGAACCATGGTGGCCAACGGTACAGGTCGGAATATGGCGCGCAGGTTGTCAATTTCTTCGGCGGCAAATGTTTTGTCGCCGCCTCGCCGCTTCTTGGGTCGACCGACGCGAGAGGAGAGTATTGGACGCAGTTGGGAAACTTGCTGATTGCGTCGGGCAAGTTCGACAATGTTGTCATCGCGCCCCTGGCGTTCACCGGTTCAGAGGTTGCGCGATGGGCGCGAGGTGGCGACATCAATGGGCTCTTGGTCGAGACCGCGCGGCAGATCGAAGAGGGGGGCTATGGCGTGACGGATGTCCTGTGGGTTCAGGGCGAGGCCGATTATGTCAAGGGCACTAGCACGGACGCCTATCGTGAGCGATTCCTGTCCATGGTCGATACGCTGCGTGGGCAGGACATCGAGGCGCCCGTTTATGTTGCCATCGCTTCGAAATGCCTCGAGCCGAGCAACGGCGGCTTCAAGGTAAATGCTCCGGACAACCCGGTCGTACGCGCTCAATTGGCCTTGTCGAAGAGCGGAAATGGCCTCAAGCAAGGCGTCAACACAGACAGTTTGCTCGACGAAGTCGATCGCTACGACGACTGCCACATAGACGGGACCGGCTCGGACAAAGTCTCACGGGCATGGGCTGACCTTTTGCTCGCGGCGACAGGCTCTACCATTGTAGGTGCGAGGTGAGCGTTCGAGTTGCAACGATGGAACGCCGCCTGTGCGCTTCGCGATCAAGATAATCGCCCACGGCCCAAAGGAGCGTCACGGCTGATCCAAACGGGCCCTTTTCCGAACAGTCCCGCCCCGCCTCCCTCCCGCGAATGATTGCTTAACCAAGTTTCTCCATCTTTTGAGGCGATAGGCAGCGATCGGGGCGAGAGGGGCTCCTGTGGGCGGCGGTGCGGAGAAACGTGCCGGCGGCCCGAAATGGGTCAGATTTCCCAGCGGGAACGATGAGTTAGTATGGCGTTAGCGAATACGACGTGGGACAGTTATCCCGCCGACGGATCTTCTGTGCGGCGGGCAAGGCAGCGCCGCAATTCGTTCGGCAAGGTGATTGCGGTCGCAATTCTGGCGTCCGGCGCGTTTGCGGCGGTGCCGCTGTGGCACGCGGTGGAAAATTCTTTCCTAGTCGCACCGAACGGCGCTCCGCACGCACTTGCCGATGGCGGGACCGGTGATCTGTCCGAGGCTTCCCGGTCTGCGCTCCAAAAAAGCGCGGAAACCCTGCTCCGGGAGTCGTTGTTGCGGTCGCAGTTCGAAAGCAACGTGGAAAGCTTTCTCGGGGATTCGTTGCGGCTGACGGGAGGCTGCCAGGCCGATTGCGCCTTATCCAATTCGGAGATCGCCGAAGCGGAGAGGGTTGGAAAGTTTGGTCCGGCGGGCGCAGCCACGGCCCCGACGGGTTTTTCGCCGCCACCGGACGTGTCGCTGCGGCAGCGGTTCGATTCACTGGTCGCGGGCTCATTCGCTCTCCTGTCCCGCGCCCCGGCGCCCGAAATCGCCGCGAACAGGACGCCACCAGTGCCAGCTCCTGTGCGCATCGCGCCCTCGGTGGTGGTTCCGCTGCCGCGCGAGATTCCTGGTCCGGCAGCAGCGCCGGTGCCGTCAGCGCGGCGGGATCGTTCGGCCGAAGACGCCATGACCTTTGCGGCGCCGGGCGAGCCGTTGCCGCAAAGCGCTTCCGGCGGTCGCTTCCCGTCGCCGGCGCCGAGCCAGGTTTTTGGCCGCAATGACGGCGTCGCCATCTACGATATCAGCGCGGCCACGGTCTACATGCCCAATGGACAGCGCCTCGAGGCGCATTCGGGCCTGGGCTACATGGTCGACAATCCGCGCTATGTCGACCGGAGGAATACCGGGCCGACGCCGCCCAATACCTATAACCTCGTGATGCGCAAGGGCCGCTTCCACGGCGTGGATGCGCTCCGCCTCATTCCCGCCGACGGCGATAACAAGTACGGCCGCGTGGGCCTGCTCGCTCACACCTATCTGCTGCGCGGCCGGCCGGCGGAATCGAATGGCTGCGTCGCCTTCAAGGATTATGCGCGCTTTCTGGAAGCCTTCGAGCGCGGCTCGGTCAGGCGGCTGATCGTGGTGCCGAGCCTTTCGGGATCGCCCGTGCGCATGGCCTCGACGTGATGCCGCGGCGTTTGTTTTAGAGCAGCATTTGCCGCGCGCCTCCGTCGTCATGGCCGGGTCAAGCCCGGGGATGACGATGCGGCGAGGGGCGCGACCAAATGCCGACGCCGCCCTGGCAGCACCGCCGTCTCCAGGCGACGGCAGTACCGTCTCCGCTTGATCTTCCTGCGGCCGAGCCCTATCGAGGGTAAGGCATTGTCGCTAGGGGAAAATTTCATGCGCAGGGCGTTGCTGGTTCCGATTGTCATGCTTGGATTGTGGCAGGCCGCGCCTGCTTTCGCGCAGAGCGTCGAGGATGTCGACAGGGCCGAGCAGGTGGTTGATACCATCTGGGCGCAGACACCGTTGAGCTTTCGCAAGGCCTTGTTCGTCACCGGGGATCCCGGCGGCTTCGGCATCTATTCCGCCCGGCCGGACGTGCCCTTCAAGAAGGGCGAAAAGCTGGTCGTCTACGCCGAGCCGGTGGGCTATGGCTGGAAGGACAATGGCGACGGCACCTATAGCTTCGGGTTCGACGTCGACCTTTCGATCAAGTCACCCGATGGCACCGAAACGGTGCAGAAAAACTTCTCCCACCTGGTTCTCAGCAGTCACGCCAAGAACCACGAATTCATGCTGACGCTGACGCTCAATGTGGATGGCGCGGGACCGGGCAAGTATCTGCTGCAATACACCACCCATGACATCGCCTCGAACAAGTCGGCCGTGATCAGCCTCCCCTTCACCATAGCGGACTGATCTTTTCCGCCGGTGCCGGGCGGGGAGCGGCCGCCCTTTTGGGGCGGCTCTGCTTTTCGGCGCGCTAATCCTTTGATTTAGCGGGAAGGGGCAATCGAGCGCGCCGCTTCGCGCATCGTCATGTCGCCGGACATGTGGTAAAATTATAGCCGGGCGCCCGGCTGACAGAGACCAATTTCGGTTCGGCGCCTTCTGGCCAAATGGGGGCTAAGCCTGACGCGGAGTCCGGCAAGTGAACCCATCTTCTGAGCCCATCTTCTGGTTCGGCGGCGTTGCGGAGAGTGGCGCCATGGCGCCCCCGGATACCTTCCAGCGCATGCGTCACAGCGACTTCGGGGGCATTGCGACCGACTTTCAGGGGGAGTTGCACCGGCACGCGACGCTGTCCCGTACCGGAGCCGGTTCCCTCACTCCACTCGAAGGTCAACCAACCTGTAGGAGTTACCGATGCATCAGATGATCAGGATTGTTGCTTCGCTCGCTCTACTCACAAGCGCGAGTGACTTTGCCCTGGCGGCCGAGCGGGGTGTCCCGGTGCAGCCGGAGTGGGTCAGTTCCGGTCAGAACAACCACAACACGCGCTACTCCGCGAGCGAGAACAAGATCGATGCCAGCAATGTCGGCCAGTTGAAGCCCAAGTGGACCTTCACCACCGCCGGCAACGTTTCCGCGACGGCGACCGTGGCCAACGGGGTGGCCTATGTGACGGATTGGGGTGGCAAGCTCTGGGCCATCGACACCAAGACCGGCAAGGCCATCTGGTCCCACGATATGACCGATTACACCGGAACAACCGGCGCAGCGTCGCGGACGAGCCCCGCCTACTCGGATGGCATGCTGGTCGTCGGCACAGGCAACCTCCTGACCCCCAACATCGCCGGCGCATTCGCGGTCGCCATCGACGCCAAAACCGGCAAGATGCTCTGGCGTACCGCGCCCGATGACAACCCCGCCACCATCCTGACGGGATCGGCGACGATCGATAGGGGCGTTGTGTATATCGGGCTCTCCTCCTCGACCGAGCACACTAAGGTCACCCCAACCTTTCGCGGTTCCGTCGTGGCGCTCGATGCCAAGACCGGCAAGGTGCTGTGGAAGACCTACATGGTCCCTGAGGGCTATAACGGCGCCGCAGTCTGGATGAGTCAGCCGGTCGTCGACCACAAGACCGGCCTGTTGTACGTCGATACCGGCAATAGCTACTCGGTTCCGGCAGGGTACTGCGTCAACCCCGGGCAGACCAATTGCAAAAGGCTGCCGTCCGGCGCCCATATCGACAGCATCATGGCGCTCGAGTTGAAGACCGGAAAGATCGTCTGGTTCCACCACACGCTGACCGCTGACACATGGACGGTGGGCGACCCCAACTCCTCGCCCGACTACGACTTCGGCGCGGGCCCGAACCTCTTTACCGCGACCATTAACGGCAAGAGGACCGACCTGGTGGGCGCGGGCCAGAAGAGCGGCATGTATTACGCACTGGAGCCTGCCACCGGCAAGCTGATCTGGGCCACCCAGGCCGGCCCCGGCGGCGTGCTCGGCGGCATCGAATGGGGCACCTCCACCGATGGCGAACGCGTCTACGCGGCCATTACCAATGGCAGCCACAAGACCTATACCTACACGACCTATGACGGGCAGAAGAAGACCACGACGGGCGGCCTGTGGACGGCGCTCGACGCAGCCACCGGCAAGTTTGTCTGGCAGACCGGCGCCCCGGAGAGCCCCACATACATCACCGACGGCTTTGTCTCCGGCGCCAACGGGGTGATCTATGCCGGCTCCTCGGGCGGCAATTTCTATGCCCTGGACGCCAAGACCGGAGAGGTCAAATGGAGCTTCCCAAGCGGCGGGGCCGTTTGGTCAGGGGCAGCGATCGTGGATGGCGGCGTTTACTGGGGCAGCGGCTATGACACGCGAGCCCGCGAACTGCCCTATGACGGCAACAACAACAAGTTTTATGCCTTTTCGCTGGATGGACGCTGATCGGCAATCGGCGTGGAGGCTGGCCGTGAGGTAGTCTCCGCGCCGTTGAGTGATCACCCATGCGGCCCCTGGGCGTTATCAGCAGGGGCGGGCTGCACGATGGCCGTCAGTGCAGGCGGCGGGAAGAACTGCCGCCGCGCCAGGTCGATCCCTTGCTCGCCAAGCACCATGCCCAAAAGCCCGATCAGTGCGATCAGCGGCGGGGCGGGGGAATTGACCTGGACGAGGCCGTAGGCCACGCCCACGGCCAGGCCCATGACGAGCGAGACGATATAGCCGCTCACGAGCGCCTCCCTATTCCTGCGGCCGCAACACAATGCGGCCCTCGGCGCCGGCCGCGACCTTGCGGTAGGCTTCCTGCGCCTCGCTCAACCCAAAGGTCTCGGCAATCGGGGCGGGCTGGTAGTCGCCGGCAACGAACCCCTGGGTCAGCGCATCGAGGATCTCGGCCGACGCGACAAGGTCGCGCTTGAGCGTATCCACGCCGAAGAGCCGGCTCTCGTTGTGATAGAAATCGGCGATGTCGAAGGACACTTCGCGCTGGCCCGTCGCGGCGATTTCCACCAGCCTGCCGCGCAGGGGCAGGCAATCGAGGGCGGTTCGGAACATCACGCCACCGACCAGATCGAACACGACCTCCGCGGCCTTGCCACCCGTCGCCGCGCGAACCGCGGCCGGCAGGTCATCTGCGCCGATGATCAGCTTTTCCGCGATCGCAAGAATCGGCGCATCCGGATGCGGCTGGCGCTTGTCGGCCCCGATCACGCGGGCGCCGAGGCGTCGAGCGATCTGCGCGGCGGCATTGCCGACACCGCCGCCGGCGCCGATGAGCAGCAAGGTCTCACCGGCTTTAAGGCCGGCCGCATCTAGGCCGCACCAGGCAGCAAGGAAATTCACGCCAACCGATGCCGCCTGGTCGAAACTCAGAGTGGCCGGCTTGCGGCGCAGGCTCGCTACCGGCACGGCGATCAGTTCGGCATGACTGCCGTCGCGGGTGAAGCCGGTGTCGCCGCCTGTGCCCCAGACCTCGGCGCCGATCCAATCGGCCGGACCTGCCGCGACCACGCCAGCGAAATCCCGGCCGGGGATGCGGGGCAGGGTCGTCTGTGTCATGGCGCCGGCGACATTCTTGACGTCGCTCGGATTGATCGAAGCCGCCATCACTTTCACGAGCGCCGTCTGCTCGTTGGCCGTCGGCGGCATCACCTCCACCACTTCGAGATCCGAGGGCCCACCGAAAGCCCTGAACTGCAATGCCCGCATGACCTGTTCCTTTATGCCATCATTCCACCGGGAGACGGAAATAGGCGCTTGTCCAAAAGCTGAGAAGCCGTGATGAAGGAAGCTATGCTTTCGCCTGACGGAAACATGGGAGGGTGACAGTGGCGAATTCTGTCGGCGACATCGAAGTTTTTTGCGCCATCGTGGAGGCAGCTGGCATTTCCGCCGGCGCCCATGCGCTGAACTCTTCGCCGCCCGTGGTCAGTCGGCAGCTTTCGGCGCTGGAAGCGCGCCTGGGTGTCCGTTTGGCCGAGCGCAACGCGCGGCGCTTCCGCCTGACCGAGGAGGGGGCGCTCTACTACGAGCATTGCCGAACCATCCTCGCCGAACTGCGCGACGCCGAGGCCGAAGTCTCGTCTCGCGGCGCGTCAGCTCGCGGTCGATTGAAGGTCGGGGCGCCGATCGAACTGGGCCGGCGCCGCGTCGCACCGCTGGTGGCGGAATTTGCTGCACGGCATCCGGCGCTCGAACTGCATCTGGTGCTCTCCGATGCCGGCCTTGAGGTGGGGGAGGACGGGCTCGACGTCGCGGTCAGGATCGACCGGCCCGATGATCCCTCGGTTATCACCCGCAAGATTGCATCCACCCGGCGCATTGTCTGCGCGGCCCCCTCGTACCTTGCGGCGCGTGGCACGCCAGAAAAACCTGCCGACCTCGCCAGCCACGAGTGCCTGCGCCTCGCCCGGCGTCACCGCCTGCTCGATCGCTGGCGGTTCCGCGTCGGGAACGGATCGGAAGAAATCAAGGTGAGCGGCCAACTTTCCAGCAGCAGCGGCGATGTGCTCCATGGGTGGGCGCTCGAGGGCAGGGGCCTGTCGCTGGAGGCGCTGTGGGACGTCGCCGACGATCTGCAGGCCGGGCACCTCGTTGAGTGCCTTGCTGATTATTGGTGCGATGACATCGAGCTGTTCGCTGTCTTCCTGCCGGGCCATCCGGTGCCGCCGCGCGTCCGATTCTTCCTCGATTTCATGGTGGCGGCCCACCTCGGGTAACGGCGGGGAACGCCGGCCCGGTTCCGCCCATCTACCCGCCCTTGACGCCGTGTATATGCACGGCGTAAAGCTAGGGCTGATGGAACTCGATTTTTCTACCTGTCTCGTCTTCAACATGCGGGTGGCCTCGCGGGCCGTCACGCGGCGCTATGATGCGATGCTGCGGCCCTATGGGGTGACCTCAGCGCAGTTCCAGCTGATGGGTGGCATCAGAGGCGGCAAGGGGCGGACAGTCACCGAGCTTGCGGAAGAAAATGGCATCGAGCGCACCAGCCTCACGCGCAATCTCGACCGGCTCGAAAGAATGGGGCTCATCGTCTCCCACGCCGCCAGCAAGGGCAATGCGCGGGTGTGCGACCTGACCCCGAGCGGGGAGGTGCTGGTCGAACAATTGGTGCCGGTCTGGGTGAAGGCGCAGGCAGAAATGCGCGACCTGCTATCGGCGAGCGACTTTTCGGCTACATTGAGCGTTCTTAAGCGCCTGGGCCGCGTCTAAATTCCTTTGAGCACACAGGGAGACGTAAACATGACTCCGAAGGACTCTGATCCCATCGTCGTCACCGGGATGGGCGCCGTCACACCGCTGGGGGTTGGGGTTGCGACCAATTGGGAGCGGCTGATCGGCGGTCGCAGCGGGGTCAGGCGCAACGACAGGTTCGATGTGGGCCAGCTCGCCTGCCAAATCGCGGGGCTGGTGCCGGCCAAGACGGAGGACACGAGCGGCTTCGATCCGCTCGATTTCATCGACGCCAAAGACCTCAAGAAGATGGACCTTTTCATCCAGTACGGGCTGGGGGCGGCCGAGGAAGCGGTGGCGCAGGCGGGCTGGAGGCCCGAAACCGATGCCGACCGCGAGGCAACGGCGACCATCATCGCCAGCGGCGTCGGTGGCTTTCCGGCGATGACCGAGGCGGCGCTGACGCTGAAGGAGCGGGGCGCGCGGCGCCTGTCGCCGTTCATCGTGCCCTCGTTCCTCGCCAATCTCGCGGCCGGCTGGATTTCCATCCGCCACGGTTTCAAGGGGCCGCTCGGAACGCCGGTGACCGCCTGCGCCGCCGCTGCCCAGGCCATCGGGGACGGCATGCGCATGATCAGGAGCGGCGAGGCGGAAGTCGCCATCGTCGGCGGCGCGGAGGGCTCGGTCGATCCGGTGACGATCGGCGGATTCAGCGCGGCGCGGGCGCTCGCGACCAGTTTTAATGACCGGCCGACGGAAGCCTCGCGACCCTTCGATCGCGACCGCGACGGCTTTGTGCTCGCGGAGGGTGCGGCAGTGCTGGTGATCGAACGGCTGAGCCATGCGCTGAAGCGTGGCGCCCAGCCACTGGCGGTGCTCGCCGGCTACGGCACTTCGGCCGATGCGTACCATTTGACCGCTTCGCCGCCCGATGGCGAGGGCGCCCAGCGGGCGATGCGCGGCGCCTTGCGGATGGGGGACCTCAGCCCGGCCGATGTCGGCTATATCAGCGCGCACAGCACCTCGACGCCGGTTGGAGACGCCGCCGAGATCGCGGCAATCGCCACCGTGTTCGCCAATCGCGGCAAGGAACTGGCGATTTCGGCCACCAAATCGGCGACCGGGCATCTGCTGGGGGCCGCCGGGGCGATTGCGACCATCTACACGGTGATGGCCCTGCGCACCGGCATGCTGCCGGCAACGCTCAACCTCGAAAATCCGGACGAGGGTGCGGCGGCCTTCGATCTCATCGCCAGGACAGCCAGGGCCAAGGACGTCGCCTACGCTTTGGTCAACGCCTTCGGCTTCGGCGGCGTGAATGCGTCTCTGCTGGTGGGGAAGACTTAGAGGTCCGGCCAGGTACCCGACGAAGGTCAAGCTAGCGTGCGGAGGCTACCCCTCACCCTAACCCTCTCCCCAGAGGGCGAGGGGACGAAGGAGTGGCGAGGCTGCGGGGTGAAGAACCCCTCTGGGGAGAGGGTGGCCGGCAGGCCGGTGAGGGGTAGCCTCCCCCTCGGTGGTTCCCCTTTGGAGCAGTCCCGCCTGCGAGCAACGCAGTTGGGTAATTGGCGCGCCGCCCCCGATCCAAAAATCACTGGAACGGCGCGGGCGCCTTCGCCTTGTGTATGGCGACTTTCAGCTGCGCCGGCCTTGTCGGCGCAGCGTCGGCGACGATTTCGCCCCAGGCGTCGCGCTCCGGCACGTCCTGCAGCCGAACGAAGGTAAAACCCTTGGCCCTGAGCGCGATCAGGCCGGCGGAAATGCCGGCGCCGGAGGAGCGTTTGGGCTGGTTGATGTGGCCGATGATCACGTCGCCATCCTTGGCCATGAGCATGCGCTCGACGACCTTTGGCGCCGGCAGCGAGGCGCCGAAATCGGCGTTGAGCGAAAACCCGGCGATCCGGTAGCCCATTTGGCGGATGCGGAGCAGCGCATCGCCCGAATAGAGCGCGGTTGCATCGCGATACCAGGTCGGCTTGCCGATGCCGGCCTCGGCCATCGCCTCGGCGCCGCCATCGACCTCGGCTTGTACTGCCGCGAGCGTCCCGGCCGGCGCGATGCCGTAGAGCTTTTCGCTGCCCGTCACCGCCGGAATATGCATGGCGCCGTGGTTTTCAAGCTGGAACAGGTCGGGGTGGGCTTTTAGCGTTATCAGCGCCTCGGCGTTGTTGCGCAGCCAGCGGCCGGTCACGAACAGCGTTGCGGGAATCCGGTGCTCGACCAGCGTGTCGAGGATCCGGGGGTCCACTTCGCCCATGCAGGCATCGAGCGTCATCGCCACCCGAGGCTCCTTGGCACCACCAGGCGCGATCCGGAGTTCGGGCTCGATCAGCCCGTCGCGGCGGATGTTTGCAAAGGCGGGAAGGGGCAGGGGGAGCGCCGCAACGGCAGCGAAGGCAAGAAGTGTACGGCGACGCAAGGAAAACCAGGACGTAAGGGACTGACGCGTTTGCGGCTATCAATAGCCGTCAACGGCGGGGTTGGCGCTGAGCCCTGGTGTCGCAGTTCTGGGGCCGGTGCCGTAGCTGCCGGCCCCCATTGGCGAAAAGCGCGATCGATCAGCCGTGGACGCTGATCGCGGTGTTTTCGGCGCCGTTTTGCTTGACCAGCCGGAAGAGCGTCGCCGCATTGGCCGGACGCAACCGTACGCAACCATGCGACGCCTTACGGCCGAGGGAGCCGACATATTCGGTCCCGTGGATGGCGTAGCCGCCGCGAAAGAAGATTGCGTGTGGCATGGGAGAATTATGGTACTTCCTCGAGTAGTGCACCCGTGCCATTCGGATGGGCCGGTAGTAACCGGTAGGAGTGCCGAATCCCCTGCGGCCGGTTGAGACGGGCCAGTGATATTTTGCTGCGCCGTCGATGCGCACAGTCATCGTCTGGCCGGAGATATCGATATTCACGGAGATGTTGCTTGCAAGAGCGGGGGTTGCAAGAAAAAATAGCAAAAGAAATACCGGAACGCGAAGAGACATTGTGCGGTCTCCTGGTTCAGACTGTGAATTATTTCTGAAAGTCTGCGCGGTTCTCCGTCGAGGAGCCGGGAGTGACTCGGCCTGCATGCCTCGACGAGGAACATAGTACCCCGTTTGCGTTCGCCTGTGAGCTACGCAATTCGGCCGTCCCTCAATTGCAATCGTGGGGTGCTGCGACTATTGTCCGGCCGAATTTTGGGTGAACAAGGCCGTCCATGTCCGAAGAAACCATCTTCCACGAAGTCACCGAGGAGCTGCGGCGCGACCGGCTGCACAAATCGTGGCGCCGCTTCGGGCCATACCTCATTGGCGTTGCGGTGCTCGTGGTGCTGGTGGTGGCCGGCAACGAGGGCTGGAAGTGGTATCAGAGCAACAGTTCCTCGCGCTCCTCCGACGACCTGTACCAGGCGTTTGACCTCGAGACCGGCGGCGATCTCGCCGGCGCGCAAAAGGTGCTGGACCAGATCATCGCGCAGGGCTCGGGCCAGTATCCCCTGATCGCCAAGTTCCGGCAGGCGGGCCTTTTGGCCAAGCAGAATGCCAGCGACCAGGCGCTCGCCGCCTATGACGCGCTGGCGACCTCCGTCGGCGATCCGCGTCTCAAGGGGCTGGCCCTGCTGCTCGGCGCCAACATCCTCGTCGACAAGGGCGACGTGCCGGGCGTCAAATCCCGCATCGAGGGCCTGCTGGCGCCGACCGATCCGCTGCACACTTCGGCTGAAGAGACACTCGGCCTTGCCCAGTACAAGGCGGGCGATCTCAATGGCGCGCTCAACACCTTCGAGCAGGTGATGAACGATCCGAACGCGCCGCAGCCGACCGTGGGCCGCATGCGGCTTTACGCGGCGCAACTCGTGGCGCAGGGCGCGACCCCGCCGGCCGCGGCAGGCGCCGATGCCGCATCTCAAGGCAATCCGCCGGCCAGCAGCGCAGCCCCGGCCACGGCCAAAGGCGCGGCCAAGCCGAACGCCGGTTCGCCGGCGCCGGCGGCAAATTCCGCCCCGGCTGGTGTGGAATCGAGCCAACCGGCAACGCCAGATCCGGCGTTGGACCTCGCAACGCCCACCGCGCCTGCGCCTGCGCAACCGGGGGCGCCGGAGCTTTCGACCGGCGCGGGCCAGCCTGTTCCCGATGCCGGCACGACCGCGCCTGCCGCGAGCCCGACGCCTGCCGCGAGCCCGAAGCCTGCGCCCGCCGCACCGGCGGCGCCGACGCAGCCCGCACCTTCCGCCGGTACCACCGGAAAATAAACACAGCGGCCGGCGGTTTTCGCCGGCCCATAGAGGGACACGCTATGAGCGTCACCGTGGCGATCGTCGGTCGTCCCAATGTCGGCAAATCGACCCTGTTCAACCGCCTCGTCGGGCGCAAGATTGCGCTCGTCGACGATACCCCGGGCGTCACCCGGGACCGTCGCGAGGCCGAGGGACATATCGCCGACCTGAAATTCCGGGTGCTCGACACCGCCGGCTACGAGGACCGCACCGACGGCAGCCTCGAAGACCGCATGCGCCAGCAGACCGAGATGGCCATCCGCGAAGCCGACGTCATCCTCTTCATGATCGACGCCCGCGCCGGTGTGACCCCGCTCGACGAGCGCTTCGCCCAGGTGCTGCGCAAGGCCAGCAAGGACGTCCATCTTATCGCCAACAAGGCGGAGGGCAGGGCCGCCGAGCCGGGGCTGATGGAGGCCTATAGCCTCGGCTTCGGCGAACCGGTGGCGCTGTCGGCCGAGCACGGGCAGGGGCTCGCGGACCTGCACGCGATCGTTGTGGAAGCCATCGACAAGCTCGAGGCGGAAAAGCAGGCTGCCGCCGAGGCGACTGCGGTCGCAACGCTCGATGAAATGCCGCAAGTCGATATCGAGCTGCCCGAAGACGACGGCTCCACCGAGGAGGGCCCGGCGCTCCGCTGGAACCCGAGCCGCTACCTCAACGTCGCCATCGTCGGCCGCCCGAACGCGGGCAAGTCGACCCTGATCAACACCATGGTCGGCGCCGACCGGCTGCTGACCGGGCCCGAGGCCGGCATCACCCGCGATTCCATTCTCGTGCCGTGGGAGTGGGAAGGGCGGACGATCAACCTTGTCGACACGGCCGGCATCCGCCGCCGCGCCCGCGTGCAGGAAAAGCTCGAAAAGCTGGCGGTGGGCGATTCGCTTCGCTCGATCCAGTATGCCGAAGTGGTCGTGCTGCTGCTCGATGCGACCATTCCGTTCGAAAAGCAGGATCTGGCGCTCGCCGATCTGGTCGAGCGCGAGGGGCGCGCCCTGGTCATTGCGCTCAACAAATGGGACTTGATCGAGGACAAGAACGCGACGCTGGCGAAAATCCGCGAGGAGTACCAGACGCTGCTGCCGCAATTGCGCGGCGTGCCGCTGGTGACGATCTCCGGCCTGCAAGGCCGCCACATCGACAAGCTGATGTCGGCGATCTTTGCGATCGAAAAGGTTTGGAATACCCACATCTCGACCGCCAGGCTCAATCGTTGGCTTTATGCCGCCACCGAAAGCCATCCGCCCCCGGCCGTCTCCGGCCGCCGGCTGAAGATCCGCTACATGACGCAGGCACGCATGCGGCCGCCGAGTTTTATCCTGTTCTGCTCGCGGCCGGAGGCGCTGCCGACATCCTACCAGCGCTACCTGGTCAACGGCATGCGTGAGGCCTTCAGCATGCCTGGCACGCCGATCAGACTATGGGTGCGCGGCGGAAAGAACCCGTTTGCGGACGACGACAAGAGGTAGGCGGTCGAGAGTCCTCTGAAGCCTTCACCGGGCTCCTTCGTCATGGCCGGGGATGACGATGTGGCGAGGGCGCGACGAAGTGTCGATGCCGCGATGCGCTCGCGACCTGGCCCGGCGAGTGCGCTTGGCTACCCCTCACCGGCCTGCCGGCCACCCTCTCCCCAAAGGGGCGAGGGTTTTCCCTGCGGCCCGCTCGAGGCTCCGTCGTCCTTTCCTCGCTGAACCCTTTCGGCTCCATCGTCCCCTCGCCCCTCTGGGGAGAGGGGTAGGGTGGGGGTGGCCGCGGGCACAGGGCCCGCCAACCCTCACCCGAATTTCCGCTGCGCATCGAGCGCCAGCCCCAGCCCGACGCTGCCGAAGGCGTCGGTGGCAACGAAGCGGGCGTCGGGGAACAGTGCCTTCAGCTGCGCCATGATGGCGGGGATCTGGGTTGAGCCGCCGGTGAGGATCAGCGTCTGGATCTCGGCCGCCCTGAGACCGGCGAGCTGCAGCGTTTGCCCGATCGTCTCCCCGATGCGGCCGATCGCGTGATCGAGCGCCGCTGCGAGTTCTGCCCGGCTGGTTGGCAGGGCAAATGACACCTCCCCGCCAGAGAACCCCAGCGAGGTCAGCTCCGCATCCGTCAACGCGATCTTGGCCGCTTCCACCGAAGAGGCGAGCCGATGACCCTCGCGGTTGGAAATGATCGAGATCATCTTTGCGACCCGCTCGGGAAGGAGCGCCTCGCGCATGGTCGAGCGGAGTTCGGCAAGCGTTTGCGGCGTATAGAGCCGGTTGATCCGGTGCCAGCTGGCGAGATCGTAATAGGGGCCCGAGGGCAAGGGGCGCCGTTTGCTGCCGGCGGTTTCGGTCCGATAGCCGAGTTCCGGCATGACCTTGGCCAGCGATAGCAGGCGGTCGAAATCGGTGCCGCCGATATGAACGCCCGTAGTCGCCAGGATGTCGCCATGTCGCTCGGTGGTGCGGCGGCGCTCGGGCGAAACGCGCACGACGGAAAAGTCCGAGGTGCCGCCGCCCAGATCGATCACCATCCCCAGTTCCTCGGCCGTGACCTGCTGCTCGTAGTCAAGAGCGGCCGCGATCGGCTCGTACTGGAACTCGATGTGCCTGAAACCTTGCGCGCGGACGGCGCCCTCGAGTTGGCCCTGCGCCTTGGCATCGGCCTCGGCATCGTCGTCGACGAACTGTACCGGGCGCCCCACCACGACATGGTCAAGCGCCCCGTGCGACGCCTCGGCCCGGCGCTTGAGCTCGGCAATGAAGATGCCGAGAATGTCGAGGTAAGGCAGCACGTTTTTCTTGATCCGCGTATTTTCCTCGATCAGTTGCGTGCCCAGGATGCTCTTGAGCGAGCGCATCAGCCGGCCATTGGTACCGCTGACATATTCGGCCTGCGCGCGGCGCCCGAAATGGACGGCATCGGTCTCGAAATCAAAGAAGATCGCGCTGGGAATGGTCGGGCGGCCGTCCTCGAGCGCCATGAGCGCCGGGGAGCCGGCTGTGACCGTGCCCAAGGTGGAATTGGACGTGCCGAAGTCGAGACCGCAATGCATTGGCGCATCCATCTGGCTGGAACTGACGAGCGGGGTGAAGCCCAGGTGTCGGGGAGGGGCTCTCTTAACGACTCAATGGGCGGGGAGCAAGGCTTCGGCTGCATGCCGAGTTGACGAATGTTCACAACTGGTGGTTTCTCCGCCGCAACGGATTTCGTGGGACGTGCCGGTTTTGGCCAGGGAACTCAGCATCGATTTTGTCGGCGGCGCGGTGGGGCATCGGCACCGCTTCGGCGGCGGGCGCGGGCAAGCGCTGCCGCGCGCGGCGGGTTTTGGAAAAGGGCTGAGCCCACGTGTCGTCGATGCGACGGCGGGGCTGGGGCGCGATGCGTTCCTGCTCGCCTCGCTTGGCGCGGAGGTGGTGCTCATCGAGCGCTCGCCCGAAATCCATGCGCTGCTGGAGCAGGGGATGGCGGCGGCGCGCGAGGCCAGCCCCGAACACGCGGCGATCGTTTTGCGCATGACGCTACTACTCGGCGACGCCCGCGAATTGCTGCCGGGACTGGCGCCCGAGGTGGTGCTGGTCGATCCCATGCATCCCCCGCGCGGCAATTCGGCGCTCGTCAAGCAGGAGATGCGGCTCCTGCGCGAGATCGTGGGCGCGGATCCGGATGCGTTCGAGCTGATGCAGGTGGCGCTGGCCGCCGCCAGCAAGCGCGTCGTGCTGAAATGGCCGCTCCGCGCCGACCCCATGCCCGGCCTGCGCCCGCCCTCACACCAGATCACCGGCAAGAGCACGCGGTATGATGTGTTCATGGCGGGCTAGACGGGGAGGGGCGGGAGGCTTGCGAATGGGAAAGGGCCCCTCGTTCGGCGCCGACTTCCAAAAGGGCCCGTCATGCCACGGCTTGTCCGGGGCATCCCCGGGGGCAACGCGCACGGCCGAGCTTCTGGCCCCCTGGATTGCCCCGGACAAGCCGGGCAATGACGGCGCCTGGGCCAACCGTACCGTCCAACACGACACCCCAAGCGGGCAACCCCCACCGGAGCCCTCTTGGTGAGCCTGTCGAACCACGAGGGCGGGGCAGCAATCAGAGCCGGGCCGGATTGCTTGGAGGCAATGCGCGGGACCTCGTCCTTCGACAAGCTCAGGATGAGGTCCGGCGAGGTGAGTGCTTGCCCCAAAATTCGCCCGAAACCCCGGCGTTAAACATTTGGCCGCAATGCTCGGCCAAGGTTGAGCCACGATTCGTCTGTCCTTGGAGGCCCTCCTTGCACTCAATGCTTAAATCGCTTGCCGTTCTCTCTGCTGTCCTCGCCACGACGGCCGGGGCGAGGGCGGCGACGCTTGAGCAGATGGCGGGGCAGATGGTGCTCGTTGGCTTTCAGGGGAACTCGCTGTCCGACGCCACGGTGAAGACGCTGACCGGCGAGATCGCCAAGGGCCAGATCGGCGGCGTCATGTATCTGCGCACCAATGTGAAGTCGCTCGACACCGTCAAGGCGATGAACGCCGCCTTCAAAGCCGCCAATCCCGCACTCGAGCCGTTCATTTCGCTCGACCAGGAGGGCGGGGCGGTGCAGCGGCTCAACGCCAAGGTCGGTTTTCCCGAAATGCCGAGCCAGCAGGACGTCGCCAAGAGCGATACGCCGGTGGAGGCCGAGGCGCTCTACGCCAAGACCGCGGAGGGGCTCGCCGGGCTCGGCTTCAACGTCAATTTCGGGCCGGTGGTCGATCTCAACATCAATCCGAACAATCCCATCATCGGCAAATATGGCCGTGCCTTCAGCGTCGATCCAAAGGTCGTGACCACCTATGCCGAGGCCTTCATCGATGCCCACCACAAGGCGCATGTGCTGACCTCGCTCAAGCATTTCCCCGGCCATGGCTCCTCGACTTCCGACAGCCACAAGGGTTTTGTCGATATTTCGGACACCTGGAAACCGGTTGAACTCGACCCGTACAAGGCATTGATCCAGGACGAAAAACTCGATTTCGTCATGGTCGGGCACCTCTACGACAAGCATCACGATGCCCCCGGCGATACGCTGCAATTGCCCGCAAGCCTGTCGCCGGTCTGGATCGGCGACGTGCTGCGCAACCAGCTTCACTTCAAGGGCGTGGCGATCAGCGACGACCTCGAAATGGGCGCCATCCGCAACATGTTCAAAGCCGACAGCAATGCCGAAATCGTGCGGCAGACGGTGGTGAAAGCGGTCAATGCGGGGGAAAACGTGCTGTTGTTTTCCAACACCGCGGCCCCCGATCCAAAGCTCGGCGCGCAGATCCAAAGCATTCTCGTTGCCGAGGCGCAGAAGGACCCGGCCTTCGAAAAAAAGATCGAAGCGAGCTACAAGCTGATCGTCGCCCTTAAGCAGCGAAACGGCATGGCCGACTGAGCGGGTGTTCGACCAGGGCAAGATCCAGTTGAGTTGAAGCAATCACCGCGCTTCGTTCGTCATGGCCGGGCTTGACCCGGCCACCCATGATGCCTCGCGAGGTCCCACCCAAGCAACTGGCAACCCAGCATGGGTCCCCGGGGCAAGCCGGGGGATGACGATGTGGCGAGGGGCGCGACTAAATGCTCACTCCGCGATGGCAGTACCGCCCATGCGCTTGCGACCTGCGTCATCTCAGCTGGATCGTGCTTTAGAGCATGATCCAGTTATACTGAATCAACAAAGATTCCCGCCTGCGCGGGAATGACGCCGTGAATAAGGCTCGGGCCTTTCAACAGACCCAGTCATCCTGCGCAGGCGGGAATCCCTGTTGCAAGCGTGCTCAGCGTCATCGATTCCATCAAAGTGGATTGTGCTTTAGCGCCGGATGTTCCGATGAATCGGAAGGGCGCTTATCCTTTGTTTGCGCATCGGATTCGTTCGAAAAGTGGTAGCCACTTTTCGGTCCGATGCTCTAGCTTGGCTCTGCCGACCGTCTCAGGAGAAATTTTTCATGGCCGCCGCACTCGACCACACCGCCCGCGGGGTTTTTCCGATCGCCGCTACGCCGTTCCTGCCGGATGGCCGCCTCGACTGGAATTCCGTCGACCGGCTGACCGATTTTTACCTGCAGTCGGGCGCCACGGGCCTCACCATCCTCGGGATCATGGGTGAGGCGCCCAAACTCGACCAGGATGAATCACTGGCGCTGGTGAAACAGGTGGTGACGCGGGCCCACGCCATTCCCGTCATCGTTGGCGTCTCCTCGCCCGGTTTTGCCGCGATGGCTTCGCTTGCCAAAAGCTCGATGGAGGCGGGGGCCGCCGGCGTGATGATCGCGCCGCCCTCGAACCTGAGGACCGACGACCAGATCGTTACCTATTACCGGCAGGCCGTCGAGGCGATCGGGGCGGACATTCCCTTCGTCATCCAGGATTACCCGCTGCTGCTCAGCGTTGTCATGACCCCGGGCGTGATCCGGCGCATCGTCACCGAGAACCCCTCCTGCGTAATGCTCAAGCACGAAGATTGGCCGGGGCTCGAAAAGATTTCCGCCCTGCGCAAATTCCAGGCCGAGGGCACCCTGCGCCCGATTTCGATCCTTTGCGGCAATGGCGGTCTGTTCCTCGATTTCGAAACCGAGCGCGGCGCCGATGGCGCGATGACGGGCTACGCATTCCCCGACATGCTGAGCGAAGTGGTCAAGCTCGCAGCCTCCGGCGAGCGCGACCGGGCGCACGACCTCTTCGATGCGCATCTGCCGCTGCTGCGCTACGAGCAGCAGCAGGGCGTGGGCCTTGCGGTGCGCAAATACCTGCTGCAGAAGCGCGGCGCCATCGCCCATGACAGCCAGCGCGCCCCCGGATCAAGCCTCTCCCCCGCCGCCAAGGCGGAGGTCGATTATCTCCTCGCCCGCCTTGCCCGACGCGACGACCGCGCCAAAATTTAGGATTTCTGCTTTCGTGGGGCCGCGCGTGTGCCTTCTGGCTCGCAATGTGGTTCTGCCGACTGCCAATAGCAGCAGGTCATTCCCGCCAAGGCGGGAATCCCTGTTTGCGGCCGCCACTTAGTAGCCACGCTTGATTCATTCCCACCAAGCGGTCTATTGGTCAGCGATACTGACATAAATTGGAGTTTGGGAATGAATGCCGCGTTGGTGACTGCATTTTTCGCGGCGGCAATTCCCGCCTTCTTTACGCCCGGACCGAACAATCTGATGCTGATGACGTCGGCGGCTCGGTTCGGTCTGGGGCGCACCTTGCCGCACATGGTCGGCATCGTGCTCGGCTTCCCGCTGATGGTGTTTCTTGTCGGGCTCGGGCTGGGCGAGGTGTTTGCAACCTTCCCCGTGCTTCGGGAAATCCTCAAATGGGCGGCAGCCGCATATTTCTTGTGGATGGCCTGGACCCTGCTCGGACTCAAGCTGCACGCGGCCGGCGATACCAAACGTCCGATGCGGGCGCATGAGGCGGCGCTGTTCCAGTGGATCAACCCAAAAGCCTGGGCCATGGCGGTGTCGCTGGTGAGCCTTGTGGTGGACGCCGGGCCGGGCCGGATCTGGACAAATTGTCTACTGACCCTCGGCTGCCTCTTGATTGCCCCATTCTCATCCGCTTTGTGGATGGTCTTCGGTCAGCAACTGGAGGCCATCCTGAAGCGTACCGGCACCGAGCGGTTCCTGGGCGCGATCCTGGCGCTGCTGATGGTAATCGCAGTGGTGCTGTTTCTTCTTTGAGCCTAGGACTATAGGCTGTCACAATTCCGTTGGCGCTATGCGCCATGCTTACTGCCAGCTGTTGAGGACAGAGTCGCTTGTCGGACGAGAGTCGCGAAATACGCCGCGTACGTGCTTTATTCATCTCCGATGTACATCTCGGGATGAAGCCGACCCGTGTCGGCCAGTTGATTGATTTTTTGCGCTGGCACGATGCCGAGGTGCTCTACCTGGTGGGCGACATCGTCGACGGCTGGCGCCTGTCGAAATCGTGGCATTGGCCGGCCGAGTATAACCAGCTGGCGCAGTTGCTCCTGGAAAAGGCGGCCGCCGGCACCCGCATGGTGGTGCTGCCGGGCAACCACGACGAATTCCTGCGGGATTATCTCGGCACTTATTTCGGCGAGGTCGAGTTCGTCGATCGCACCGTTCACACCACGGCGCAGGGCAAGACCTATCTCGTCATCCATGGCGACCAGTTCGACGTCGTCGTGCGCCACGCCAAATGGCTCGCCCATGTCGGCGACTGGGCCTATCGCGCGGCGCTGCGCATCAACATCGCCATCAATTGGGGCCGGCGCAGGCTCGGCCTCAGCTATTGGTCGCTGTCGGCCTGGGCCAAGCACAAGGTCAAGAACGCCGTTTCGGTCATCGGCCGCTTCGAGGAGGCGCTGTCGCTGGAAGCACGCGATAGCGGCGTCGATGGCATCATCTGCGGGCACATCCACCACGCCGACATGCACAACCGGCTGGGTGTCCACTACATCAACACGGGCGACTGGGTGGAAAGCTGCACCGCCGTCGCTGAGGAATATGACGGCCAGTTCGAGCTCATCACCTGGACGGAAATGGCGCCCAGGGAGCCGCGGCAGCGCCGGCTGCGCTTAAGGAGAGCCAGAGCATGAGCCGCATCCTCATCGTTACCGACGCTTGGTACCCGCAGACGAACGGGGTGGTCAGGTGCCTGGATGCGGTGGGGCGCGAGCTTCGGGGCCGGGGCCACGACGTACAATATTTGACGCCGGACCGGTTCTGGACGGTGCCGCTGCCGACCTACCCGGAGATCCGGCTGTCGCTCACGCCGTTCGGCGCCGTGGCGCAGCAGATTTCAGCGGTTGATCCGGACCACATCCATATCGCGACCGAAGGGCCGCTCGGGCTGCAGGCAAAACTCCACTGCAGCGATACCGGTCTGGGCTTCACCACGAGCTATCACACCCGCTTTCCCGAGTATGTCGCGGCGCGGATGCCCGTGCCGTCCGAATGGAGCTATGCCTATCTCCGCTGGTTCCACAGCGAGGCGGCGGCAACGCTCGTCCCGACCCGCTCGGTTGCGCACGATCTCGAAGCGCAGGGTTTTGACAATATCCGCGTCTGGTCACGCGGCGTCGACGCCGCGGCGTTTTCGCCCGGGCCGAAGACGGAGTTCTTGGACCTGCCGGGGCCGCATTTGCTCTATGTCGGCCGGGTCGCGGTGGAAAAGAACGTCATTGCCTTCCTGAAACTCAAGACGCCCGGCACCAAGATCGTGGTCGGCGACGGCCCGCAGCTTGATGAGCTGAAGCGGCAATTCCCCGAAGCGGTGTTTCTGGGCCTCAAGCGCGGGGCGGAACTGGCGGCCATCTACCGCAGCGCCGACGTTTTCGTCTTCCCCAGCAAGACCGATACGTTTGGCAACGTGATGATCGAGGCGCTGTCCTCCGGCCTGCCGGTTGCGGCTTACCCGGTGAGCGGGCCCATCGACGTGCTGACCGATCCCGAATGCGGTGCCATGGACGAGGATCTCGGTGTCGCCGTCGCCCGCGCGCTAACCCTCTCGCGCGAGCGGGCGCGCAGCTTTGCCGCCAACTTCACCTGGTCGCACTGTGCCGACCAATTCTCCGCCGCCCTCGTCCCCGCCCGCGAGGCCGCCGTCCGCGCGGCATAGGCTTTCTCAGCCGACAATTCGTGCCATGCTCAGCGTCATTCCGGCGAACGCCATCTTCCAGCCTGTCAGCGAGCGCCCAGCCGATCGGAGATGGATCCCGACGTTCGTCGGGATGACGCCGTGGAGGGGGAGCGAGGTCCTTTTGGCCCATCCTTCGACACGTCCAGGATAGGCCCGGGCAACAAGCGCCTCAAAACCAGTTCACATCTTCGTGCATCATATTCTATACATGGATCGCTTCGGAGCAGTCCATGTCGCCTTCGTCCCGGGTATTGCGCCTCTCGCCCGAGCTGCGCGCATCCATCTTCCACTTTACCGTGTTCACCACCAGCGGCGCGGCCTCGGCCTATCTGGGGGTGTGGCTGGCGGACAAGGGCATCACCCCCGGTGAGATCGGCATCATCAATGCCGCGCCGGTCTTTGCGCTGCTGCTGATCAATCTCTTCGTGGGCCGGCTCGCCGACAAGGCCAGCGACTGGCGGCAGATGATCATCATCCTGTCGATCGCGGCGGCGCTGTTCCCGCTGGGGCTCTATGCCGTTTCCGGCTTCGTGGGCATCGTCATCATCTGGAGCTTGTTTTCCGTGCCGGCCGGCTCGTTGCCGCCGGTCGTCGATGCGGCAACGCTCAGGATGACCGAGCGCAACGGCACCTCCTTCGGCAATATCCGGGGCTGGGGGACGCTGGGCTCGATGGTTGCGACGGCGGGCACGGGCCTGCTCGCCGCCTGGCTGGGGCCAGCCTCCTTCGTTCCGACGCTGGTCGGCCTGTCGCTGGCCCGCGCGTTGCTTAGCCTGCAATTGCCGCGCTTTCGCGCGCCGGAGCGGGCCAAGACCTTGCCGCGCGCCAACACGGCGGGGCGCCTCAAGGAAGTGATGAAGCCCTGGTTCGTGCTGCCGCTGGTCGCCTTCGCGCTGGTGCAGGCGACGCATTCGATCATTATCGGCTTTGCCGCGCTGGTCTGGAAAGAGCAGGGGATTTCGGCGGCGCTGATCGGGCCCTTGGTCGCCACCAGCGCCGCGGCGGAGGCCGTGATCATGTTTTTCTGGCGGCGGATCGGGGCGCGGATCTCAGCGCGGCACATGATCCTCGCCTCATGCATCGCAACGGTGCTGCGCTGGTCGGTGGTGGCGATGAGCCCGCCGGTCTGGGTGCTGTTCCTGATGCAGATGCTGCACAGCGTCACCTTTGCCATGGGCTATCTCGGCGCGCTCCATTTCATCGCCAACTGGACCAGCGAAGACATCGCCGCCGAAGCGCAGAGCTTTTCCTTCGTGCTGCAGCAGGGCGTGGCGGTGGTGGCGCTGGTGCTGTTCGGTTGGCTGGTGGCGAGTTTTGGCGCCGGCGCCTTTTTTGCCGCGGCTGCCCTGGGGTTGATCGGCGTGGGCCTGGTGCTGCTGTCGCTAAAACTCAAGCCGACCAGGGAAACCGCGCTGGTGCCGGCCGGGGCCGCCGAGTAGGGGGCCCGCCCTGGTGGTTCGACAGGCTCACCATGAGGGTTCCGGGTGGGATCGGCCAGAGCATTATCCGGACGAGTCGCAAGCGCCTGAGCGAGGTGTAGCCATCGGGGCGTCAGTGTTTGGTCGCGCCCCTTGCCCAATCATCATCCTCGTCCCCGGACTTGATCCGGGATCAGACCCGGGGACCCATGTTGCCTTGCCAATAGCTTGGGTGGAACTGGCGAGGCATCATGGCTGGCCGGGTCAAGCCCGGCCATGACGAGTGCGCGGTGAATGCTTCAATTCAACGGAACGTGCCCCTAAGAGCTCGGCCCAAAACACCCCCCTCGCAGGACCTCATCCTGAGCCTGTCGAAGGACGAGGTCCCGCGCACCGCCTCGCCAACCCCCCCACAAAACAAATCGGCCCGGCATTGCTGCCGGGCCGTTCGTTTCAACACCTGCCGGAGGTCAGCTCAGGCGGCCGCTGGCGTGGGCGAGCATGGTGTAGACCTTGCCGCGCTCGGAGAGCAGGTGCTCCCGCGATTCCTCGGCGGGACGGGGCCCAGCGGCGGCGCGCTTCAGGATCTGCTCGAACTCTCCCATGTAAGCCTGGGATGTGCGGGCAAATTCGGGATCGCGCTGCATCTTCTTGCGGACTTCGTCATAGGTGCCCTGGCCGGTCAGTGTATAGATCCGGCGCGAAAACACATTGGCTTCCCCGGCCTGGTAGCGCGTCCAGGCTTCAGACAGCGCGTTGAGGTCGATGGCCCGGGCGATCTCGTCGGTGAGGCCGGCAAGATTAACCGGCTGCGGCTGTGCCGTCGGCTGGACGGTTGCCTGCTTGGCGCTGGCGTTGCGGAGCACGTCGCGCAGCCAGCCGCCATTGTCGTCCCGGGAAGCGGCGGGGGCGGGCACGGGCTGCGGCGCGGGCTGGCGCGGCTCGGCCGGGCGGGCCGGCGGCAGTTCCGTGCGCACGGGGGCAGGCGCCTGCTCGAGCCGCGCAGCGGGCTCGAGGCGCGGGGCCGGCTGGTAGGTCGGCGTCGGGCGCGGGGGCTCGGCGCGCGTTTCCGTCCGTGGCTGGGCCGCCGGGCGACGTTCGCTGACGTCGTGCGCGGCCGATTGCGAGCGGACGATGTCGTTGAGCTCGCTCAGGGCCTCGATCTGCTCGGCGACAACCCGGCGCATTGCGGCGGCGCTGGCGCGGGTTTCCTCGGGCAGTTCCATGACACCGCGGGCCAGTTCGGAGCGGGTGGCCTCGAGCTCGCTGCTCACTTCCTTAGCCGTCGAGCGCATGGCTGTGGCGGTCTCGTTGAAGCGCTTGGTCGCCTCTTCGAGCGCCTTCTGCATTTCCTCGATCATCGACTTCTGCGTCTGGCGCAGCAATTCGTCGGCTCGCTGGCTTTCCGAGGTGGCAGCGCCACGGATCTCGGCCAGCCGCGCGGCGACGTCGGCGCTGGTTTGCTTCAGTGCATCGGCGACCGACCCGGAATTGGCGTTGATCGTCTCGGCCAGGCTGTCGGAAGTCGAGTTCATCAGGTTGGCGACGTTCCCGGTGGTCAGCGACAGGGCCGTGGAGACACGCTCCGCGGCGCTGGCCAGGGTCTCGTTGACGTGGTTTTCGGCGTGCGACAGCACATTGGCGAGCCGCGCCTCCGAGGTCGAAAGCGCGCCGTCGAGGTGCTGCTCGCTCGTCGTAATGACGTTCTCGAGCTGTTCCTTGGCACCCGAGATGAGGCCATCGAGCCGACCTTCGGTGCCGGCCAAAACCCCATGCAGGCGGCCTTCGGCGTCCGTGAAGACGGTGTCGAAGCGCTGCTGCGTGCCAGAGAGGGCGGCGTCCAAACGCTCCTGCGTGCTGGAGAGGGTGGCATCGATACGCCCGCTGGTGTCGGAAAGCGTGGTCGAAACCCGCCGCTCGGTCGCAGCTAGCGCGCGGTTCAGCCGCTCCTCGCTGGCGTTGAGCGCGGTGCTGACCTGGCCGGTGGTTTCCGACAGGGTTTCGTTGAGGCTGGCGGTGGCGTTCGCCATCACGCTCTCGACCGAGCCGGAGGTGGCGCTGAGCGCTTCCTGCATGGTCTGGCGCGCGGCGATGAGGCGGCGCTCCGTGTCGGTGACGGTATCGGCGATCGACTGGGCGAAGCCGCGCATCCGGACGTCGATGTCGTCGGCGCGGGAAGTGAAGCTCTGCGCCAGTGCTTCCATTGCCTCGCGCCGGTCGTCGAGCGTGGCGAGGGCATTGCCGCTGGCGGCGTTGAGCGAGGCGGCGGCCTGATCGATGCCCCGGGCTTCATCGCTGAGACTGCCGAGCATGGTGCCGAATTCGCCGACCATGCCGCGGATGGTGTTCTGCAGGGCGGTGACGTGGTCGGTGACGATCCGGCCGGCCTGTTCCGTCGCCCCGATCGCGTCGCGAACGGTCGAGGAATAGGCCTCCGTCTGGCTCGCTATGCCATTCTCGAGCGTCGCGAGATTGCCGGTCGAGGCATCGAGCACCTGCTGGAGCAGTTCGTTGCTCTCCTTGAGCTTGCCGAGCGAGGCGCCGACCTCGTGCAGCAGGCGCTGCGAGGTCGCGGACATGATGTCTTCCGCCTCGCGGGCATTTTCACCAAGCGCTTCGCGCAGCACATTGCCATGGTTGCGCAGGGCGGCGTGGAGTTGGTCGGACCGGTCATTGACCAGCTGGGCGAAGGCACTGGTGTGCTCGTCGACCGATTTGTTGAGTTCAGACACGCGGTTACCGACTTGCTCGGCAGCGGCGACGGCCTTGATCTCGATAATGTCCTCGACCTTGCGGGACGCGACCTGCAACTGGTCGAGCGCCGACTTGACCGCAACATCCATGCGGTTGGCGGTGGCCTCGACATCGCTGGAGATGTTGGCGGTTGCCGCGACGATCCGCTGCGCAATGGTTTCCTCGAGCCGGTCGGCGCCCGATTCCAGATCGGCCATCGACTGCACCAGGGCGGTGTTGATCGCGCTGTTGAGGGAGGCAAGCCGTTCGGCGGTGATGTCGGCGCGGGCGGTGATCGCTTCAGGCAAGGTGCCCAGGCGCTGGTCGACCGTGTCGGTGATCGCCTTGCGCGCCGAGTTGACCCCGGTCTCGATGATGTCGGCGGCCTGGCGGGCGCTTTCGCCCACCGTGGCCGCGGCGCTGTCGATGCGGCCGGCAATGCCGCCTTCCGCATCGGCCAGCCGCAGGATTGCCGAGTCGACCCCGCGTCCGAGATTGTCGTTCACCTCGGCAACCTTGCTGGAGATGAGGTTGGACAGCTGGTCGGTACGGTCCGTCATCACCTCGCTCACGTCGCGCAGGCTCGCATCGATGCGCTCGCGCACCCCGGCCGCGTGGGCATCGATCGTGCGGGCCAGTTCGACCGTGCGGTCGCCGATGGCGTTGGCTATGTCGTCCGTATGGCTCGCCAGTGTGTCGGAGAGCTGGGTGGTGCGGGTGCCGAGCGCTTCGGACAATTCGTTGGAGCGCGTGGCGACGGCGCTGGCCAGCTGCTGGGTGCGCTGGTCGAGCGTCGAGTTGAGCTGGCGAGTGCGCTGGTCGAGGGCCTCGGTCAGGGCTTCCGAATGCCCTTCAAGTGTGGCGGCGATCTCATGCGCACGGCTTTCGACGGCCTGGCCGAGCTGGTGCGTGCGGCTCTCGAGGGTGGTCGAGAGTTCGAGCGTCCGGCCCTCCAGCGTCGTGTTGAGCGTCTGCGTCCGCTGGTCGAGCGCCTCGTTGAGGAATTCGGTGCGGCTGTCGAGGGCGCTGGCGAACTCGTCGGTACGGCCGCGCATGGTGTCGTTCAACAGCTGCAGGCGATTGTCGAGCGCATCGGCCAGGATGTTGGCGTGGCCGGCGAGGGAGTCGTTGAGCTCATTGGTGCGGTCGGCGACGGTATCGGTAACCTGCTTGATGCGCTCGCCGAGCGCTTCGGTCATCTCGCGGGTGCGCTCGCCGACGATTTCATTGAAATGGCCGGATTTTTCATCGAGCGCCATTTCGAGCACATTGGCGCGGGCAGCGAAGGCGGCATTGTGCTTGTCGAGGCTCGCAACCAGCCGCTCGCCCTTGTCGCCGACCACGTTTTCGAGGCCCTGGATGCGGGTATCGATGATGTTGGCGATCTCGTCGATGCGGTGGTCGAACTTGGCGAGCGTGTCGGAGCCGGCACCGGAAAGGGTCAGGCGGGCGCGCTCGGTGCTCTCGTCGAGGTTGCCGTTGATCTCGATGAGAGCGGAGTGGAGGCGGCTCTCAAGGGCGTTGATGTTGACCGAAACGCCTTCATCGATCTGCTGGCCGAGCGAGGCGAAGAGCGCTTCGGCATCCTTGGCGCGCTGGCTGATCTGGCTGGCGATGCGGTTGCCTGTCGTATCGAGCGCCGTGACGTTGCCGGCAATGCTCTCGTCCAGCTGCTGGGAGAGCGCAGAAAAGAGGGCTTCGGCGTCCTTGGCCCGCCGGGCGATGTCGGTCGCGATGCGGCTGCCGGTAATGTCGAGCGCGCCGGAAACTTCATGGCCGCGGTCGCGCAGTTGGTCGAGCAGGGTCGAACCGCCTTCGGCAAGGAGCTTCCCAAGGCTCGACGTACGGTCGTCGATCGCGCCGGTGAGGGTCGCCGAACGGGTGTCCAGTGCCTCGACCAAGGCGTTCATGCGCCCCTCGATCACCGAGCTCAGCTCGAAGGTACGGCCTTCGAACGATTGCGACAGGTTCGAAGTGCGGTCTTCGAGCGTCAGGTTGAGCCGATTGGCGCTCTCATCGAGCGAGGTCAGCAGCTCGTTGCTGCGGTTGTCGACCAGGGTGACGAAGGCTTCCGTGCGCTCGGCGAAGGTCGAGGTCAGCGCGTTGCCGGCGGATTCGAGGCCGCGGGTGAGGTTGCCGCCGCTCTCCACGATCGTGCCGGCGATACGCTGGCTGATCATGTCGAGGTCGAAGACGAGCCCGGTATGGCTTTCGGTGATCGCCTCGCGCACCCGATCGGTATTGGTGATGACGCTGTCGCGCTGGCTCGCCAGTTCCTGGATCAGGGCGCGCATGCGGGATTCATTTTCAGAGTAGGTGCGCTCGAGGGCGGTGACCTCGTTGTGGATCATTACCTCGAGTTCGCCGGCGCGGCCCAGGGCGCGCTCCAACCCGTCGCCGAGCGCGTTGACTTCGCGCCGCACGGCCTGGCCGACGGAGGCGACCTTTTCGGAGGCGGTGGTTTCGGGCTCGGCCAGGCGGACAGCGGCCTGGGTGATCGAGCTTGCGGCGAGGCGCAATTCCTGCGCCCGGCGTACCAGCGTCGCGATGGCGAGGAAGCCCCCGACCGGCAGCACCAGGATGGCAAGGAAGCCGATCAATTCCAGCGGGATAGAGAGCGGCGTGCCTTCATCGAGCGAGCGTAGCCGCAGCACTTCGGCGAGGATAACCGCGAGGACCCAGACGACCGCCACCCCGATGGCGATATAGGTCGGCTGCGGCGATGCCTTGCCCTGCAGGCTGAACGGCATCCGGCTCGGCTTGAAGCGGTCGTCATTGGCGACCGGCCCGGCCTGCGCCGCCAGCTTTTCAGCGGCCCTGAAGCGCTCGCTGCGCTGGGGAATGTCACGGAATTGCGGCCCGGGGGCCCGCTTTTCGGCGTTATCGTCGAGGTTGAAGATCGAATCCTTGAGGGCGTCCTCAACGGCTGAGAATGCCAACGCGGCGGGATCGGACGAAGTGGTGGGTTTTTTGGCCATACTCTTTACAACTCTCGCGTCGGCAGTTGGCGGGCAGGCGAAACGCTGGAGTCATGTTGGGTAGCCACCCGTTTCCGTGGTGGTGCCCAACTGGGTACAATTCGATGCAAATGCACGAGATCGCCCCAAACCCTCGCCGCCGCTGCGCTGGTACTGGCTAAGTTATACATTCAATTTAAGCCAAACCGAGCGCAAACTTAAACAAAGGTTAATTTTGGCCAGCGCGGCCTAATCCCTTCTATGTAGGACCCTTAGCCAGCATTCTGGCGAGAATGCGCCACAATCGGACAAGAACGTGAATTCCCCGGGGCTCTGGGGATAAGGCGGGGGCGGCTGTGGAAAAGCTCTCCGGTATGGCCGGTCCGCGCGTCCTGGCATGGTTAAGATTGGGTGCCCGAAGAGGGGCGATTTGCACACTTCCGCGTAAACGCAGGTTCATCGCGCCGCACTAGCTTGGTCTCTGCCGTCAAGCAGACGAAATCGAGGAGTACGGCCGATGGGCATGACAGCAGAGCGGGCGCACAGGGCGCCCAAGCCGAGGAAGCGCGTAGCCGCGCGGCCGATCGACATGATGCACCTGGCCAAGCAGGCGCTTGGCGATCCGGCGCTTGAACTCGAGATTTTGCGGATGTTCGACCAAAGGCTCGAAAAGCATTTCGGCCGCCTCGAGACTTCGGGCTCGGTCGAGGACCTGTTGGCCCAGCTCGAGTTCATCCGCAAGGCCTCCATCGGCATCGGCGCCTGGTCGCTGGCGCAGCACGCCCATGTGATGGAAACCGAGCTGAAGGCTGGCGAGCCGGTCAATCCGGAACGGGTCGAGGATATCCACATCGCCGTGGAAGAAGTCCGCACTTTCATCGGCGAGCAGATCGCGCTCGACGAAGCCGCAAACGGCTGAGTTGGGCTGAAGTTCGGCGCCGGCGGCTTCCCTCTCCCCTCAGCGGAGAGGAGACGAAGGGGCCATGGTTGGCTAGGACAGGCAGCAAAGTCTGCGACCGGCCGCCAAACCCTGCTCCATGCACCGCGTCATTCCGGCGAACGCCGGAATCGATCTTCCAAACTATCGGTGAGCACCCAGCCGATCGGTGATTGGTCCCGACGGCAACGCGTCTCATCACGCACTTCACGCACCCGCGATTGATTCGTATATAACCGCTCTGCGGTCACGAGAGGGGCGTTGGTGAATCTGTTCGTTGAGATCTTGATCGTCGTGGCCCTGACGCTGCTGAACGGCTTTCTCTCCATGTCGGAGCTGGCCGTCGTCTCAGCGCGCCCCGCGCGCTTGAAGATGCTGGCCAACAACGGCCACGCCGGAGCGGCCACTGCCCTTCGGCTTGCGGAAAATCCCGGCAAGTTCATCTCCTCTGTCCAGATCGGCATCACGCTCGTTGGGGTGCTGTCCGGCGCCTTTTCCGGCGCTACGCTCGGGCAAAGGCTGACCGGCGTGCTTCAAGAGCAGGGGGTGCCAAACAATCTCGCCGATGCGCTCGGTGTCGGCCTGGTGGTGGTTGCCATTACCTATGTCTCGCTGGTGATCGGCGAACTGGTGCCCAAGCAACTCGCGCTGCGCCATCCCGAACAGATTTCCGCCCGCGTCGCGCCGGCGATGGCAGTGATCGCCATCATCGCGGCGCCCATCGTCTGGCTGCTGGACAATTCGGGTCGGGCGGTGCTGGCCCTGCTCGGCCAGCGGCATGAGACCGGCGAGAGGGTCACCGACGAAGAGGTCAAAACCATCATCGCCGAGGCCGAGAGCGCCGGTGTGCTCGAAAGCGACGAGCGGAACATGATCTCGGGCGTTATGCGCTTTGCCGACCGCTCCGCGCGCGGGCTGATGACCCCGCGGCGCGACGTCGAGCTCATCGACCTTTCGGAGCCGCAGGAGGATATCCTCCGCCAGCTGCGCGAAACGCACCGATCGATGCTGCCCGTGCAGGACGGGGACCCGGATTCAATCATCGGCGTCATCGTGCGCAAGGACCTGATCGACGTCTTTGCCGACGGCAAGCCGCTCGCTGTCCGCTCACTCGTGAAACAGGCGCCGGTGGTGATGGATCGTTCCGATGCGCTCGCGGTATTGCGCGCCATCCGCTCCTCGGTCGTGCACATGGCGCTGGTGTTCGATGAATACGGGCATTTCGAAGGGATCGTGACCTCCGGCGACGTGCTCGAAGCCATCACCGGCGCCTTTCGCGAGGAGGAGGGCAGCGAGCCGCCCTATGTCTTGCGCGAGGACCACTCCTATCTCGTCTCGGGCTGGATGCCGGTCGATGAATTTTCGGACAAGATCGGGGTGCCGGTGGCCCGGGACGCCCGGTTCGAGACGGTGGCCGGCTTCATCCTCGCCGAACTGCACCACCTGCCCAAGGTCGGCGAAACCTTTACCCGCGGGCGCTGGCGCTTCGAGGTGGTGGACCTCGACGGGCGCCGCATCGACAAGGTGCTGGTGAGCCGGGTTTAGCCTTCGCGGGAATACGCTTGCTACCCCGCGCGGCATCTCAGCGTTCATGGGGAATATGGCGCACTTGGCGACCCCTCACCCTGACCCTCTCCCGAGGGGCGAGGGGACGATGGAGCCGCGAGGGTGCGGCAGTAGAAGCCCTCGCCCCTCTGGGGAGAGGGTGGCCGCCAGGCCGGTGAGGGGTAGCCTCCCCGCAAGGCGAGGCTCGTCCTTGCTCTACCCCCGGTAGCTCCGCCGTGCCTCGGCCGGCGGTTCCTCGTCGAAGAGGGAGGCCAGTTCGTCGGTGAGGGCGCCGGCCAGTTCCTCCGCATCGAGCAGGGTCACGGCGCGGCGGTAATAGCGAGTGACGTCGTGGCCGATGCCGACGGCCACCAGTTGGATCGGCGAGCGCGTCTCGATTTCCTCGATCACCTGCCTCAGATGCGCTTCCAGATAGTTGCCGGCGTTGACCGATTGCGTCGAGTCATCGACCGGGGCGCCATCCGAGATCACCATCAGGATGCGGCGGTTCTCGGGGCGCGCCAGCAGGCGCCGCTCGGCCCATTGCAGGGCTTCGCCGTCGATATTTTCCTTGAGCAGGCCCTCGCGCATCATCAGCCCGAGATTGCGGCGGGCATGGCGCCAAGGCTCGTCGGCAGCCTTGTAGATAATGTGGCGGATATCGTTGACGCGGCCCGGATTGGCCGGGCGGCCGGATTCCAGCCACACCTCGCGGCTCTTGCCGCCCTTCCAGGCACGGGTAGTGAACCCCAAAATCTCCACTTTTACGCCGCAACGCTCCAGCGTCCGGGCGAGGATGTCGCCGCAGATCGCCGCGATGGTGATCGGCCGCCCGCGCATCGACCCGGAATTGTCGATCAGCAGCGTCACCACGGTGTCGCGGAAATCCGTGTCGCGCTCGACCTTGAACGACAGCGCCTGCAGCGGATCGGTGATGACGCGGGTGAGGCGGGCGGTATCGAGCAGGCCTTCCTCGAGGTCGAACTCCCAACTCCGGCTCTGCTGCGCCATCAGCCGGCGCTGCAGCTTGTTGGCAAGCCGCGCCACCGCGCCGGCGAGGTTTTCGAGCTGCTTGTCGAGCAGCGCGCGCAACTGGTCGAGTTCGTCCGGCGGGCAGAGGTCGGCCGCCTTGACGATCTCGTCGAACTTTTGCGTAAACACCTTGTAGTTGAACTGGTTGGCGAATTTTTCGGAGTTCGAGCCGGGAGGCGGCGCCTGGGGGGCTTCGTCGCCGGAATCGGCCGCCTCCTCCTCGCTCATGTCCTGCAACTCCGACTCGGCACCCTCGACCTCGCCGGTCTCCTCGGAGGTGCCGGGGGCCTGGTCTTCCTCGGCCTGGGCGTCCTCGCTTTCGCCTTCGCCCTGCTCGGGCGACTTGTCGCTGTTTTCGCCCTTTTGCTGATCCTGGTCTTCGCCGCCTTCCTCGCCCTCGCTCGCGTCGTCGTCGAGTTCGCTGTCGGGCACGAGGTTCAGGTCGCGCAGCAGCTTGCGGGCGGCCTTCGAAAAATCGTCCTGGTCCTCGTAGCGGCTCAAGAGGTTTTCGAGCGAGCCCGAGGCCTTGTCCTCGATTTCCTTGCGCCAGAGTTCGACAATGGCGTGGCCGGAGGGCGGCACCTGGATGCCGGCGATTTTTTCACGCAGCAACAGGCCCAGAACCTCGGCCAGCGGGGCGTCGCCCTTGTCCGAAACTTCCGCGAAATTGCCGCGAAACAGCCGGTCCTCGAGCATTTCGTGGATATTGCCCGCCATGCCGGCCATGCGCCGGCAGCCCAGCGCTTCCACTCGGGCCTGCTCCAGCGCGTCGAATGCGGCACGCGCCTCCGGATCCTGCGGCGCGCGCTTGCGGTGCGTATCGGGGTCGTGGCTGGCGAGGCGCATCGCCATGGCGTCGCCCTGGCCGCGGGCGATGGCAATGTCGCGCCGTGTCGGCAGCCGGGGCAGGTTGGCGAGGCGCGCCTTATCCGAGGTCAGCAGCGGCCGGTCGGACGTGAAGCTGACTTCGAGCTCGGGCTTGCCCGAAATAGCGCGCACCGCCCCGGCAACCGCCGTCTTGAACGGCTGCGTGGTATCGGGCTTGTTGGCTTTGCTGCGCGGAGGATTTGCCATTCGGTGCGTTCGCCTGGTTTAGGGCGCTTATGTGGTACCCGGGTCATTCCCGCGCAGGCGGGAATCTCTGTTTTGACGGGCACTGGGCATGTTCAAACGGAAATCCCCGCCTGCGCGGGGATGACCCGGTGCAGGAGAGGGACTAGGCCGTAATCGCCAGGTTGGCGGCGCTCTCCGGCAGATCCTCGCCAAAGACGCGCTGGTAGAATTCGGCGACCACCGGCCGCTCCAGCTCGTCGCATTTGTTGAGGAAGGTCAGCCGGAAGGCAAAGCCGAGATCGCCAAAGATCTGGGCATTCTCGGCCCAGGTAATGACGGTACGTGGGCTCATCACCGTGGAGAGATCGCCGTTGATGAAGGCCGAGCGGGTGAGATCGGCAAGCCGCACCATGTTCGAGACGGTCTTCTTGCCCTTCTCGTTCTGGTAGGCCTTCGCCTTGGCCAGGACGATGCCGGCTTCCTTGTCGTGCGGCAGATAGTTGAGCGTCGTCACGATCGACCAGCGGTCCATCTGGCCCTGGTTGATCTGCTGCGTGCCGTGATAGAGGCCGGAAGTATCGCCGAGACCGATGGTGTTGGTGGTGGCGAACAGCCGGAAGGCCGGGTGCGGGGTGATGACGCGGTTCTGGTCGAGCAGCGTGAGCCGGCCCGAGGCCTCGAGCACGCGCTGGATCACGAACATCACGTCCGGACGCCCGGCGTCGTATTCGTCGAAGACGAGCGCGATATTGTTCTGGACCGCCCAGGGAAGAATGCCATCGCGGAACTCGGTGATCTGCTGGCCATCCCGAAGGACGATCGCGTCCTTGCCCACAAGGTCGATACGCGACACATGGGCGTCGAGATTGACGCGGACCAGCGGCCAATTGAGGCGCGCCGCGACCTGCTCCACATGGGTAGATTTGCCTGTGCCGTGATAGCCCTGCACCATGACGCGGCGGTTGAAGGCAAAGCCCGCCAGGATCGCCAGCGTGGTGTTGCGATCGAAGAGATAATCGGGGTCGAGCGGCGGCGTGTGCGGATCGGGCTCGGCATAGCCCATGATCTTCATATCGGTATCAATGCCGAAGAGCTCGCGCGCGGAAAATTCCTTATTCGGCAGATTGGCTTGTTCGGTCATGAGAACGGCTTTCGAGGACAATAGGTCAAGGCCGCTGGCCTTGCGGTTTCAGGGCTCTATAGCAGCAACGGCCGGGCTCGGGTAGGGAGGTTTCACCGGGCGCTAACCGTCTGTCACATTGGCTGCAGGAATAATCGTTTTCAACCCTCCCGGCCGCCGATCCCTCTGTCTTCCTTCTCCCCTCGCGGGAGAAGGTGGTGCGAAGCGCCGGAGAAGGGGCGGCCGCCGCTGCTGAGTCTGTGGCCTACCCCTCACCCGCCTGCCGGCACCTCTCCCGCAAGGGGAGAGGGGACGATGGGACGGTGCAACAGGTACCCCTCCCCCTTGAGGGGAGGGTGGCGGCAGCCGGGTGGGGGTTGTTCCACCAGTACTGAGCTTGCGACAACAACCCCCACCCCAACCCCTCCCCTCAGGGGGGAGGGGGACGATGGGGGCGCCGCCGTGCCCGGCCCTCAAGCCTGCACAAAACCCTTTTGCTTCAGATGCGTATAGGCCGCGATGATGGCGCGCAGGCGCTCTTCGGACGATTTGTCGCCGCCATTGGCGTCCGGGTGATGGATTTTCACCAGTGCCTTGTAGGCGGATTTGATCTCGGCGGACGTGGCAAAGCGCTGGAAACCGAGCGTTTCGAGGGCGCGGCGGTCGAGCTCGTGAAGCTTGCGCTCGCGCTCCTGCTGCGGATTGCGGGCCTGGGATCGCTCGTAGCGGGCGAAGATGTGGAGCGGATCGTTGACGCGGCGCGCGTTTTCGTTCGGCCGCGGCTGCCGGTACATTTTCGGCCCGTTCGGGTTAGTCCGGGGCTGCGGCTTGGCGCTCGCGTCCCAGGTCGGGCGGCCCGCCGTCGTGGCGCTCTCGTGGACATGGGTTTCGATGTCCTCCGGCGCCATGCCGGAAAAAAAGTTGAACGTCGTGTTGTAGTGGCGGACGTGCTCCAGGCAGAAATTGTGATATTCGCCCTCGTTGCGATTGCCCTTTGGCGCCTTGTAGATGCCGGGCTGGTCACACCCATCCCAGGCGCACGCCGGCGCCTCGACTTGCGGCTTCTCTTCCCGCCTGGAGCGGATGCGAATGCCGTCGAAGAGCTTGGAATCCAGTTTCATCGTCCTTAACTACTCGCCTACGCCAAACCGAGTTCAACCATGTCGACACGCGATATCATCATCGAAAAACTCTCCACCCGTTTCCAGCCGGTCCACCTCGAAGTGATCGATGAGTCCGATCGCCATCGCGGGCATTCAGGCTGGCGCGAGGGCGGGGCAACGCATTTTCGCGTCAGAATCGCAACTCGTCATTTTGACGGCAAGCCGCGCGTTGCACAACACCGCGAGGTGATGGAAACGCTCGACGCCGAGCTGAAGGCCGGCGTACATGCGCTTGCCATCGAAGTACTTTCGCCCGATGGACCGATGCACACGCCGACCCACATCGCGTAAGGCAAGACATCGGACGGATCGGAAAGGCTTTCAAGCCGCCTTGCGGCCGATTTGCGGGACGATGGCCACTTGACACCTGCACCCCGGCGGGAGGCGTCCATTCGGACCGCCTTGTCGCCCCCGTTCGATCTCATGGTGAGCTTGTCAAACGGTGGGGCCGGCAGGGCGTTTGTGGCCCATCCTTCGACAGGCTCAGGATGAGGTTGGGGGTGTGGGGCTGATTGTTCTTTGGTCCGGGCCTCTCGGTTTCCTCTCCCCTCAGGGGAGAGGGTGGCCGAGCGGAGCGGAGGCCGGGTGAGGGGGGCAGCCTCGCCACTGCGATCGCTTCATGGCTTCACCCTGACCCTCCCGCCACTCCAGCATAGCTCTTAGGCCCCTCCGTCATTCCGGCGAACGCCGGAATCCATCTTCAGCCTATCGGCGAGCGTCCAGCCGATAGGAGATGGATCCCGACGTCCGTCGGGATGACGCCGTGGAGGGGAGGAGCCCCGGTAAGCCTCACTGTCTGTCGAGCTGGGCAGGGCGCCCTTTCCTTCCTTCTCCCCTTGCGGGAGAAGGTGGCGCGAAGCGCCGGATGAGGGGCTACAGCGCCTTGAGTTCTTTCGTCGGAAAGCTGAACAGCATGCCGTTTACGGCATAGCCCGGCGCGATCATGTCGATGAGGCTGGGCGCGATATCGGACGGGGGCGGCAGTGTGTCGGGGTCTTCGCCCGGCATCGCCTTGGCGCGCATGGCGGTGCGGACAGGGCCGGGATTGAAGACGTTGGTGCGGACTGACGTTGTCTGCATCTCGCCGGCATAGCTCTTGACCAGCGCTTCGAGCGCCGCCT
>DATJHO010000022.1:0-22948 GCA_035493835.1 Devosiaceae bacterium
AGCAACCGGGTCCGGTAGACCTTGTGCTCGATCCCAAGCCCCGATCGCGTCGGCGAGGCTCTGTCTCACCAAAACGCGGGAACTACCCGCTCCGGGATGGAGCCTCGCCGATGCCGCAAGTTGATCCGGGTCGCGCCGGAGATTTTCGCACGCCCCGAACCCCACCCGCCGTCATCCCGGCGCACGCCGGGATCCATCTCCGGGCCACATGCCGCACGTGGGGGGCAAAAACGCGTGGCGGCAAAAAGATGGATTCCGGCGTGCGCCGGAATGACGTTGGGGATGGGAATGACGGGCGGTGAATGGCCCGCAGGGCCCCAGCCCAAAATTCCGGCTTTCACCCTAGCGAACCTGGGCCTTATGCTGGGCGCCATCCGGCCAACCAGCGATTGCATCATGTCCCAGCCCGTCTCCCGCCATCCGAACTTCCCCGTCCCCTATGGCACGCAGCTCCGCGCAAAGGGCTGGCGGCAGGAGGGCATCCTCCGGCTGCTCGAAAACGTGCTCTCCGTCGGCGAGGATCCGGAAAACCTCGTGATCTATGCCGCGCTCGGCAAGGCGGCGCGCAACTGGAAGAGCCATGACGCCATCGTCAGGGCGCTAAAAACCATGGGCGAGGACGAAACCCTGGTGATCCAGTCCGGCAAGCCCATCGGGGTGCTCAAGACGCATGACAAGGCGCCGCTCGTCATCATGGCCAATTGCAACATCGTCGGCCAATGGGCGAAGGCCGAGGTGTTTTACGAACTGGAAAAAAAAGGGCTGATCGTCTGGGGCGGGCTCACGGCCGGGGCCTGGCAATATATCGGCAGCCAGGGCGTTATCCAGGGCACCTACGAAATTTTCATGCGCATCGCCGAGCAGCGCTTTGGCGGCGAATTGGCGGGGCGCTTCATCCTCACGGCGGGCCTCGGTGGCATGGGCGGCTCGCAGCCGCTGGCCGGACGCATGGCAGGCGCCGCAATTCTTTGCGTCGATATCGACCCGGAGCGGGCGCAAAAGCGCAAGGCCATCGGCTACCTCGAAGAGATCGCGCCTAACCTCGATGCTGCCCTCGCCATGATCGAAACCGCCGTGAAGGAAAAGCGCGCCACCTCCATCGGCCTCGTCGGCAACGCGGCCGAGATCTATCCGGAGATCTTCCGGCGCGGCGTCATTCCCGATATCGTCACCGACCAGACCTCCGCCCATGACCTGATCTATGGCTATGTGCCAAAAGGCTTTTCGCTGGAGGAAGTGCGGGCGCTGCGCAAATCCGACCCGCAAAGGCTGATGGCGGCGAGCACGGCCTCGATCGTCGATCACGTCAACGCCATGCTCGATTTCAAGCAGGCCGGCGCCGAGGTCTTCGACAACGGCAACCTCATCCGCACCCAGGCCAAAAATGGCGGCGTGCAGAACGCCTTCGACATCAAGATCTTTACGGAAGCCTATCTCCGTCCCTTGTTCTCGCGCGCCATCGGCCCGTTCCGCTGGATGGCGCTGTCGGGCGAGGCGTCTGACATCGCCCGGATCGACGACCTGGTGCTGGAAATGTTCCCGCACAACAAGATCGTCACCAACTGGATCGCGCTGGCGCGCAAGCACGTCCCGTTCGAGGGGTTGCCGGCGCGGATCGCCTGGCTCGGCCATGGCGAGCGCACCGAACTGGCGCTGGCGGTCAACGACCTCGTCCGCAGGGGCCAGCTCAGCGCGCCCATAGCGTTTTCGCGCGATCATCTCGATGCCGGCGCGATGGCCCATCCCAATATCATGACCGAGAATATGAGGGATGGCTCGGACGCCATCGCCGACTGGCCGCTGCTCGATGCAATGCTGCTCTCTTCCTCGATGGCTGACCTCGTGGTCGTCCATTCGGGCGGCGGTGGCTATGCCGGCTACATGACCTCGGCCGGCGTCACCATGATCGCCGACGGTACCGACCTCGCCGACGAGCGGCTGAGGCACGCGCTCACCAACGACACCTCGCTCGGCGTCATGCGCTATGCCGATGCCGGCTATGACGAGGCGATCGACGAGGCCGAGAAGAAGCAGGTGCCGTGGCTGGGGCTTTGAGGGGTAGCCTCCCGCACCGCCCCCGCCTTTAACCGGTTGACACACAATCCCCTTTGTCCTCCGCTGTGCTAGCCTAAGAGGAGGAGAAAAAATGCTGCACCCCGACAGATTGCTGCCGATCGAACCCGAGGCGCGCGGCCTCGCCCGCGAACTCTATGCCGATGTCGCCAAGCTGCCGATCCTGTCGCCGCACGGGCACACCGAGCCGCGGTGGTATGCCGAGAACGAGGCGTTTGCCGATCCGGTGTCGCTCTTTCTGAGGCCTGACCACTACATTTTTCGCATGCTGTTTTCGCAGGGGCTGTCGCTCGAGGAGTTGGGCATTCCCGACAAGCACGGGCACGTAAAAAATACCGACAACCGCCTGATCTGGCGGCTGCTGGCAAAGCACTGGTATCTCTTCCGCGCCACCCCCTCCCGTTTCTGGTTCGAGGATACGCTCGAAAACGTCTTCGGCATCTCCGAGCGTCTGTCGGAAAAGACCGCCGATGATCTCTACGACCGGATCGATGCGGCGCTGAAAACGCCCGAATTCCGCCCCCGCGCGCTCTATGAGCGCTTCAACATTGAGGCGATCTCGACGACGGACAGCGCCCTCGACCAGCTCGCCTATCATGACCAGGTCAGGGCTTCCGGCTGGAAGGGCAGGGTGCTGCCCGCCTACCGGCCCGATGCGGTCATCGATCCCGACCGGCCCGGCTTTGTCGAGCGGGTCGCCGAACTGGTCGATCTCGCCGGCACCACCATGAGCTGGGAAGGCTATCTCGAAGCCCACCGCATCCGCCGCGATTATTTTATCGCGCGGGGCGCGACGTCCACCGATCACGGGCACCCAAGCGCCCGGACTGCCAATTTCAGCAGCGGCGAGGCGGCGGCGCTGTTCGAGCGGGTCACTTCCGATGCTGTTTCTGCTGCTGACGCCGAGCTTTTCCGCGCGCAGATGCTGACCGAAATGGCGCGGATGAGCCTTGAGGACGGCCTCGTGATGCAGATCCATCCCGGCTCGTTCCGCAATCACAGCCCGACCCTGTTCGAGATCTATGGCCCCGACAAGGGCGCCGATATCCCGGCCCCCACCGATTATGTGCGGGCGCTGAAACCCTTGCTCGATGCGGTCGGCACCGATCCGCGGCTGACGCTGATCCTTTTCACCCTCGACGAGACGACTTATGCGCGCGAACTCGCCCCGCTCGCCGGCGTCTATCCGGCGCTGCGCCTTGGGCCACCCTGGTGGTTCTTCGATAGCCCTGAGGGCATGCGGCGCTGCCGCGAGGCGGTGATTGAAACGGCCGGCTTTTACAACACCGTCGGCTTCAACGACGATACCCGCGCCTATCTGTCGATCCCCGCCCGGCACGACATGGCCCGCCGCATCGATTGCGGCTATCTCGCCCGTCTCGTCGCCGACCATCGCCTCGATCTCGATGAGGCGCATGAGGTGGCGCATGAGCTGGCCTATGGTTTGGCGAAGCGGGCATACAAGCTGTAGCTGGGTCGCTCCCGGTCTCCCTCCTCCGTCCGCACCCCCGTTAAGGGGAGGACCGGGGAGGGGGACGGCTGGGGGAGAAGGAGGCCTCCAGATCGGAAGGAGGACGGCAAATGCGCAAAGCCGTCCCCCATTGCGCCGGGATTTTTCGGTCCCGCCGCAAACTCCAAATGCTTCCGATGGCGGGCTGCAAAAACGCCGAGTCGCGCCAACGCCATACCCTAGGACGGGGCGCGTCGCCTTGCATGACGCCCACCTTAACTCTTGGCAAGAAACGGCAATTTTGGAAAAAAGAAAGGCGCCCCTCGAGGGAGGGGCGCCCGACGGCCGAGTATGACTTTGGAGGTCAGAACGCTACTCGGCCATGGCGTGGGCGCGTTCCAGCGCCAATTCCTCAGGGGTCTTTTTCGGCGCGCTGCTCGCCTTCGCCTTCCCCTTGAACAACAGCACGATCGGTACCGCCGCGATGCTCAGATACATCATCAACAAAAAGTCATCGACATAGGAGACCATGCCAGCCTGCAGCGACACATATTGGTCCATCAGCGACACGATCTCGCCGTTCCCCGTCAGCAGGCTCGGGATCTGGTTGATGACCGCTGGGGTTGTGGCCGTCAGGCGCTCGCCCAGCTCCAGATGGTTCACCTGCATCATGTTTGCAAGGACCGCCGTCACCATCGAGATGCCGACGCCCGAGCCCATGTTGCGTACCAGGGCAAAGAGCGCGGTGCCGTCGCCGCGATACTTGCTGTCAATCGTGGCGAAAGTGACGGTCGAAAGCGGCACGAACACGAAACCCATGCCAAAGCCCTGCACCAGGCCGCTGGTGACGATTGGCGTCGAGTCCATGTTGGGATTGAACCCGGCCATCATGTAGAACGAGTAGGCCATCAGCCCGAGCCCGAAGAGCACCAGCACGCGGGGATCGAACTTGCCCACCAGCCGGCCCACCAAAATCATCGAGACCATCGTGCCGACGCCGCGCGGGGCCATGACGATGCCGGTGGTGATCACTGGATAGCCCATGAGATTCTGCAGCATCGGCGGCAGCAGCGCGAGGCCCGAAAACAGGGTGATGCCGATGATGAACATGAACACGAGGCCCATCGAGAAATTGCGGTCCTTGAAGATCTTCAGATCGACGAAAGGGTGCTTTGCGGTAGCGCAATGGACGATGAACACCCAGAAGCCGGTGATCACCAGGCCGAGCTCGATCCAGGTTTCGGCGGAATTGAACCAGTCATTGTCGGCGCCGCGGTCGAGCATCAGCTGCAGCGCGCCCACGCCGAGCGCCAGCATGCCGAAGCCGAAGAAGTCGAACGGCCGCTGCTTGAGCTCGGTTTTGGGCATGTAGAGCAGCAGCATGCTGACGCAAAGAACGCCGATCGGCAGATTGACCAGGAACACCCAACGCCAGTTGAGCGTCTCGGTCAGCCAGCCGCCGAGCGACGGCCCCACGATCGGGCCGATCATGATGCCGGCGCCATAAATGGCCATCGCCTGGCCGATGCGTTCGCGCGGGTTGATGTTGAGGATCACCATCTGCGCGAGCGGGGCGATGAAAGCGCCGCATATGCCCTGCACGAGCCGGAACAGCACCATCTCGTCAAGGCTGGTGGCTACGCCGCAGAGCAGGGACGCGACCGTGAAGCCGACAACCGAAATGACGAAAAGGCGCTTCTGCCCGATCTGGTCGGAAAGCCAGCCAGTGACCGGGGTCGCGATGGCGGCGGCCACGATATAGGAAGTCAGCACCCAGGTGATTTCGTTCTGGGCCGCGCCAAGCGAGGCCGACATGTTCGGCAGCGCGACGTTGGCGATCGTCGTGTCGAGCACCTGCATGACGGTGCCGAGCATCACCGCCACTGTCAGCATGGCGCGGTTCTTGACGATGATTGCGGGCGCGGAAAGGGTTTGCGGTGCCTTGGCCATTGTGGCCTCCGATCCGAAAGAGAGTGGGGCGCGGCGGACGCCGCGCCATGGATGCGATCAGCGGTTCAGCATCTGGTCGAGTACGGTCTTGCCGGTATCGACGGTGGCCTCGGCGCTCATGCCGCTACGCAGCGGCTGCTCTGGATTGGGCGTGACCTGGATACGGACCGGCACGCGCTGCACCACCTTCACCCAGTTGCCGGTGGCGTTCTGCGGCGGGATCAGCGAGAACTCGGCGCCTGTCGCTGCCCCCAGGCTCTCGACCGTGCCGTGCAGCTTGGTGCCCGGATAGCTGTCGATCACCACTTCGGCCGGCTGGCCGACCTTGATGGAGCCGAGCTGCGTTTCCTTGAAATTGGCTTCGATCCAGCTGTCATCGGTCTCGACGAGGCTGACGATGGTGGTGCCGGGCCCCACGTATTGGCCGACATTGAATATCGGGATTTGGCTGATCACGCCCGCTGCCGGCGCCACGACCGTGGCGTTCTGCAGGTTCAGCTTTGCGCTGTCGACGGCGGCCAGCGCCGCCTTCACCGTCGGATGATCGTCGGTCTTGATGTTCAGGTTGCCGTCGAGCGCGGCCAAGGCGCCCTGCACGGCCTGCTTGTCGAGATCGACGTTCTGCTGCGCCGTCTGCACGGCGAGTGCGCCCTGATCGACCGTGGTCTGCGAGGCAACGCCCTTGGACAGCAAATCGAGGTTGCGCTGCTGCGTCCGCTGCTGAATGACCAGCGTCTGCTGGTCCGTGTCGAGCTTGGCCACCGCCGTCTGGTAGTTGACGCGGAGCTGTTCAACATTGAGCCGCGCCGAGGCGAGTTGCGCGTTGGCCTGCTCGAGCGCGATCTGGAACGGCTGCGGATCGAGCTTGAACAGCTCCTGTCCGGCCTTGACGTACTGGTTTTCCTTGACCGGGATCTCAATCACCCGCCCAGCCACCTCAGGCGAAATCGAAACGATCGGCTGCGTCACATAAGCGTTGTCGGTATCCTGGTAGCGCCCGCCGTTCAGGTAGAAATAGCCGCCCGCCACGACCAGCACCAACGGCACCACGATCATCAGCACCAGGCGCCGGGAGCCCTTCTTCTTTGGCTCGGGTTCGGGTGCCGCTGCCACCGGCGCGGGCGCCGGGCTCGGCTGCGCGGGCTTGGGGGCTTCGGCTGTCGCCGGCATTCTGACGACTTCGGCTTCGCCCTTGCCGGGCGGGGTCACTCGCGCATTCATACCAATTCATCCCTATTATTTGTGGCTCGAAGGCCAGAAAGGTTCGCGCTCATCTGGTTCAGCACGCGCAGTGTCGTGGCTCGGTCGGTCTCGGAAACACCGACGAATGCTTCCTCGTAGAGCTCGGTGACCAAGAGTTTCATCTCACTGACCAGCGCCAGCGCCTTGTCGGTGATCATGACGATCTTGGCGCGGTTGTCGTTCGGAGCCGGCACTCGCTGGACCAGCCCCTTCGCTTCCAGCCGCTCGACAACGCCGCTCAGCGTCATCGGGTCGGTTTCGGTCAACCCGGCAAGCGTCACCTGGGACAGCCCATCCGCCTGCGACAGCTGCGAGATGACGCGCCATTGCGGAAGCGTCAGATCGTGCCGCTGCGCTTCGGTATCGAAACGCCGCCGCAGCTGCCGGGCTACGTCGTGAATCATGTAACCGAAAGTTTTGTGGTCGGGTTTCATCGGGAGCGGGTCACATCGCTATGCGTGCTTATGATAAGCCCACATATAATAAGTACCCTTCGCGTATCAAGCCGGATTTTTATGCATTTGCGTGAGGATGGGGCGAGGGTTAACCGGCCGTGAAGTGTCTCCGCGGTGCGGAAATGCAGGCATCGTCAGAGACTTATTACCGACAGCGAAAACGGCTCGAGATCAGCCCCTCGCTCTAGTCATGGCTTCATTGCAAAAAGTAATGATCTGGCCTGTTTTGCCCGGCCGCGTAAAGAGGCAGATACTTCGCTACCGTTCCACTCGCGAGCTAAACTTCGTTCGACCTTAACCCCAGCTGAACTACGTATTCAGCTTGGGTGTGGTCAGCGCTGCCAGTCTGTGCGAATTAGATGCAAATGCTCTTACCGTTCGAGCACACCCGCGGCCGCGCAACAGGTTGGGTTCATTTCGGTGGGTCCCGAGATGGAACACAAGACCAAGGCAAGGAGAAAGTGCAGTGACGTTCGGCTGGGTCCTCTTGCTGCTCACCGGGTTCGAAATCAAGCATTTCATTGCCGACTATCTGCTGCAAACCGGCTGGATGATTGCCGGAAAAGGCAGGCTCGATGCGCCCGGTGGCTACGCCCATGCCGGCGTGCATGCCGTGGCATCGGCAGTTGTATTAGCGATCGCCCGAGTGCCGCTGCCGGCGCTGCTGGGCATCGTTGTCGCCGAATTCGTGGTTCACTACGCCTTCGATTTCGCCAAGGTCTATTATGGGCAGGGCGTCGATCCCGAAACGCGAGCCAAGCGCTTCTGGGCCCTGCATGGGCTCGACCAGTTGTTCCATCAACTCACCTATATCGGCATGACCTGGCTTGCGCTGGTGGCAATGGGAGCGATGTAGGAACCTCGCCCTTCGATAGGCTCGGCGTGAGTTCAAGGCGGCCGGGAATTGCCCTCAGGGTGAGCTTATCTCGCGCTGCTCCGGCTCCGGCGTCTCGTCGAGCAGCGACCCGAGAATCCGGTCGACCATGTCCAGATCGCGCCGCTTGCCTTCGGCCTGCTGCTGCAGGTCGACCAGATAAGTCGTGGTGTAATAGAGCCGCCGCGCCAGCAGCGTCGCCAGATGGATCGCCACCTCCGACCGCGATTCGAGGAATTGCACGGCCTCAACGACCACATGGGCGTCGACCGCCGACAGCGCCTTCACGGTGGCGCTGTGCGGCATGTCGAGCAGCACCGACATCTCGCCGAAAATCGAGCCCGGCTCGTCAATATAGCTCACCTGGGTCTCCCGGCGGATCACTTCCACCTGGCCCTGTTTGAGGATGAAGAGCTTGCCCATCCGGGAGCCTTCGAGGATGATCGTCTCGCCTGGTTCGAAATGCACGACCGGTTCGCTGCTGCAGTACTCCAGTATGTCGGTCATTGATCCTGCCCTCGTTGCTTTGTCATTCGGCCGGCGTGGCCTATAAAGACTTGCGCAGGTCAATGTTAAAATGCCGTGATCCTAGTGCTGCAAATAGCATCGGCAATGGCATTGCCGCAATCGCCTCGCGGACCGAGTTGCGCTAGTGTGCCGCGAGGACAACGGTTTGCGGAGCCGGCATGACCAATTCCACTGTTGCGGCCAGCGCACAAGCCGCTGCCCCGCCGATCGTGGTCGCGCGTGGCCTCAGCAAGCGCTATGGCTCGCGCGAGATCTTGCACGGCCTCGATTTCGAGATTCCAGCCGGTCGCGTCTATGGGCTCGTCGGCCACAATGGCGCCGGCAAGACCACGACGCTCAACGCCATGCTCGGCCTCACCAGTTGCGAGGGTAGCATCAGGGTGCTCGGCCTCGATCCCTTCGCCCATCGGGCGCGGCTGATGCACGACGTGGCGTTCATTTCTGACGTTGCGAGCCTGCCGCGGTTCCTCTCGGTCCGCGACCTGCTGCAGGTGGTCGCTGGCATCCACCCGCATTTTTCGCCCGCCCGAGCCAAGGAATTGCTCGCGGATTCCGACGTCAAGCCGGGCGCCAAGATCGGCAATTTGTCGAAAGGCATGCTGGCGCAGCTGCATCTGGCGGTGGTGATGGCGATCGAGGCGCGGCTCCTGGTGCTGGACGAGCCGACGCTCGGCCTCGACATCACTTTCCGCAAGCGCTTCTACCGGCGGCTGGCCGAGGACTACATGACCGCCGAGCGGACGCTGCTCATTACCACCCACCAGGTGGACGAGATCGAATCCCTGCTGACCGACATCATGTTCATGCGCGACGGGCGGCTGATCCTCGATGCGCCCATGGCGGAGGTCGGCCGGCGCTTCGTGCAGTTGGTCGCAAGTCCCAGCGGCTCCGAAGCGGCGCGGGCCCTCCAACCGGTGTTCGAGGAAACCCGTTTCGGGCAGACGGTGATGATCTTCGATGATATCGAGCGAGCGGCGCTTGAACCCCTGGGGGCGGTTTCGACGCCGTCCCTCAGCGATCTCTTCGTCGCCCTGATGCAGCGCGCGCCGGCCGCGGGAGACGCCAGATGATGGCCTTCTTTACCCTGGTCCGCCGCGAATATTTGCAATATCGGCCGGTGTTCCTCTACGCGCCGCTAATTCTGATCGCGATCGTTACGGCGCTCACCGTTGCGGCCCTCGTCTCCGGCCACACCCGCTTCGCGGTCGGGGGCAACCCCGTCGGCTACCGGGTCTTCGACAGCGCCTATTTCGTTCTCGGTGGGCTCTGGTGGGCGTATCTCTTCATCGCGCTGTTCTTCTATTTCGCCGACAGTTTTAATTCCGACTGGCGCGACAATTCCATGCTGTTCTGGAAATCCATGCCGGTCAGCGACTACGCCGTGCTGATGAGCAAGCTGGTCGCGGGGATGACCGTGCTGCCGGCCATGGTCTTCATCGCCTTGCTGGTCACGGGTATCATCGCGGGGCTGGCATCGCTGGTTGCCCCGCACATCCTGCCGCTGCTCGGGCCGGCCAATGTCGGCGCCATTGCCGTCTCCTGGATGCAGATCAGTCTCGTGGCGCTCCTCTACCTGGTGCTGGCGTTGCTCTGGTATGCGCCGTTCTTCGCCTGGGTCGGCGCGCTCTCGACCGCCTTCGGCCGCTGGAGCATTCCGTTGGCGCTGTTGATCCCGGTGGTGTTTTCCGCCTTCGAGGGGGCAGTCGATTTGGGTGCAGCCCCTGGCGGCAGCTACATACTGGGCTTCTTGCGGCAGAGGCTGAGCTTCAACTTCGATACAGTCGACCTCGAGATTGCCGTCCTGTCGGGCGGCCCCATCGACATTACAGGCCTTGCGGGCCGGCTCATCTCCGCGGTCAACTGGCCCTCCTTGATTGCCGGTCTCCTCTTCGCAGCCGCCGTGATCTACCTCGCCAGCCGATACCGGCGTCGCGTGCTGAAGAGTTTTGCCTGAGTTTGGAAGCGCACGCGCCGCGCCCGCTGGCGCCGAATACCGAACAATGCCTTCGGTCTACACTGGATAGCCTTGGCGCTACCGCCACCTATATTTCTCCTCGACAGCAATTCCTGCCGGTGAGGAAAAATGATCTTTCCCGTCGAATCCCAAAGCCAGGTGCGCAGCCTGTCCCGCCTGCCGACGAGCACGCATTTCGGTCCAGTCCGCATCGCGGTAAGGGATCAGGATAAGGCGCTCGCCATCTGGCAGGACGTGGTGGGGCTATCGCTCGTCTCTGAAACGCCGACCGAACTTAACCTCGGCGTCGGCGACACGGTGCTGATCACCCTGCAACTAGGCGCCAGCCAGCCGGTGATCGAGCACACCATCGGGCTCTATCACGTCGCCATCCATGTGCCCACCCGGCAGGACTTTGCGCAGATGGCGGTGCGCGCCCTGCAGCGCCGGGTCCGGATTTCGCCCACCGACCATCTGGTTTCAGAAGCGATCTATCTTTGGGATTTCGACGGCAACGGCATCGAGATCACCTTCGAGACACCCTGGCGCGGCGCTATCGGCGACCCCGAGGCGGGCGTCTATGTTACCGCGGCCGACGGCAAGCCCCATTCCGGCCGCGAGCCGATCGATCTCGATGGCCTGTTGGCCGAACTTGGCGAAAACCCAGTGCTGCAGCCGAGCCTGCCGCAAGGGACCCGGGTGGGCCACGTCCATCTCCACGTCAACGACCTCGAAGCCGCCATGCGCTTTTACCGCGATGGGCTCGGGTATGGCGGCCTCTTCATCATCCGCAGGTTCGGCATGGGCGATGTGGGGCTGGATTATCCCCCGCACGCCATCGCCTTCAACATCTGGGCCGGCGAGAACGCCGCGCTGCCCCCGCCCGGCGCCGCGGGGTTGCGGTATTTCACTATCCTGGTGCCGGACGAAAAAACGCTGGGCGAGGTTCGCGGGCGCTTGCCCGCGGTTGGGGCCGAAGTGAAGGAAATCGAAGGCGGGCTCGAAACGGCCGATCCTTCTGGCAACCGCGTGCGGGTGCTGGTGGGGTGAGCGGCCCCATCCGGCCCAGGCGGATCCTTCGTCTCCCTCCCGCTTGCGGGGAGGGATCAAGGCTCCGCGCCGCAATAATTCCTGCCTAAACCAGCCCCAGGAACCGGTCGACCTCTTCTACCTTCGTCGCCCAGGCCGTCACCAGCCGCACCAATTGCTCGTCCGGCCCGGCCTCGACCTCGCTGGCCGACCAGGGATGAAACGATGCCCCTGCTTCCCTGAGCCGGGCGATCGTCGCCTTCGGCAAGACTGGAAACACCTCGTTGGCCCCGGGTGCCCAACCGAGCCGGGCCTTTGTGGCAAAACCATCGGCAAGCCGCTTGGCCATGGCGTTGGCGTGGGCGGCGGTCTTCAGCCAGTTGCCGTTTTCGAGATAGGCCTCAAACTGGGCCGCGACGAACCGGGCCTTCGAAAAGGTATGGCCCGCGCGCGATTTGAGGACGTGGAGATCGGGGAATTTGCCCGGCTCGAACACTACGATCGCTTCGGCCGCCCAGCAGCCGTTCTTGGTGCCGCCGAAGGACATGAGGTCGATGCCCGCCTGCCACGTCAGCGCCGCGGGGGATACACTAAGGCCCACGACCGCATTAGCGAAGCGCGCGCCGTCCATGTGCACCAGCATGTTGTGGCGGTGCGCGATGGCCGAAAGCACCGCGACTTCGGCGACTGAATAGAGCGTGCCGGCCTCCGTCGCATTGGTCAGGCTCAAGACCACGGGACGGCCGGTGCGGTTGCCCTCCGGAAAGCGAGCCAAAGTGGCTTCAAGGTCCGCCGCGTTGATCTTGCCGAACTGGCAGGGCACGTCCACGGCCTTCATGCCTTGGGTGAAGAATTCGGACGCGCCATATTCGTCGTTGCGCAAATGCGCATCGGCACTGCAGAAGATAAGGCCGCCCGGCCGCGCCACCGCCGCCATCGAGAGCGCGTTCGAGGCCGTGCCGGTCGCCGTGAAGAAGAGCTCCACGTTCCGTTCAAAGGTCTCGGCAAATCGCCGCTCGACCGAACTGGTGACGTCATCCCCGCCATAGGCAGCGGCAAACCCCTCATTGTGGCGCGAAAGCGCGAGCATCACCTCGGGCGTGGCGCCCGCCCAATTGTCGCTGGCAAAGTTCATGGTCTTGCTTCAGAGCCCCAGCATCAGCTTTAGATTTTGCACGGCGGCGCCGGACGCGCCCTTGCCGAGATTGTCGAGCCGCGCCACCAGCACCGCTTGGCGGTGTTCCTCATTGCCGAAGACGCGAAGCTCCATCCGGTCAGTGTCGTTGAGCGCCTCCGGCTCCAGCCGGCCGGTCATGTCACCTTCCATCGGCACGACGAAAACCTGCTCGGCGCCTTCGAAATACTTCGCGAGGATCGCGTGGAGGTCGTTAGCCTTCGGTTTGCCGGGGAGGGTATCGAGGTGGAGCGGCACCGAAACCAGCATGCCCTTGTAGAAATTGCCCACCGACGGCACGAAGATCGGCCGCCGGGTGAGTTCTGCATATTTGTGCAATTCCGGCAGGTGCTTGTGCTCAAGCCCGAGGCCATAGAGCTCGAAATGCGGCGCGGTGCCGTTCTCGAAATCGGCGATCATCGTCTTGCCGCCGCCCGAATAGCCGCTAACGGCATTGACGGTCACGGGATAGTCGGCGGGAATGGCGCCCGCCTCGACAAGCGGCCGCAACAGGGCAATGCCGCCCGTCGGATAGCAGCCCGGATTGGCGACCCGGCTGGCGGCCGCGATCGCCTCGGCCTGGCCGGGCGCCATTTCGGCAAAGCCATAGACCCAGCCCGGCGCCACGCGATGCGCGGTCGAGGCGTCCAGCACCTTGGGGCCGTTGCCGCCGATCGCTTCGACCAGGGTGACGGTCTCTTTGGCCGCCTGATCGGGGAGGCAGAGGATCACCAGATCCACTTCCTCCAGCATCTCGCGCTTGGCGGTGGGATCCTTGCGCAGCTCGGCCGGCAGACTCTTGAGCGCAATGCCATCGATACCGGCCAGCCGCTCACGGATGCCCAGGCCCGTCGTGCCCGATTCCCCGTCGATGAAGATGCTTCTGGTGCCCGCGCTCATGGCTCGCTCTCCTAACGATATGCTCGCTTGCTTATACCGTAGCGGCCACAAGAAAAAAGCCGCGCATCAGCGCGGCTTGGCCATAGCGGCCGGCCAGGGACCCAACGCAGCCGAACGGCGGAGGAGAGGGCCGGTCGGCGGGCCTTCTCACGGAGTGAAAATCTGGTCCACCATCCCGCTGCCGTCGATGCGTTCCTCCCGCCGCGCCGGATCGGGCATGAGGGTATCGAGCAGCATCTGCCGCGCCGATACCAGATGCCGGCGCGAGGCCGCGTCGACCCGCACTGGATCACGGCTGAACAAGGCCTCGATGTAGTCGATGTGTTCGAGCAAATGGCGGCCAACGAGTGCCTTCTCCAGTGCCTCGTTGCGTTGATAGTGGTACTCGAAGATGAACGCCATCACGTCGTAGAAATCGTCCATGAAACGGTTACGCGAGGCGTCCTGCACCAGCCGGTGGAAGCGGTTGTCGAGCTTGGAATATTCGTGAAAGCGGGTATCGATCGCCGCAAGCATTTGATCGTGGTCGCCGCGGATTTGCCGGAGCCGGGCCCAGAACGGCGATTCCGGAGGCAGGCAGGCGAAGGCGAGCGCGGACCTGCGTTCGAACAGTTCGCGCACTTCGAACAACTCCAACGCGAAATCCTTGTTGAAGCCCTTGAACACCCAGCGGGTGTTCGGCCGCCGTTCGATCAGCCCGAAGCGGGCGAAACGGTTGAGAAATTCCCGGACGCCGGTAGTCGACACGCCGAATTGCCGCGCCAGGTCGAGCGCATTGATCGCGGCCCCCGGTTGAAGGTCGCTGCTGAGCAGGAAGTCAACGAAGCGGGTTTCGACCTGCGAGGCGGTGGATACGGTTTGCTCATCGGGGAAAGCATCTTCCGCGGTCGGCCCGCGGAGCACGACCCGCTCGGCGCCGCGCATTCCAATGATCCGCCGCTCTTCGAGCTGCCGCAGCACCTTGCGGACCGTCGTACGGCTGACCTTGATGCGCGAGGAAAGCTCATTTTCCGACGGCATCAATGCGCCTGTCGGTGACGTCGAGACGAATTCCAGCGCCTGATTGAAGGCGCGCTTATAGACGGTATCGGACTTCATGGGCCGCCGACTTCCTAACTCATTCACCTCCTCCCGCTCTCGTACATGCCACGGCGGCGGGAGGAAGGCTAGCGGCCGAGCGTCCGCAATTGGTCGAAGAACACGATCACGACGGTCAGCGCGCCGGTGATGGTGCGCTCTAGGACGGAGTGACATCGAGGACAGGGCGCGCAGGGGCTTTTTTGAACGATGAATGACATTGGGATGGCGCGAAGGCGCCAGCGCTTCTAATTATTGGTCATCCAGGAGGAAGACGATGAGAGCAGTCTTGTGCGCCGCGCCCGGCGAATTGGCCTTGATCGATGCAACGCCACCGGCACTGCAGCCCGGCTGGGTCAGGGTCGGGATCCGGCATATCGGCATCTGCGGCACCGACTATCACATTTTCGAGGGCAGCCATCCCTTCCTCGAATATCCCCGCATCATGGGACACGAATTGTCGGGCGTGGTCCTGGACGCCAATGGCAGCACGACGCTAGCGGCCGGCGACCCGGTGGTGATCAACCCCTATCTGCCCTGCTATCACTGCCCGGCCTGCCTCGAAGGCAAAACCAATTGCTGTGAGACGCTAAAAGTCATCGGCGTGCATGCCGATGGCGGCATGGCCGAAAAAATCACCATGCCTGAGGCCAATCTCTACCCCGCCGAGGGCATCAGCCTGCGCGACGCGGCGATGGTCGAGTTCCTCTCGATCGGCGCGCACGCGGTGAGGCGCACCGAACTGAGGCCGGGCGCCCGCGTGCTCGTGGTGGGCGGCGGCCCGATCGGGCTCGGCGTCGCCTTTTTCGCCCGGATCGCCGGGGGCGAGGTGACGCTGCTCGATGCGGCGCCCGACAAGGTGGAATCCGCTCGCGCACTCGGCTTTGCCGCGGCGGGGCTCGATGATCTCGAAGGGGATGATTTCAAGGCCCGGAAGGGCACCGGGTTCGATGCCGTGTTCGATTCGACCGGCTCCATCAAGGCGATGAACCAGAGCCTCTTTCACGTCCGCTCGGGTGGCGCCTATACGCTTGTGGGCGTAATCAAGGGCGACCTTGTCTGGCCCGACCAGGAAATACACCGCCGCGAATTGACCATCCGCGGCTCCCGCAACGCCACCAAGGCGGATTTCGAGCACGTCATGGCCTCGATCCGGAGCGGCCTCGTGCCCACCGACAAGCTTGCGACCCATGCGACAACGCTGGAGCGGGTTCCCCTCGACCTGCCGGTCTGGACGCATCAGCGGACGGGGCTCATCAAGGCGATCATCACGGTGTAGTCTTCTGCATCCTGGCCGCCCACAAAGCGGCCAGGACGACGAGTTTATGGAGGCAGGGATGGAAGCGCCTGAAGCGGTGATCGACTTTTGGTTCGAGGAGCACGGCGAAAAGGATTGGTGGGGCGCAGAGCCCGAGTTCGATCGTGAGGTCGCCGAGCGCTTCAGCGAAACGCACGCCCGCCTGGCCTTGGGGGAGGGCTTTTCCTGGAGGGGCAACGCCCTGGGGCGGCTCGCCGAGATCATCGTGCTCGACCAGTTCTCCCGCCACCTTTATCGCAACGATCCGCGCGCCTTCGCGCAGGACGGCATGGCCCTGGTCCTGGCGCAGGAGGCCATCGCCGCCCGCAACGACCTGACACTGCGTCCGGTGCGCCGCATGTTCCTCTACATGCCGTTGCTGCATTCGGAATCGGTCGTGATCCACGAAGCCGCCCAACCGCTGTTCGCCGAACTGGACAGCGAGGGGTTCGTAGAGGCAGCGGCCGGCCATCTGGAGTGTGTCCGCCGCTTCGGCCGTTTCCCCAAGCGCAACGCGGCGCTGGGGCGCGAAACAACGCCTGAAGAACAGGCCTATCTTGCAGAAATCGGCGACCGCATGTTCTGACCGGCGCCCAAAGCGTTTCCAGGAAAAGTGGCTACCACTTTTCCGGTTCGGAAACGCGACACAACAAAGACTTGGAGATCGATCAGCGTTTCCCCGAAACGGTGAACGGCTCCGGCAACCATGCCGACGCCCCATCGTTGCCCTCCCCAGGAGGTGCAAGATGGAAAATCTCGTGCAGCTGCCGTGGCTTCTCGCCGTTATCGGCTTCGTCGTGCTCGGCGCGGGGATCGCATATGGCGTTGCGGTCACGCGCCGCCGGACGCCGGTGGAGCGCGAACTCACCGCCGCCGGTACCCGCCGCGTCTATCGCGAAGAGGAACGCGCCAAGAGCGATGACGACTGATCAGGCAACCAGTGCCGGATCGACCAATGCGCCGCGATGGCCGATGACGATGCCGGCGACGCCATGGGCTGCCCGCGCAGCCTCGACAGGATCGGCGCCGGTGAGGCGGGCGGCGAGATAGGCCCCGTTGAAAGAATCGCCAGCGCCCGTGGCATCGACCACTTTTCCGGCCGTTGCCGAGACCTGTTCGCGCCGGTCGCCGAAGCCGACATGGGCGGGATCGCCTCCGTCCTTGACCACCACTTCGCCAACCCCGAGTCCGAGATAGCGCTCAAGCGTGGCGGCGGGGCTGGCATCGCCGAACGTCGCCTTTTCGTCGGGAAAAGTCGGCAGCACGATGTCGCTGACCGAGGCGGCCACCGTATGCACGGCGCCCATCGTGGCGAGCGATTTCCAGAGCGCTGGCCGCGCATTGGGATCGAAGGCGATCAGCGAGCCGGCATTACGCGCCGCAACGATGGCCTTGAGCAACCGCCCGCGCGCCCGCGGCAACAGGATCGCCAGCGTGATGCCGGAAAAATAGACGAGGGCGGCGCCCTCGAAAGCGGCCTTGAGCGCCGCCGGATCGTCGGCCAGCAGCCGCGCAGCTGAATTTTCCCGCCAATAGGTGAAGTGCCGGTCACCGTCCTGCTGGTGGATCATGTAGAGGCCGGGGCGGCGCTCGGGGATCGTCTGGATGTGGGCCGTGCCGATCCCGTGGGCGCTCAGGAATTGGCGCATTTCGGTCGAATAGGCGTCGGTGCCAAGGGCGGTCACGTAGTCGGTCGACCACTCGGCCGGCAGCCGGGCGCGGGCGTACCAGATGCTGTTGAGCGTGTCGCCGGCAAAGCCCATCCGGTACTGATGCGCCTCGCCTCCCGAGAGCTCGATCATGCACTCGCCGACGCTCACGAACCGTTTTGCCATTCGCCTTGTCCCAAAGTTCACCGCCGTGCTTATGCCGGGGATGGCGGCGCGGCGCAACTTCGAGCCGCAGGCCGCGCCCGAACGATTGCTCTTGGCAGCAGCTTGTGCGATTTGCCTTTTTACCCGCCCCTCAACTATGGTCCCCCTGTTCGTTTGGGGGAAATACCTTGCCATGCTCCGTCTAAGCACTGCCAATCTTCACGCCCTTGCCCCGCAAGTGGCGCAGCCGGCCTATGATCGGTCCGCAATATCGCCGGGCATCGTGCATCTCGGTATCGGGGCGTTTCATCGCGCCCATATGGCAGTCTATGTCCAGCACCTTCTCCCCAAGGCGCCGAACTGGGCGATCGTTGGAGCAAGCCTCAGGCGGCCGGACACCAAGGAGGCGCTGACCCCGCAGGACGGCCTCTATACCGTCGCGGTCCGCGATGCGTCCGGCACCAAATGCGAGGTGATCGGCTCGATCGTGGGCATTCTCGATGCCAACCAGGAGCGTGTCCGGCTGCTCGAGGTGATGTCACATCCGGCGATCGGCATCATTTCGCTCACGGTCACGGAAAAGGGCTATTGCCACGATCCAGCGACGGGCGAGCTCGATGAAAAGCACCCCGATATCGTCCACGACCTGGCCGATCCCGAAAATCCCGTCAGCGCGCCGGGCCTTGTCGTTGCGGCAATCGAGCGCCGGCAGCAGGCGGGCGTGTCGCCCTTTGCGGTGATGAGCTGCGACAACCTGCCATCGAACGGCAAGACCGTGGCGCGCATTGTCGGCCGCCTGGCCGAACTGCGTTCGCCCCAGTTGGGCGCCTATGTGCGGGAGCACATCGCGTTTCCCTCGACCATGGTCGATCGCATCGCACCGGCGACCACCGATGCCGATCGCGAGGCGATTGGCGAAATGATCGGGCTGGAGGATGCCTGGCCGATCATGACCGAACCCTTCACCCAGTGGGTTGTCGAGGACCATTTCCCCTCGGGGCGGCCGCCCTTCGAGGAGGTCGGCGTCGAGCTCGTTCGCGACGTCGAGCCCTATGAGCGCATGAAGCTCAGGATGCTGAACGGCGCCCATTCGAGCCTCGCCTATCTCGGTTACCTTGCCGGCCACGAATATGTGTCGCAGGTGATGGAGGAGCCCGAATTCGCCCGTCTCGTCCGGGACCTGATGACGTTCGAGGTGATCCCGACGCTCCATTTGCCTGGCGTCGACCTGATCAAATATCGCGACCAGCTGCTGGCCCGCTTCTCCAATCCGGCGCTCAAGCATCGCACCTGGCAGATCGCCATGGACGGCACCCAGAAACTGCCGCAGCGCCTGCTCGGCACCATTCGCGACCGGCTGCAGGCGCGCGAGCCGATCACGAGGCTCGCGCTGGGCGTTGCCGCCTGGATGCGCTACGTCACCGGCATCGACGAATACGGCCAGCCGATTGACGTCAAGGACCCGTTGGCCAAGCGCCTGCGCGCCATCGCCGATGCCTCGCATAACGAGCCGATCCGCCTCGCGGTGGGCATGCTGACCGTGAGCGAGGTCTTCGGCACCGACCTGGCGAGCAACGAGGAGTTCCGCGAGACCGTAACCGCCCACCTCAAATCGCTGCTCGAAAACGGCAGCGCCGCGACGGTTGCTGCGGTGGTGCGCTCGTTGCGCTGAGGCCATCGGGCCGCGGGTGGTCCCATGCTCTGAGATAGGCACAAAGGTCTGTGCACTTGGCGACCCCTCACCACCCTGACCCTCTCCCCAGAGGGGCGAGGGGACGAGGGAGCCGCATGAAAAACCCTCGCCGCTTTGGGGAGAGGGTGGCCGGCAGGCCGGTGAGGGGTAGCCAAGTGCGAGTGGCCCCGCCTAAGCACCGTTCTTGCAGTCCCCCGATAGCGCTCCGTCCCTTCCGGCCTTAATCGAACGGAATCGGTTCCGGGCTGGTGCGCGCCGCCTCGAGGCATTGCGCCAGCAGCCGTGCCCAGCGGGCGACGCCGTCGGGTTCGAGGATCTCGTCGTGGCGGATCTCGATCATTGTCGAGTTAAGGCCGCGGCCGTCGCCGTGATGCTCGATCGTATAGGTCACGCCATTGAGCCCGGCATAGGGCTCGTTCCAGCCGACATTGAGAGATGGCTCGGCCGCGGTAAGGGCCGCGAGCAGGCGCTTGGTGTAGGCGCTGTTGAGCCCATGGATCAGGCCGATCGGCCAAGGCCGCGGCACTCCTCTGAAGACCGGCGTATAGGAGTGCATGCAGACGAGAACCGTCTCCCGGCCCAGATTGGCGCGCTGGTCGAGAGCGGCATCGATCGCGGCGTGGAACGGGGCGTGAAATTCGGCGATCCGGCGCGCCCGTTCATCCTCCCCGAGGTTACGATTGCCGGGAATCTCGGTGAATTCGCTTACGGGCACGATAAGGCCGGGCGCCGTTTCGGCCCGGTTGCAATCGACAAGAAGCCGGGAAACGGTCGAATGGACCAGCGGCGCGTCAAGGAGGTCGCTGAGGAGCAACGATACGGCGAGCGCGCCTGGGTCCCAGGCGATGTGCCGCAAGCGGTCGACGGCGCTGAGCCCCAGCCCGTCGTACCGGTTCGGCATGCGGTTGGACGCATGGTCGCACACCAGTAGGAACGGCCCGCGGCCAAAAGGGTTGATCGTCATCACCGGCCGCAGTGGCCGTCCGGTAGCGCCTGGTGAATTCATCCCTGCCTGACGGTCCATGTGTGCCCCGGCTTGGCTCGCGCGCCAGGGTTCCCCTGCGCTCGCCCCGCCCAACATGAGCGGCAGGGCTGCCCCCTGTCAAATCCGGATCGTGACCGGCAAGAGGGCGGAGGGAGGCCACTCAGTCGATCGTGGGATCGCGAAGGAATTCCTTGGCGGTGAGCACAATCTTTCGGTCTACGTCCCCGATCTTTTCCGGGTCCTTGCTCGCGTAATCGAGCTGCCCAAGCACCGAGCGGATGACGTTAATGCGGGCCCGCCGCTTGTCGTTGGCCAGGATCACGGTCCAAGGGGCAAAATCCGTATCGGTCTTCTCCAGCATGATGTCGCGCGCCTTTGAATAGGCGTCCCAGCGCGGCAGGGCCTCCATGTCGATCGGCGAGAGCTTCCACACTTTTAGCGGATCATGCCGCCGGTCGTGAAAGCGCTTGAGCTGCATTTCCCGGCCGATCGACAGCCAGAATTTAAAGAAGTGAATGCCGTCATTGACGATCATCCGCTCGAAATGCGGCACTTCCTCAAGAAAATGCGCCGTCTGTTCCGGCGTACAGAACCCGAGGACCGGTTCGACGCCGGCTCTGTTGTACCATGAGCGGTCGTAGAGCACGCTCTCGCTCGCCGCCGGGAAATAGTCGACGTAGCGCTGGAAATACCACTGGGTTTGCTCCCGGTCGCTCGGCTTGGGCAGTGCGACGTGGATGTTGTAGCGGGGGTTGAGGAATTCGAGGTAGGTCTGGATTGCACCGCCCTTGCCGGCCGCGTCGCGCCCTTCGAACACCATGATGATGCGCTCGCCGGATTTGCGCAGCTGCTCGCCCAACACCACCAGTTCCGCCTGCAATGCGGCGACAGTCTGCTTATACTCGTCCCAGTCGAGCTTGGCGTCATAGGGATAGCCGCCCGAGCGGAGGGCGGCAGTACGGATCGATTTCGGCAGTTTGAGATCGTCAATGTTGAAGTTGTCGAGCAAGTCGTTCATCGGATGTCTCCTCGGTCGATCCGGCCGCTGGATTTCGTCGGGATGCAAGATCCGGATGACGACTCGGCTTTTAGGTCGTAAACGCACACTGCATTTGGAGCGTAACCTAGGATGGCGGAGGACCTTTCGGGTAGAGCGCCCGCGGCGGGCCTCGCCGTGATCCGTCGGCTATGGGGACACCGCCTGGCCGGCCGTCGCGCTGTGCTCATCGCAACGCTTCTGGTCCTGATGATCCTGACGGCGGTGGGCAGCCTCACCTGGCCGGAGGCCGGCGCGGCTTTTGTGGTGATCGCTGTGGTGGCGCTGGTTGCGCCGGTGGAACGCGATATCGAAAACCCGGTCGAGGACGACGAGTTTTCCACCGGCCTAGGGAACGAGGAATCGCTGCGGATCTTTGCGGATGCGCTTGCCGACCCTTGTCTCATCCTCGACCATCGCTCCGTCATCGTGCACCGCAACGCCGCCGCGGCGGAGCAGTTCCGTTCCGCTACTGCCGGCAATCCAATTGCCTTTTCGCTGCGCTACCCCGCGCTGCTGGCAGCAATCGATGCCGCGCGGCGGACCGGCATCTCCCAGACCATCGAACTGCACCAGACCGTTCCCAACGAGACCTGGCACAAGGTGGTCGTGGCGCCGCTCATCGAGCGCCCGCTGGGCGACGAGGACGCGGCCCCGCTGCTGCTCGTCACCATGCAGAACCTCACAGAAGCCAAGCGCATCGATGCGCTACGGGCCGATTTTATCGCCAACGCCAGCCACGAACTGCGGACCCCGCTTGCCTCGCTGGTCGGCTTCATCGACACGCTCCTCGGACCCGCTGCGCGAGATCCCGAAGCGCGCGAACGCTTCCTCACCATCATGCGCTCCCAGGCGGCGCGGATGAGCAAGCTGATCGACGACCTGCTGTCGCTCTCGCGCATCGAAATGCGCCAGCATCTGCGGCCCACCTCGGCCGTGGACCTCGGCATTTTGCTGCGCGAAGTGAACGAGGGGCTGATCGGGCAGGCCAAGGACGCGCAGGTCACCGTCACCATCGAGGTTCCGGACGGCGCCACCATGGTCACTGGCGATCGCGACGAACTCTACGAGGTGTTCGAGAACCTGCTCGACAACGCCATCAAATACGGCGCCGACGGGGGCAGGATTGATGTGGCGCTGGCTCCGGTCACCAACCGCTCGGGCTATGATTTCGCCGTCACGGTCACCGATTACGGCCTCGGCATCGAACCGGAGCACGTGCCGCGGCTGACCGAGCGGTTCTACCGGGTCGACGCCGAGAGCAGCCGGAAGAAGAAGGGCACGGGCCTGGGCCTTGCCATCGTCAAGCACATCGTCAACCGCCACCGCGGCCTGATGACGATCCGCAGCCGGCCGGGGCAGGGCACCCGGGTGGAAGTGCTGCTGCCGCGGTGAGAGTTTTGGCACGGCCTCGCGC
>DATJHO010000023.1:0-15401 GCA_035493835.1 Devosiaceae bacterium
TTACCGGGAAGGACAGCAACCCCGCGCCGAGAGCGACCTTGAGATCCTCGGGTGTCATCGTCATCCTCTGTTGTGGCTTCGCCTGTCCTGCCTAACAAGTCGTCGGACAAGGGTCAACATAGATATGACAAGTTACGACATACCGTCCTGAATCAGTGACCGGTAGCGGCGCTGGCTGCCCCGCAGATGCGCCCGCATCGCTTCTCTTGCAGCCAGTTCATCGCCGGCCGAAATGGCTTGGGCGATCTGCCGGTGCTCTTCGACGATCTTGTCGAGATAGGTGGTGCGCACCGCTTCGGCGCCTTCGGCCTTCAGCGCGGCCCGCGGGATGGCACTCAGGCCGAGCAGGTCGAGGAATTCGGGAAAGCGCGGATTGTTCGTCGCCTCGGCGATGGCGCGATGGAAGGCAAAATCCGCCGCGGTCGAGGGTTCCTTCTTAGCGATCAGCGCCGCAAATCCCTGGTGGGCGCGAAAGATCGCTTCCTCCTGCGCCGGCGAGCGTCGCTGCGCGGCAAGCGCGGCCGCTTCGATCTCGACCGCCGTCCGCAGTTCGAGCATCTCGAGCAGCGAGGAAATCCTTGCATGATCAATGGCATGGAAGGGCAGGGGTGAGGGGCTCGCCTGGGCGATGACGAACACCCCGGCACCCTGGTGCGACTCGACCAAGCCGTCGGCCTGAAGGCTGGCGATCGCCTCGCGCACGACCGTGCGGCTGACCACGAAGTTTGCCGCAAGCAGGGATTGCGAGGGGAGTTTGTCGCCGATTTGGAAATGCCCCGCCACGATCTGGCTGCGTAGATTGTTGCTGACCTGCTTCACGAGGCTGCCTCGGGCGCGAGCTGCGGGAGCCATATCGGCCAATGCTTTATCCTCCGGTTTCATGCCCATGAATGGTCCAAAATCATGGCATGGGCAGAGTCCTCAGACAAGAGAGGGGGTGGAAAGCAAAACATGTACGATAAGTGTTGACAGGCTTCCGCGGGTCTGGGTACGGTCCAGATCGGAGGAGCGGTTGCCGTGCCGGAAATCAGCGCATGTCCCCGGGGCTTGGCCAGGGGCGAGTGCGATTCCGTCACCGGTCATCGGAATGGAGGGGACGTAATGAGGCTGACAAGGCACAAATTCGCCCGCGCATTGCTGGGCGCCCAAGCGGCGCTCGCCGTGGCCGCCGGTCCCGTCCTTGCAGCCCCCGCGGGCTCGGTCGTGTTGGCGCTTCCCTCGGAGCCGACCTCGGTTGACGCCTGTGATGACAGCACCAACGCCAATGCGCGCGTCCTGCGCGGCAATGTCGTCGAGGGGCTGACCCGGCTCGATCCCAAGAGCGGCGCCGTCGAGCCGCTGCTGGCGACCAAATGGTCGCGCGTGGACGACAAGACCTGGACCTTTACCATCCGTCCAGACGTCAAGTTCCAGGACGGTGCCCCGCTCGATGCCAAGGCAGTGGTTTTCGGCATCAACCGGGCGATGGATACCAAGCTGGTGTGCCAGACGCTGTCGCTGTTCTCGACCAAGACCGTGGCCTCGGTCGAGGGCGAGATGGTGGTGAAGATCACGACCGCGGCCCCCGACCCGATCTTGCCGGCCCGCATCGCCTATATCGATCTGCCGTCCCCGGCGACGCCGGCTGATGCCAAGAGCGACAAGCCGATCGGCACCGGCCCCTATCAGTTCGTTTCGCGCGACGTCGGTCAGTCGATCACTCTCAAGGCCTTCGACGGCTATTGGGGCAGTGCGCCGGATTTCCGCGATGCGCAATATGTGTGGCGCGCGGAGCCGACGGTGCGCGCCGGCATGATAAAGACCGGCGAGGCCGATATCGCCCTCGACATCCCGTTCGACCAAACCAAGGGGCTGGGCAACGCCGAGGAGTATTCCACCAATTCGGTGTTCTTCCTCAGGCCGATGCTGCGCAAGCCCCCCTTCGACGATCTGCGCGTGCGTCAGGCAGTGGTTGCCGCGATCGATAAGCAGACGCTCACTGAAGTGCTGATGGATCATTCCGGCACGCCGGCAGATCAATTGGTGACCCCGCTGATCAACGGCAATATTGCCGGTTTTGCGGGCATGCCCTTCGATCTCGACAAGGCGAAGTCGTTGCTCGCCGCGGCGAAGGCCGATGGGGTGCCGGTCGAAACGCCCGTCACGCTGGTCGCGCGTTCGGATCTCTTCAGCGGCTCGGACGAGGTGGCCCAGGCCATCCAGCAGATGCTCGAGGATGCGGGCTTCAAGGTGACCTTGAAGCCGGTGGATGCGGTCGCCTGGAGCCCGTGGCTGCGCCAGCCCAGTTCGCTCACCCAACCGGCCAACCTGCTGATGGCCACGCACGACAACATTTCGGGCGATGCGTCGCTGTCGTTCCCGAATTATTTTGGCAGCGCCGGGCACCTGAGCGTAGCGAACGACCCGAGTCTCGACACCGCCCTTGTTTCGGCCGCGGCACTGGATGGCAAAGCCCGAGCAGCCGCTTACCAGCAGATCGCGCGCAAGGCTTATGACGCGGAGATCGTCATTCCCGTTGCGGCGCTGGAGAGCCGGCTGCTGACCTCAAGCAAGGTCAGCTACGAGGCGAACGGCTTTACCGACATCGAACTGCATCTCGCCGACGTGAAGCACAAGCAATAGGCCCGATCTAAAATCCTCGGGAGCATGCCGCGCCGCCGGCGGGCCCCCGATCCGCCCCGGCGGCGGCGCGTGAGTGGAGGAACTGCATACATGAAACGTTCAACGCGAATTTTTGTCGGAATGGTCGTTGGCGCCCAGGCAGCATTCGCCTTCGCCACCGCACCGGCACTTGCCGCCGATGATTCCATCGTTCTGGCGCTTCCCACCGAGCCGACTTCGCTCGACGTCTGCGACGACAGCACTCACGCCAATTCGCGGGTATTGCGCGGCAACGTGGTCGAGTCGCTCACAAGGCTCGATCCGCAGACTGGTGCCGTGCAGCCGCTGCTCGCGACCCAGTGGTCGCAGATCGACGCCAACAATTGGCGGTTCACCATTCGTCCCGGGGTCAAGTTCCACGACGGCACGCCGCTCGATGCCAAGGCGGTGGCGTTCGGCATTAACCGGGCGATGGATCCCAAGCTAGTCTGCCAGACCTATTCGCTCTTCACCACCAAAACCACGGCCTCGGTCGAGAGCGACATGGTGGTGAAGATCACCACCGCGGCGCCCGACCCGATCCTTCCGGCTCACATCGCCAATATCGATTTGCCGTCGCCGGCCACCCCGGCCGACGCAAAAAGTGCCAAGCCCATTGGCACTGGTCCCTATGAGTTGGCCGCGCGCGACATCGGCCAGTCGATCACCCTCAAGGCCTTCGCCGGCTATTGGGGCAAGACACCGGATTTTGCGCAGGCGACCTATGTGTGGCGGGCCGAACCGACCGTGCGCGCCGGCATGGTGAAGGCCGGTGAAGCCGATATCGCGCTCGACATCCCCTATGACCAGACCAAGGGGCTGAGCAATGCGCAGCAATACTCGACGAACTCGGTCTTCTATCTGCGACCGATGCTGCAGAAGCCGCCGCTCAACGATCTGCGCGTCCGCCAGGCAGTCGCGGCCGCGATCGACAAGCAGACGCTGACCGAAGTGCTGATGGACCATTCCGGGAGCCCGACCGACCAGTTGGTCACCCCGCTTATCAATGGCAACATCCCCAACTACGCCGGCATTCCCTTCGACACGGATAAGGCGAAGTCGCTGCTTGCAGCCGCCAAGGCGGATGGGGTGCCGGTCGATACCCCGATCACGCTCGTTGCGCGTTCTGACCTCTTCAGCGGCGCCAGCGAGGTGGATCAGGCGATCCAGCAGATGCTTGAAGACGCCGGGTTCAAGGTCGTCCTCAAGCCGGTCGACTCGGTCGCCTGGAGCGCGTGGGCGCGCAAGCCGGATTCGCTTACCCAGCCGGTCAATCTGCTCACCTCGGCGCACGCCAACATGTCCGGCGACGCCTCCCTGTCGTTCCCGAACTTTTTCACCAGCAAGGGGCGGCTCGGGGTCGCCAACGACAAGGAGCTCGACAGCCAATTGGCTGCGGCGGCCGTCGCTGGCGGGGATGCCCGTACCCAGGCCTACAGGGGGGCCGCCAAGCGCGCCTATGACCAGGAGATCGTCATCCCGATCGCGGTCCTCGACAGCCGGCTGCTGACCTCGGCCAAGGTGAGCTACCAGGCCAACGGCTTCACCGACATGGAGCTCCACCTCGCCGATGTCAGGCACGCCCAATAGCCCGATGAGGAACGGCCGGCAGGAAGGTTTAGGCGGTAGATGATCAAATTCCTGAGTTTCAGGCTGACGACGAGTCTGATCGCGCTTGTGGGCGTGATGATCATCGTCTTCTTCCTTGCGAGGCTGACGGGCAGTCCTGCCTCGCTTTACCTGCCGGTCGATGCCACCGATGCCATGATCAGGGCCTTCAACCAGCAGAACGGCCTCGACCAGCCCATCCTCGTGCAGTTCGTCCACTTTGTCGGCAACGTCTTCCGGCTCGATTTCGGGCAGTCGCTGTCGCAGCAGCGCCCGGCGTCCGAGGCGGTCCTTTCGGCGATGCCGCAGACCTTGCTGATCGCTGCGATCGCCATGGGGCTGACGCTGCTGCTGTCGATTCCGCTCGGCACCTTCGCGGCGCTCAAGCCCAACTCGCCGTTGGATCGGGCTATTACGTTTTTCTCGCTCGTCACCTCCAGCATTCCAGAATTCTGGTTCGCGTTGGTTTGTGTGCTCGTGTTCTCCGTCAATCTCGGCCTGCTGCCGACGTCGGGGCAGGGGAGCCTCGCCTCTTGGGTCTTGCCGGTTGCAACGCTCATGTTGCACCCGCTCGGCGTGCTGACCCAGGTGGTGCGCGGCGCCATGCTGGAAACGATCAATGCCGGCTATGTGCAGAATGCGCGAGCGCGGGGCTATTCCTGGCAGCGCCTGGCCTTCCGCCACGCGCTGCGCAACGCCTCATTGCCCATCATCACCGTCGCGGGCGACCGGGCCGGTGGGATGCTCAACGGCGCCGTGATCGTTTCGGCCGTATTCGCCTGGCCCGGCATCGGCCAGGTCCTGGTCGCTGCGGTCTACAATCGCGATTTTGCCGTCATTCAGGCGGGGGTGTTCGTCGTCGGCATCGCCGTCATCCTGCTGAACATCCTGGTCGACCTGATCTATGCGGCCGCCGATCCGCGCATCCGGATTTCGTGAGATGACGATTACCCAGACTTTGGCCCCCGCGCGGCCCACCCTCGGCATACGCCTCAAGAGCACGTTCTCGACCGGCCGTCTCGGGTTGCTGATGCATTCGCCCCTGGCGCTGGCCTCGGCGCTGACGCTGTTCGTGCTGGTGCTGGTCGCCACAATCGGCGCGCCGTTCGCGCAGGATGTGGCCAATATGCAGAACCTGCGGCTGCGCTTCTTTCCGCCGTTCAGCCTGTCCCATGGCTGGCTCTACGTGCTCGGCGCCGATGCCCTCGGCCGCAGCATGCTGGCCCAACTGGTCGTAGGCGCCCGGACCAGCTTCATCGTCGCCGGAGCGGCAGTCGGGTTGGCGACGATTGTCGGCACGGCGATCGGACTGGTCAGCGGCTTTCTCGGCGGCTGGGTCGATGCCGCGCTGATGCGCATCAGCGATATCATCGTCACCGTTCCCTCGCTGCTTCTGGCACTGGCGGTGCTTTTCGTGCTCGAGCCCAGTGTCATCAATTTGGTGATGGTGCTCGCCATCGGCCGCCTGCCGATCTATCTGCGCGTCTCGCGCGCGCAGACGCTCGAACTGCGCGAGCGGGTGTTCGTCGAGGCGTCGCGCGCCATCGGGGCCAGCGATTTCAGCATCATCTGGCGCGATATCCGGCCGCTGGTCATGCCGACGGTATTGACCGTGGCGATGCTGGAGTTGGCGATGGTCATGCTCGCGGCGGCCGGCCTCAGCTTCCTGGGCGTTGGGCTGCAACGGCCCGATGTCGATTGGGGCACCATTGTCTCCGAGGGTCGCGAATATCTGACGCGGGCCTGGTGGGCGACCGTGTTCCCCGGCATGGCCATTGTCATTACCGCGCTCGCGGCCAATCTCCTCTCCAACTGGCTTCGCGCCAGCGGCGATCCTTTGCAGGCAACCGCCCTCGTTGCCGCGCCATCGCGCGACGAGGATGCCCGGAAATGAGTGCGCTGGCGATGGGAGACGATATCACGGTCTCAAGCAGCGCGCGCGAGCCGCTCCTGGCCATCCGCGATCTGCGGGTAGAGTTCGGGCCCGTGCAGGCGGTGCGCGGCATCGACCTTGCAGTCAAGGCCGGCGAGAGCGTTGCCATTCTCGGCGAGTCGGGCTCGGGCAAGAGCGTCACCGGCAAGGCGATCATGGGGCTTATCAACCCGCCGGGGGTAGTGCGGGGCTCGGTGCGTTTCGCCGGAAGCGAGCTGGTCGGGAGGAGCGAGGCCGAGTTGCGGCCCGTTCGCGGGCCAGGATTGGCCATGGTGTTCCAGGACTCGCTTGACGCCTTGAACCCGGTCTTTTCGGTTGGCGAACAGATAATCGAGATCCTGACGGTGCGGCTGCGCCGGCAGCGCGGCAAGGCGCGCGCCGAGGCGATCGCGCTGATGGAGCAGGTCGGCATTCCCAATGCGGAAAAGCGGCTCTGCGACTACCCGCACCAGTTTTCCGGCGGCATGCGCCAGCGCATCTGCATCGCCATGGCGATCGCGCTCAAGCCCAGGCTGCTGATTGCCGATGAGCCGACAACGGCGCTCGACGTCACGGTGCAGGCCGGAATCCTTAAGCTCATCAATGAGCTGCAGCGGGAAACCGGCATGGCGCTCCTGTTCGTCACCCACGATCTGGCCGTCGCCCGGGAAGTCGCCGAGCACCTTGTCGTGATGTATGCCGGCCGGATCGTCGAGCAGGGACCGATCGACGAACTCTTCGCCCGTCCGGCGCACCCCTATACCAGGGCGCTCCTGAGCTCAAATCCCGGCTCGGTACGGCATTGGTCCGACCTGCAGCCGATCACGGGCAATCCGCCGGACAAGACGACGGTATACAAAGGGTGCGCCTTCGCGCCGCGCTGCCCGCGCGCCGTCGCGCAATGTGTCGAGGTGCCGCCGGGGCTGAGGACGATTGCCGAGGGCAGGGACGCCCGCTGCCATTTCGCCGAGGAGGTGCTCCATGCCCGCTGAGGAGAGAGGGGAGCCGGTGTTCCGGGTCGAGGGACTGACCAAGCATTTCGGTTCAGTCGTGGCGCTCGACGACATCAATTTCGACATCGCCCAAGGCGAGATCCTGGCCGTGGTCGGGGAATCGGGCTCGGGCAAGTCGACGCTCGCGCGGACGATCCTGCGGCTGCTCGATGCCACCTCGGGCAGCATCGTCTATCGCGGGCAGGACCTGCTGAAACTGTCGCCCCGCCAGATGCGGCCGGTGCGCCGGCACCTGCAGATGATTTTCCAGGATCCCTACGCGTCCCTGCACCCGCGCCGCACCGTCGCCGAGCTTGTCTCCGAACCGTGGCGCGTGCACAAATCGGTGCTCGAGCGGCGGCGCTGGCCCGAAAAGATTCGCGAATTGCTGGGGCAAGTCGGCCTGCCGGAAGGTTATGCCAACTACTACCCGGCCCGGCTCTCCGGCGGCGAGCGCCAGCGCGTCGCGATCGCCCGCGCGCTGGCCCTGCAGCCGGACCTGCTGATCCTCGACGAGCCGGTGTCCGCGCTCGACGTCTCGATCCAGGCCCAGGTGATCAAGCTGTTGATGCGCTTGCAGGAAGAGATCGGCTTCACCTGCATCTTCATTTCGCACGACCTCGCCTTGGTGCGCCTGCTCGCGCACCGGGTGATCGTCATGCATCGCGGCCAAATCGTCGAGCAGGGCGAGACGCAAAAAATCTTCGACGCGCCGGCGCACGATTATACGCGCCTGCTGCTCGATTCTTCACCATCGCTGGCCGGCGAGAAAGTCCGGCGTGCCGGCTGACGGCGGCGATCTGGGCCCTGTGCGGCGCCCCATCGAACAGGAGCTAATGCATGCGGGTGCTGGTCGATTGGGACATTCCGCCGGAAGAACGCGTAGTCATCGAGCAATGGCCACGAGGCGCTGAGATCATCGAGGGCGGCAGCAGATTCACGCCCGAGCAACGGCTCGCCATTGCCCCGACGCTCGATGTGCATACGGGGCTGATGCGCACCGTAACCCGTCCGTTCCTCGATGCCGCAACCCAGCTCAAGCTCGTGCACATGACCGGCCACGGGGTCGATCTGCTGCTGCGCGACGGTATTCCCGACCTGATGGCCGAACGTGGCATCAGGGCGGCGACGGCCGATGGCGGGGCCATCCCGATCGCCGAATACTGCATTATGGCGATGGTCATGCTGTCGCGGCAGGTGCTGCGCTCCCACGACACGCTGGCGACCCGGGGCAAATGGGAAAGCAAGCGCGGCCCGGAGCTTAGCGGCGCAACCCTCTGCATCGTCGGCTTCGGCAGCATCGGACAGGCGACCGCCCTCCGCGCCGAGGCCTTTGGCATGAAGGTCGGCATGGTTACCCTCCACCCCGAGCGCTATGCCGAACACAAGCTCGCCTTCGCCCACAGCTATGCCGACATCGACAAGGCGCTGGCCATCTCCGACTACGTCGTCGTCACTGCCCCGCTGACTTCTCTCACCAACGGCTTGATCAATGCCCAGCGCTTTTCGGCGATGAAGCCGGGCAGCTATCTCGTTAGCATCACGCGTGCACCCCTGATCGACGAGAAGGGCCTCTACCAGGCCCTCGACTCCGGCCACCTTGCGGGCGCCGCGCTAGACGGCTGGTGGCACGAGGAGGAGACCGGCGCCGGCCGCGACGGCTATCCCGCCGATATGCCCTTCCACCAGTTCAACATGCTGATGACGCCGCACAATTCCGGCACCACTTTCGGTACGCGGCAGCGGGCGCTGCGCGTGATCGGCGACAATATCGGGCGGCTGATGCGCGGCGAAGCGCTCGTCAACGAAATCCGCCCCGACGACCTCAAGAGAATGGCGATTTAAACATGTACGACGACAAGGAAATGGAAATCACCCGGCTCGGCGTTCGGGTCTTTTCCTATCAAACCCAGATCCGCCGCGCCTTCGGCCACTCGCACCCCGGTCCGCTCACGCCGGCGAGACAGACGCTGTTCGAGATCGAGACCCGCGGCGGCGCCAAGGGCTATGCCTTCGGCATGCAGCCGGGGCTCATCGACACCGTGCTGGCACCGATGATGATCGGCGAGAACGCGCTCAATCGCGAGCGGATCTGGCAGCGGCTGTCCGAATTGCAGCGCGGCAATGGCGCAACGCTCACCGACTCGATGATGGCGCTGGTAGACGTGGCGTTGTGGGACCTCGCCGGCCGCGCCGTCGGCCTATCGGTGCAAAAGCTGCTCGGCGGCTTCCGCGACAAGATACCCGCCTATGCCAGCACCATGGTGGGCGATGCCGATCTCGAGGGCGGCCTCACCAGCCCCGAGGCCTATGCCGATTTTGCGGTGCAGTGCAAGGAAGAGGGCTACACCGCCTACAAGATGCACCCCTGGATGCCGCCGGTACCCGGCGCCCCTTCCGTCGATCGCGATCTCGCCTTGGCGACAGCGGTGCGCAAGGCGGTCGGCCCCGAGATGCACCTGATGTTCGACCCTTACCACCAATATACGCGCCAGGAGGCGAAGCGTCTCGGTCGCGGGCTCGAGGAACTAGGGTTCCTCTGGATGGAAGAGCCGATGCGGGAAGCAAGCATCAGCTCCTACAAATGGCTGTGCGACGAGCTCGACCTGCAGATCTGCGGCCCGGAAACCGCGCCCGGGCAGATCTGGACCCGGGCCGAATGGGTGATGGCCGGCGCCTGCGACATCCTGCGGACCGGCATTCTCGACGTCGGCGGACTCACGCCGGTGATGAAGACTATCCATCTCGCCGAGGCGCACGGTATGTCCATTGAGTTGCACCAGAACGGGGCCGCAACCCTCCACGCGCTGGGCGCCATGCAAATCCAGGGACGCTTTTACGAGCGCGGCCTGTTGCATCCGCTGGTCAAATATGAGGCCAAGACACCGTGGCTCGCAAAGATTGACGATCCCATGGATTCGGAAGGCTTCGTTCACGTTCCCACCGGCCCGGGCATGGGCTGGGATATCGACTGGGATTTCATTGCAGGCAACGAGATCACCTGAGGATCGTCCGATGATGCGCGTGGGAATCGTGGGGACCAAGTTCGGGGAGTCCCGCTGCCGGATGCTGGCCGACGTGCCGGAGGCAAAACTTGTCGCGGTCTGCGGGCGCGATCCCGATCGCACCCTTGCGCTTGCCGGGCGTTTCGGCTGTGACGCGGTGCTCGACTATCGCCAACTCCTGGAGCGGGCCGACATCGATGTCATCGGCGTCTACACCTCGACCGACATGCATGGCGAAATCGCCGCCGCAGCGGCCGCGGCGGGCAAGCACGTGATCGTCAGCAAGCCGACCGCAGTGAGTGTCGATGAAGGGGAGGCGATGCTTGCCGCGGCGCGGGCCGCCGGCGTGCGGCTGGTTGTCGAATTCGACACGCGCTACATGGCCGCCCCGTACCGCATCTACAAGGCGATCGCCGAAGGCAGGCTCGGGAAACTCATACAGGGCGATTACGTCAACAAATGCCACCGGGGACAGGCCTATTATGACGAGGGCAACCGGTGGCGGGCGATTGCCGAGCTTGGCGGCGGGTGCCTCTTAAACCAGGGGGTTCACGCCATTGACCATTTGCTTTGGTATCAGGGCGCCGTCGAAGGGGTCTACGCGCTGACCGGCGTGTTCGCCCACGACATTCCGGCCGAAGACGCGGCGAGCGCGGTGGTGCGTTTCTGTAATGGTTCGCTTGCAACGATGACGGTGACGACGACCTATCGCAGCGGCTTGCCCGACGGACGCTATGGCGGCGGTACCCTGAAGCGGGCGCAGGTGCATGGCACCCTCGGCAGCGCCACTACCGAGGGTGATGCGGTGGTCAACTGGATCGTTCCCGAGGACGCTGTCGCTGCACCCATCCCCGAGCGGCCGCCGCTGAATGTGTTTCAGGATCTTGCCTTATCGCTCGCCGACCCGGCGCGGCGCTCCCACACCCTCGTGGTCGATGACCTGGCCCTCGAAACCGTCTATGTCACCGCGGCATTGCGCCGTTCGGCGGCGAGCGGCAGATTTGTCGCCATCGAGGAAGTGGTGGGCAAGCATGTCGCCGCCTGACTTGGCCTCCCCGGTCCACGGAGGCGGCACGCTGGCATGAACGAGTTCCTCGCGGCGTCCCTTGTCTTCCTACAGGTGGTGGCCATCGACCTGGTCCTCGCCGGCGACAACGCCCTTGTCGTCGGCATGGCTGCCGCTGGCCTGCCGGCACAGCAGCGGCGCAAGGCGATCGTCATTGGTATCGGGTCGGCGACGATACTGCGCATCGCCTTTGCCGCCTTTGCCACGATGCTGCTGGCGATCGTGGGGCTTTTGCTCGCAGGCGGCATCCTGCTGCTCTGGGTCTGCTGGAAGATGTTTCGGGAAATGCGCGAAGCGGCCGCGCAGAACGTCGTTGCCAGCGATGATGCGGCGCCGGCACAGGTTAAGTCGCTGGGGCAGGCAGTCTGGCAAATCGTTGCCGCGGACATCTCGATGTCGATCGACAATGTGCTGGCGGTCGCCGGGGCCGCCCACGAGCACCCGATTGTGCTGGCCCTCGGCCTCACGCTTTCGGTCGTGCTGATGGGGGTTGCGGCCGCCCAGATCGCGCGATTGCTCAATCGCTATCGCTGGGTCGGTTTTGTCGGGCTGCTCATCATCGTTTTCGTGGCCGCGACCATGATCTATCGGGGTGGCCTGGAGACCTTCGCCGCCATTGGCATCCAGGTGCCTAGTCCCACAGCATAGATCCCCCCGCGCGGAAAGTGCCGCGCGGGAGTTGGAATTGGGAACTACTGCCGGGCCATCGCCATGGCGACGTGATTTTCGACCGGGATCGTGTGGCTCTGGTCATCGTTGCCGACATCGAGCTGGACCCAGGCGATTTCGCCGTTGAAGGCGTTGTTGGTCGGGCCGTAGTCGGGCGAGGTCGGCGATCCGGTGTCGCGGCCGACATCGCAGGCCTCGTCTGCCGAATAGCCCATCGGGATCGTGCGTTCGACCCGGCCCGACCCGAAGGCCTTGCCGTCGCAATAGAGGGTGACGGTGCCGCCCTTGGCGACGCCTCCGCCGTCATATTTGAACTCCATCCGCACCTGGTGCTTGCCGGCCGGTATGGGGCTGGTGGACTCGACGAAGAAGTAGTCGATGCCGAAAAAGTTGTAGCAGTATTTGAGCTTGCCTTGCTTGGCATAGAAGGCCCAGCCCCCGACGCCGCCGCCCTGGTTGATGATCACGCCCTCGGCCGGGGTGTTCTCCGGCACCGTGATTTCGGCCGTCACGGAATGCGATTTGTTCTTTAGGGTGAGGACGCTGTTTTCGGTGACGCGCATGCCGTCGAACAGCAGCTGGCTGGTGCCGTGCACCAGTTGCGGTCGGCCGGCGAGGTCCGCGTTGATGCGCTCGAAACCGCGGTCGTCGAGCGGCACGACGTTGTATTTCACCGCCTCGATCAGCCACAGCCGCTGCAACTCCTGCAGCTTTTCTGGATTTTCGGTGGCGAGGTTGCGGGCCTGCGACCAGTCGTCGGGGCCGTAAAGCTCCCACACGTCCTGATCGAAGGGCGGTGGCTGGTCGGCGCTCCATGGCGTGCGATGCTTGGTCACCGCGGTCCAGCCGTTGTGATAGATGCCGCGATTGCCCATGATCTCGAAGTACTGGACGATGTGCGTCTCTGGCGCCTTGGCGTCATCGAAGGTCGGCATCATGGTCACGCCTTCCATCGGCGCCTGGGCGATGCCGTTGACCACCGCCGGTTGCGGCAGGCGCGCCGCCTGGAGGATGGTCGGCGCAATGTCGATGACGTGATGGAACTGGTTGCGGAGCTCGCCCCTGGCCTTGATACCGTGCGGCCAGTGGACGATGGTGCCATTGCGCGTGCCGCCCCAGTGCGAGGCGATTTGCTTGGTCCACTGATACGGCGTGCAGAGGGCGTGCGCCCAGCCCACCGCATAATGGTTGTACGCCTTGGGCGTGCCGAAATCGTCGATCTTGGAGAGCAGGAAATCGACGGTCTCGATGCCGGGCATGCCGTTGAGGGTCGTCATCTCGTTGAAGCAGCCATTGAGCGTGCCCTCGGCCGACGCGCCATTGTCGCCGAGGATGTAGTAGATCAGCGTGTCGTCGATGACGCCGAGATCTTCCAGCGCCCCGACCAGGCGGCCCACCTCATGATCGGCCTGGGCGAGGAAGCCGGCGTAGATTTCCATCTCGCGGGCGAGCACCGGCCTGAGATTTTCCGGCATCTCGTCCCAGGCGGGGATTTCCTTGTGCCGGATGGTGAGTTGGGCGTCTTCCGGGATGACGCCAAGCTGCTTCTGCCGGGCAAAAATCTCCTCGCGCAGCTTGTCCCAGCCACCGTCGAACTGGCCCTTGTATTTGTCCGACCATTCTTTCGGCACATGGTGCGGCGCATGGGTGGCGCCCGGTGCGAAATACATGAAGAACGGCTTGTCCGGCACCAGCGCCTTCTGCTGGCGCACCCAACTGATGGCGTGGTTGGCGAGGTCCTCGGTGAGCGTATAGCCCTCCTCGGGGCTCTTGGGCGGCTCGACTGGCGTCGTGCCCTCGAATAGGCCCGGGTAGTATTGGTTGGCCTCGCCGCCGACGAAACCGTAAAAATATTCGAAGCCGGATCCGGTCGGCCATTGATCGAACGGCCCCATGGGGCTCGTCTCCCAGACGGGCACCTCGTGGCATTTGCCGAACTGGGCGGTGGAATAGCCGTTGAGCTTGAGCGTCTCGGCAATCGGCGCCTTTTCCTTCGGCCGGATGCTGCTGTTGCCGGGCGCCGAAGTCGCCATCTCGGTGATCGCCCCCATGCCGACGGAATGGTGGTTGCGCCCGGTGAGCATGGCCTGGCGCGTCGGCGAGCAGAGCGCAGTGGTATGGAAGCGGTTGTATTTCAGGCCACTTCCGGCCAGTCGCTCGGCGGTGGGCGTGTCGATCGGGCCGCCGAAGGCGCTGGAGGCCCCGAAGCCGACATCATCGATCAAGACGATCAGCACATTTGGCGCCCCCTTGGGCGGCCGCAGGTCGACGATGGGCGGATAGCTCGTGTTCGGGTCCTTGGCGTCATAAGTGGTCAGCCCGACATGCTTGCGATCGGGGATCGGCAGGATCTCGCGTTGAATACTGTCCACGCCGTCTGTCTGGGCGGCCGGTCTGTCACTGGACGCCTTCACCGACTTTGACATGATTTTTTCCCTTCAACCTGTGATTGGGATTGGGGCGGCGCTCCCCGCAAGACTCCGCTCCCCCCGTGCCGAATGGGCACAATCCGGAAAGGGAAGGAATAGTTATGTTGGCTGGCGTCGAATGTACTATAAGTAACATTTGACGTTCCGTGCGCCAAAAACAAATTACCGGCGGAACTTGATGGCGTCAACAATGCAAAACAATTGAACAGTGCAGCGTAAATGATGTTCGTTGGAACAGATATAGTTATACTGTGCCTATAAGCATTTTGAATTAGGGTTGTTTGGATGGGATCTGGACGCTGTGCAGGAGGTGGCGCCGATGAGGCGAGCGCGATGACGATCCGACCCTCGCCGCGGCCAGCGATCTTGCCGCTGTCGAGCTTGATCTCGACTTCTTGACTGCCCTTAATTCCGAAAGGCAGAGCGCACGGGGAGCAGGTTCATCTGCCGCTGCGCCATGGGAGCAGGAATGGGCGGGGCTTCTCACGGCCCACGATCTCGGGTTTGAATATCTCCTCGGCGAGCCGGACGGCCTTTTCGATCGTCTGCGTGATCGCGTCGGGATGATCGGCATCGTCCCAGACGGTATCTTGCCACGCGGTGTAGCGCGTGACCTCCGCCTTGGTCGCCTCGCCCTCCTTCCTGGTTTGGATCAACATCTTGGCGGCGGTGCCGATCTCGTCATGGACTTTCTCGATCAGTTCATACGGGACGACTGGGTTCTATCTTCAGCGGAAGCTCGATTCTGAATTCGGTCCGGCCGGGCCTCGATTCAAAACTCAGCCTGCCGCGGTGCCGGTTCACGACGATGTTGTGGGCAATGTGGAGACCCAAGCCGCTGCCGGTTCCCTGGGCCTTGGTGGTGAAGAAGGGGTCGAATACCCGTGCGGCGATTTCGGGCGGAATGCCGGGCCCGTTGTCCGTGAGCCGAATTTCGACAGCGTTGCCAAGAGTGCGCGCATGCAATTCGAGCAAGCCGTGGCCGTTCATCGCCTGGATGGCGTTGTCGATGATGTTCGTCCAAACCTGATTGAGCTCACCCGCATAGGCCTCGATGCTCGGGAGGTCGGGGTCGAAATC
>DATJHO010000024.1:0-5768 GCA_035493835.1 Devosiaceae bacterium
TGCGGTCTCGGCGATCAAGGCCGGCGTCAAGCTGCGCGGCTTCGATCCCGGCCCGGTCCGCGCCCCGCTCACCGACCTGAGCGCGGAAGAGGTCCAGATGCTGGCCAAGCTGGTGGACGCCGTCCGCCAGTAGGACACCGATAAACGTAGGGAGAATAAGTTTGAATATCGGGGGAACAGTTGCCGCGGTGACCGGGGCGAGCAGTGGCGTCGGACGGTGCATCGCGGAACGACTTGCTGCAGCAGGTGCGCATGTCGGCCTTCTCGGTCGCGATGCGACAAAGCTTGAGGCCACGGCGGCCGCGTGCGGCTCGGTCGGAGTCAAGACCCGCGCCGTTGCCGGCGAAATCTCGGATCATGACTACGTCGCGAGCGCGTTGCAGACAATCAGCTCAGAGCTGGGGCCCATCGATATCCTCGTCAACTGCGCCGGGGTGAGCCTCCCCGCCCGGTTTGCGCTTGAGGACATCTCGCCGGAGGTCTGGGACGAGATGATGCAGACCAATGTACGGGGCACTTATCTGACGTGTCACCAACTGGTCGGGGGCATGAAGGCGCGCGGCAAGGGGGCGATCGTCAATATCGGCTCGACCGCCGCGCATGTCGCTCAGCCGGGCGTCTCCGCCTACGCGGCCTCGAAGTTCGCGGTGAAGGCGCTGACCGATTCCTTGTTGCAGGAGTGCGAGGGGACCGGCGTCCGGGTTTGCATGGTGAGCTCTGGCCCGATCAACACGCCGATTTGGAACAAGCGCATAGGCGCGCTCCCCATGGACCGCGAGGCCATGCTGCAGCCCGACGACATCGCCGATGCGGTACTTTGGTTGATCGAGCGTCCGGCCCATGTACGCGCCGACGAAATCCTGCTGCGCCCGGTGGGACGCGGTTGGGCGCCTCAACCCGCAGCGGCCAAAGCCAATGTCTGAGAAAGAGCGCCTCGAGGCGCTGCTCGCCGAGCAGGAAGAGCTACAGTTTGCCCGCTTCGATGCCGCCATCGCCTGGCGCCTCGGCAGCATGATCCATGCCGAGGCGGCAAAGGCCGGCATGCGCATTGCCATCGAAATCAGCAAGCCGAACCAGATCCTGTTTTTCTGCGCCATGCCGGGCGCAACGCCCGACAACGCGGCATGGGTGCGGCGCAAGCGCATGGTGGTCGAGCGGTTTCATCGCAGTTCGCTCTACATGAAGCTGTCGATGGACGAGGCAGGCCGAAACTTGTTTGAACGGTACAACCTGTCCCCCGACGACTACGCCTCGAGCGGCGGTTCTGTGCCAATCATGGTCCGCGGCACCGGATGCGTGGGCGCTGTTACCGTCAGTGGCCTCACCCAATACGACGACCATCAACTTGGCGCCGAGGCCATCCGAACACTCATTGCGGAAATGCACGCGGAGGGCTGATCGTCCGCGCGACGAGCCTCGCATTATCAAGGAGACGCGACGTGCAGGAAGACCAGATCGATGCGGAAACGCTCAGGCTTCTGGAGAAGGTAAGCACCAACTCGATCGCGGGGCTGTTGATCAAGCTCGGCGGCATGCGGACCCGCACCATCCGCAACGCCCGCCCGCTCAACCCCAACAACGCCCGGTTCATCGGTCCCGCCTTCACCGTGCGCAATGTGCCGGTACGCGAGGATCTCACTGACCGCGCCAGCATGGTCAGCCCCAAAAGCCATCTGCACGGCACTATCGATACCATTCCCGCCGGCAGCGTCGTGGTCTGGGATATGCTCGGCGACACGAGTTGCGGCGCCATAGGCGACTTGCTGGTGGCAGTGCTTGCCGCTCGCGGGGTGGCTGGCCTCGTTACCGATGGCGCCATGCGCGACGCGGATGCGATCGCGCATGGCAGCTTTCCGGTGTTTTGCGCCGGCGTAGCGCCCGCGCCCAGCAATCGCTCCCTGCTCGCCGCCGGCGTCGAGGAGATGATCGGATGCGGCGGCGTGCTGGTCATTCCCGGCGACATCGTCGTCGCCGATCCCGACGGCGTGGTCGTTATCCCCCGCCACCTGGTGGCGCAGGTCGCGCGCGAGGGGGCCGAAATGGAAGACATCGAGGCCTGGGTCAAAGCCCGCATCGAGCGCGGTGAACCGGCGACCGGCCTCTATCCCCCCGATGACAAGGTCAAGGCCGAGTTTCGTGCCGCAATGGGACGAGGCGCCTGAACCACAGCAACATTGGCGGGGATGGCCAGCCGATGTTTCAAGATTTTGCAAGGCCCGGACCATAAGGTGCCCGCGCCGCCCTCACCACCATTTCCGAGGACCAAATGAAGATTACCCACGTCGAAAGCTTCCTCTTCAATCCGGGCAGCACCCGCAACCTCCTGTTCTGCCGCATCGAAACCGATTCCGGGATTCATGGCTGGGGTGAGGCTTACGTCACCGCGGAGAAAGAAAAGGCCGTCGACGAATACCTGCGGGCCATGGCCCCCTACCTCATCGGCCGCAGCCCGTTCAACATCCGCCATACCGGCCAGGTGTTGTTCGACGACTTCGTCATCCGCCGCTCCTCGCTCGGGTTCCTCTCTGCCTGGAGCGCCATCGAGATGGCGATGTGGGACATCGTCGGCAAGCAGGCGGGGCTACCGCTGCACGACCTGCTCGGCGGCGCCTCGCGCGAGCGCGTCAGGGTCTATGCCAATGGCTGGGCCGACGAGCCAGGCACGATGGACCAAAACATCGAGCGCGCGCTCAAGGTCAAGGCACTCGGCTATACCGCGCTCAAATTCGATCCGATGCCGGGCCCATGGCGCACTTTCATTCATCGCGAGGATGAGGCGTTCGCCCTCAACTACGTCAAGCTGATGCGCGAGGCGCTCGGTCCCGACATGGAAATCCTGGTCGAGATGCACCGCCGGCTCGCGCCGTCCTATGCCATTCGGCTCGGGCGGCTGTTTGCCGAATACGACATCCAGTACTACGAAGAGCCCTGCCTGTCGGACAACATCGACCTCGTCGCCGAGGTCCGCCGCTCCCAGCCCATCCCGGTGGTCACCGGCGAGACGATCTACACCAGGGAAGACTATGCGCGGGTGTTCGAGAAGCGCGCGGCCGACATCCTCAATCCCGATATCTGCGCCATTGGCGGCGTCAGTGCGCTGATGGACATCGCGGTGATGGCCCTGCCCCACGCTGTCGCGATCGCGCCGCACAACAACAACAGCACGCTGGCCGGCCTCGCGGCGACGCTCCATGTTTCGGCGGTCATTCCCAACTTCCTCATGGCCGAGTGCTTCATCAACCGGCTCGATGCCTGCGACGAGATCGCGAAGTCCAAGATCAAGGTCGAAGGCGGCTGGGCGGAACTGCCGACGGCGCCCGGCCTCGGCATCGACATTGACGTCGATCGCCTGCGCCAGCACCCCTACAAGGAATACCCCAAGAAGGGCCTGCGGCAGCATTGGGAAGAGTTCCCCCGCCGACACTATGCTGTGTCCAATACGCTGCAGGGTGCCTCTGGAATCAAGACCTGAAGGAACAGCAGCATGCAAAAGGTGACGCTCGGACGGACCGGGCTCGAAGTGACAGCGGCGTGTCTTGGCGCGGGCGGCCACAGCCGCCTGGGCCAGACCACCGGCGCGAGCGCGGATCAATCGGTGGCGCTGGTTCGCGCCGCCCTCGATCTCGGTATCAACTTCATCGATACCGCTGCCAATTATGGCACCGAACCAATCGTCGGCGCCGCTATCAAAGGCAGGCGGGACGAAGTGGTGGTCTCCACCAAGATCGCTCCCACCCACAGCATGGACGGCTCTGCGGCCGAATTGATCACCGCGACAGAGCTGCGCGAACGGGTGGAGCTTAGCCTCGCCCGCCTCGAAACAGACCACATCGACATTCTGCACCTGCATGGCGTCGGCGCCGACCAGTATGACTATTGTCGCGACGAACTGGCGCCCGAGCTGATCCGTCTGCGCGAGGCTGGCAAGCTGCGGTTCCTTGGCATCACCGAGCGGTTCGGCCGCGACACCAGTCACGCGGTGCTGCAACAGGCCCTGCGTGACGACATCTGGGATGTCTTCATGGTGGGCTACAACCTGCTCAACCAGACCGCCGCGAAGGACATTTTGCCCGGCGCACGGGCTCGCAATATCGGCACCATGTGCATGTTTGCGGTACGCGGCGGGCTCGCCAATGAAAGCCGGGCGCGCCCGCTCATCGACGACCTGATCGGGCGTGGCGAAATCGACCGGACCTCAATCGATCCAACAGATCCGTTCGGCTTCCTGGTCGAAGACGGGAGAAAAATTCCGCTTGCCGAGGCCGCCTATCGCTTCTGCCGGCACGCCTCCGGCATCGACGTGGTTCTGACCGGCACCGGAAACCCGGCGCACCTCGAGGAAAACCTTCGATCCCTTGAACTGCCGCCCTTGCCGGAAGCGGTGATTGACCGGCTCCGCGACATCTTCGGACACGTCACCTCCGCCTCCGGCGACCCGCTCCCGGCGGAAAAGTCGTAAATAAAGCGGCTACTACGTTTCAAGGCGATCCGGGCTTGCACCGGATCGCCTTTTTTTCGCTCAGCCCTTGGTGGCCCCAGAGGTCATGCCGCCGACAAAGAGCTTCTGGATGCCGAAGAACAGGATGACGATCGGCAGCGTCATCAGCATCGAGGCCGCCATCACGGCCCCCCAATCGGTATTGAATTCGGACGTGAACTCGGCCAACCCGATCGGCAAGGTCTTGACCGAACTGTCGGTGGCGAAAACCAGTGCGAAGATGAACTCGTTCCAGCTGCTGACAAAGCTATAGACCAGGGTCGACACGATGCCGGGGATCGAGAGCGGCAGCACGATGCGGAACAAGATCAGCAGCCGTGACGCACCGTCAATGAGAGCCGCTTCCTCGACCTCGTATGGAATGGCGCGAAAATAACCGATCAGCATCCAGACGCAGAGCGGCAGCGTGTGGATCAGGTAGACGATGATCAAACCCGCATAGGTGTTGACCAGCCCCAAGCTGCTGAAGGTGATGTAGAGCGGGACGATGATCGTGGCGGTCGGCAGCAATTGGCTGACAAGAATTGATGCCTGCAGCGCTCGTTTGCCATGGAAGCGAAACCGCGCAAAGCCATAGGCGGCCAAAATCGCGAGCAGGATGGCGACGGCCGAGGCGCCCACCGAAATCACCACGCTATTGAGAAAGTAGCGCGGGATATTCGAGTTGAACAACACATTGGCATAGTTCTGGAACGTGAGACTGCGCGGCAGCCATGTCGGCGGCACCGAGTAGAGTTCCTGGGACGACTTCAGCGATGAAATCGCCATCCAGACAAACGGGAAGGCCGCTGCAACGGTAAAGATAAGTGCGACCAGATAGGTAGGCCAGGTTGCGTTTGCCGGCTTGCTAGTCATCGGCCTTTTCCTCGCGAGAGACTGAGAGCTGCGCCACGATGACCGTGAACAGCACAACGAACAGCACCAGGGAAAGCGCCGCGGCACGGTTGAAGTCGAAGGCTTCGAATGCCTCCTTGAAGATCTGCAAGGGCAGGATCAGCGATCTGTTGGCCGGGCCGCCGCCAGTCATGGCATAGATCAGCGTGATGCCGTTCAGCCCCCAGATCAGCAGCAGCAGCGAGACTGAGGCCAGCACGCCACCCAGGTGCGGAAGCATGATGTGGCGCACCTCGTGGTAAAAAGTGGCGCCATCGACCCGGGCGGCTTCGTAGAGGGCGTCCGGAATTCCCTGCAGGGCCGCCAGGACCATGAGGGCAACGAACGGGAACATCTTCCACACGTTCACCGCCACCATGCTGGGCATGACGAGGTT